>CAYXRS010000040.1:0-23178 GCA_964467195.1 uncultured Gemmatimonadaceae bacterium
CGGGCGTCGTCGGCGCCGGCCTGGTGGGCGTGGCGTTCGCCTTCGGCTGGACGCCCTGCATCGGGCCGATCCTGGCGGGCATCCTGGCCGTGGCGGCGAGCCGCGAAAGCGCTGCCTCGCGCTGCCCCGCGGCTGCCCGCTCGGCGGCGTCGAGCTCTCCTGACAGCCTGGCGGCGCGGTCGCGCGCGATGCCACCGCTACGCACCAGCTGGTCCAGATAGGCGCGTGCCACTACCGGACTTGCCGGCCACACGAACCTGGGCTGGTGCTGCGGATTGAATTCCTCCAAACGAACCAGCTTCGCAGCGTCGATCTCGTTCTGCGACAGATGGTCGCTGGCTGTCAGCTGAAAGACGTCGAGTCCGCGGGACATCTCAGACGCGTAGATGTATCCGTTGTACCAGTAGCTCGAGAAGAAACCGCCAAGGTGCAACCGAGTGGCGCTCAGTGGACCGCGGTCGAAGAAGGCGATCTCTACAGGGTTGGACGAATCGGTGAAATCGAATATTGAAATACCGCCCTGGTACCATGACTGCACCATGATGTCGCGCCCTGGCACGGGGATCAGTGATCCGTTGTGAGCCACGCAGTTTTCCGTCGCCGTCTGCGGCACCGGCAACTTGTAGTATCCCGCCAGCTGCAACCGTCCATCGACGATGTCGAATATGGCATTCGCTCCCCACTCCGGCCGGTCGGTCTCCCGGCAGCGCGGCGCCATGCCGCCGCCCCACTCATCAGTGTAGATGACCTTCGTGCCGTCATTATTGAACGTGGCCGAATGCCAGTAAGCGAAATTGGGATCCGTAACCTCGTCGATTCGCCGGGGGTTCACCGGATCGGAGATGTCCAGAAGGATGCCGTTTCCCGAACACGCGCCGGCCGCGAGACCGATCGCCGGATATGTCGTGATGTCGTGGCATTGGTTGGTCTGACTCGATGTCTGGGTGCCCGGGCCGTGGCTGCCACCGGGCCAGAGTCCCTGAATGGATCCTGTCTCCCTGTCGGCAAAGATTCGCGGCTCGCTCACGATGCGAGCGTTCTGCGGCGCGGCCAGCGGAACGCGGATGACCTCGATCCGGAACAGCGCCGTATTGGGATCGGCGTCGGGCGCACCCGCGGAGCAACCCTCCAACTCCGCGGCCGGTCGCACACCGGCGGTGCCGGAGACGTACACGTAGACATGTGCGTCGTCGTTCGCGTCGGTCATGAGCGTGTGGGTATGCGAACCCCGGCACGTCTGAACGGCCGCCACCTGTGTGGGATTGGCTGGATCGCTGATGTCGAAGATGCGAACGCCCTGGAAACGCTCCGGGCTTACTCTCCCGGTAACGCCCTGGGTGCCGCAGTCGATGCGACCATTCGGCATCTCCACCGACATGAACAGCAGATTGCCGAACACCGAGGGATCACCCTGACCACCGGGGCACTCGACGGCGACGCGAAGCCGCGGGCTCCGTGGGTTCGAGATGTCGAAGATCTGGAATCCATGGAAATTGCCCACGACCAGCAGGTCGCCCTGGAAGGCCATGTCGGTGTTCGCGAGGTAGATATTGCCCAGGTCGGTTTCGTCGAAGAAGCGGTCGGGGCGCGGAAGGCTTGCCAGCAGCTCCATGTTGCTGGCGGCATGCTCGGCATCCAGCCATCCAGCCCGCAATCCGATTCGGGGATCCGCGCGCTCCTGCGCCCAGCCCGGCGCTGCGGCGAACAGCGACCCGGCAAGCAGTAGCAGGCAAAAGAGTCGTGGCAGTCTCCTTCCCAGAGCGGGATAGCTCATCACATTAGCCGTCATTCTCGTTTCTCATTGAGGTGAAGTGCGCAGCATGGCGCGCATGCGTGCGATCTCGATTCGCTGATCGCTGTCCACGTGGGAGGCGAACTGAAAGATCTGCGCGTGTTGGCCACCATCCTCGGTGGCGAAGAGCTCCGCTACCATCACGAGCGCGCCCTCGTGGTGGCGTATCATGAACTCCAGGAAGAGCCGGTCGAAGTCGGCGCCGGCAGCCGCGGCCAGTCGGTTCAGCTCCTCAGCTGTGAGCATGCCGGGCATACGTTCGTGATCGCCGGCAGCCTCATGGCCGTGATGCGCATGCACCACCGGAGCACTCTTTCCGCTCGCCTCCAGCCAGCGCTCCATCAGGAGGATCTCGTCCGCCTGAGAAGCCTCGATTCGCGCTGCCAGCGTTCGTATGTCTTCGCGCGCGGTGCGAGCGGCCGCCAGTCCGGTCATGACCAGCGCCTGGGCGTGGTGCACGATCATCCCCTGCATGAAACGCACGTCAGCCACGGGCGCCGGCTGATGCGTGCCGGCAGCGTGGCCGCTCGGGGCCGGACGGCTTGCCTCTCCGGGTGCCCCGGGTTGAACGATCGGTGGGTCGGGGTCGCGTGCTGCGGAAGCGCACGACCAGACCAGGACAATGGCAAGTGCGGCCTTGAGCCACCGGCCGGATCTCTTCATGGAGCTACGGTGTGCAGATGAATTAGCCCCGGCGAAGTGGTCCCATCAAAGGCGGCGCGCCGGGCGAGGAAGCAAAGCGAACGGTACTCCACATGATTGCGGATGGCCATATGATGGCCTACCCCGATTGCCGCTGAAATGGTTCAGCCGGGATTCGGGAGCCTACTCTCCTCCCGCAGCCGGACAGACGCGCAGCGCAGTGAAGTCTCCACCGGAAGGATTTCCCACCCAGAGTCCCACGCGACCGCCCCTTCGCTCGGCCAGCTGCCTCACCTCGAGCACCGGTTCCTCCGTCTCGCCGACGAAGACGCGAACCCATTGGCGCGCGATCTCGAGGCGAAGCTGGACCCAGCCGGTGGGATCCGGGGGCTGGGAGACCCCGCTCTCGTATTCACCAGGGTGCTCCTCACGCAACTTGCGCCACGTGTGAACGGGGTGCGACACGTACTGCACCGCTCGCGCACGGTTATCCGGATTCTCGTGCCGGAAGTTGAAGGGACGAAGGAAGACGGCGTCGTAACGTTCATCATCGGCGCCATGGAAGGCGATGCCGAGGAAGCTGCGCTGCGGCACGTCCTGACCACGGACCTCCAGCTCGATCGTGCCGTCGAGCAGCTCGACGCCATCTATCCAGGCCACGCCATACCCTTCGCGCTCATCCAGACGAACGATTCTGCGCGCACCTTCGGAGAGTCTGGTGGCTGCCCTGTTGTGAGTGCGAAGATCTGCGTACTGGAGGAGGTCCGCGACCGACTGGCCGGCTGGCATGGGGCCGGGTCGTGGCGCGTGGGTACAGGAGAGCGAGAACGCGCATACGGGCACGAAAAGGAAATGTCGGTACATTGTTGGACGCCAGAGGTGTTGCGAATAGACCGCCGACCAGTGTGCCGGCGTCAGATCGTACAGTTTCGACAATGACCAACGTCCCTGTCCAGTCCCCCGAGGCTCGAGCGCCGCGGATCCACCGGATCAGACGCGCGTCGGTGTTCGGTTGGGTCACCTACGATCTCGCCAATACCATCTTCTCGATGGGCGTGGTGTCGCTCTTCCTGCCGCTCTGGATCAGGGAGACTGTCGGTGCCGAGCGTGCCGACACGCTCTGGGGGATCATCGGCGCGATCTCCTATGCCATCATTTTCGTTATGTCGCCGCTGCTCGGCGCGATGACCGACAGGGCGCGCCGTCGGATGCCGTTCCTGGTGGTCAGCACGATCATCTGCGTCGTGTTCACGGCGATGCTGGCGCGTGCCGGGCTGTGGGGGACGGCGGTCGCGTTCATCATCGCCAACATCGCATACCAGGCGGGGCTGCAGTTCTACGACGCCATGCTTCCCGAGGTGAGCACGGAGGACAACCGCGGCAAGATCGGCGGCATCGGGATTGGTGTGGGATATCTGGGTTCGTATGTCGCGGTGATGCTGGGACTGATCTTCGGCACGGAGGACAAGCCCTTCCTCTTCCTCATGATCGCGATCTTTTTTCTTGCCTTCGCGATCCCGTGCTTTGTCCTCGTGCGGGAGCGCGGCAATCCCAATCCGCGGCAGGTCTTTGGGTTGCGGATGATACGCGAGTCCACTCGCGATACCATCCGTGCATTGCGCTCGGGCGATCAGTTCCCGGGACTGCTTCGCTTCCTGATCGGCCGTGCGGTGTACACCGATGCCATCAACACAGTGATTCTCATCATGGCGCTGTACACGGTGAACGTGGCTGTTGCCACCGGACTGACGGAAGTGGAGGGAGAGCGGAGCGCGCAGTTCATCCTGCTGTTCGCCATTACCTTCGCCGTGGTCGGAGGCTTCGCATGGGGATGGGTGACCGACCGGCTGGGACCCAAACGGACGCTCGACCTGGTGCTGTACGCATGGATGGCTGTCTTTCTGCTGGCGGGGATGGTCGGGATTCTCGAGCTGCCGTTGTGGGTGCTCTTCGTGGTGGCCGCCAGCGCCGGCGTTGCCCTGGGTGGCGTGTGGGCAAGCGACCGCGTGCTCATGCTGCGTCTTACACCGCCGCATCGGATCGGGGAGTTTTACGGACTATATGGCATGGTCGGCCGTTTTTCGGCGATCACCGGGCCAGCCACGTGGGCGCTGATTCTCTACCTCACCAACATGTGCGGACTGGCGCCGCACGTGGGGCAGGGCGTTGGCGTACTCGTGCTGCTCGTGCAGATGGTGATCAGCTACCTGATTCTCCGCCGCGTCGACGACCGCCGGCGCGACTGGGCGGCGCTGGCAAGCGGGACCGCGGGGTGAGACAGGAAGGTCGGGTTCTCATGGGAGCGCGAGACAGAGTGAGTCAGGGCGCGCTGCCAGGGGCGCGTGATCACCCTCCCCGTTTGCACTCGGGCATGTGCCCGTAGTCACCGCCGCCGGCAGTAACGGCGTGAAACACCACGTATCCCGTCCAGTCGTCCTGCGGAAAGGCCACGCGACCCCTCCGTTGGCGCCCCCCGTAGACGGTCGGACATTACCGGTGGCCCGGTTGGTGAACCTGCCCGCAGATCAGCAAATCGGCATCTGACTCGCTGCCACTAGCCGAGGGAACGAACGACCTCGAGCGTCGCATCGACCTCGGCTGGATTATTGAGCAGCCCCGGAGCCAGCCGCGCATGAGGACGATCGTAAGGCGTGACGCTGGCGATGATGTTCCGTTGCTCGAGCCGCCTGACCACCTGCCTTGCCGACATCCCCTCCACATCGAAACAGACAATGCCTGAAGAGAGAGTGGGATCGAGCGGCGTGCGCAGCTGCACGTGGCTCATGCGGGCCAGCCCTTCCTTGCACTGCTGGCTCAGCTCGCGAATCCGTTCGGCTATCGCGCCCCTGCCCACCTCTGTGTGCAACTCGAATGCATCCGCCATTGCCCACCGATGCTCGAACGCCTTGAAGCCGCCTGGTGTCATCCGTCCTCCCCAGCTCCCGGAATCGCCGAAGGTCGGGATGGTGGGGTCGACCGCGCTCTGGGTGGCTGGGCGACCCCAGAGTATACCAGTGCCGCGCGGACCGAACAGCCACTTGTGCGTACCAGCCATGAAGAAATCGCAGCCGAGGTCGGGAAGATCAGTGTCCTCCACGCCCAGCCCATGCACTCCGTCAAGGCAGAGCAGCACACGGTCCTGCGGCGCACGGTTGGCGTTGATGTCGGCAAGGCCATCAGCGATCAGGCGCACCGGGATCTTGATACCGGTCCATGAATGCACCCACGTCAGCCCCAGCGCCCGAGTGTTGTCGCCCACGGCGGCGAGGATGCGGCCCGCCACCTCCTCCTCACTCGCTCGCGCCGAATCCTCGAACGGCTCCACCATCCTGAAGGTCGCACCAGTTCGTCTCGCCTTGTACCTCATGGACTGATGGGTGACGAAGTAGTCGTGCGTGGTGGCGAGCAGCTCCTGGCCGGCGCGGACCGACATGCCGCTGTAGACGAGCGCGATTCCCATTGTCGTGCTGTCGGTGAGCGCCACGTCGCGTGCCCGGACACCGAGGTAGCTGGCGGCAGCGCTGCGGACGTTGGACTCCAGACTTCGGTTCCGCTGCTGGAGGTAGTGCGCCGGGCTCTCGTCCAGAGCCCTTCGGTGCTCGTCTATGGCGCGTGCCACATCCACCGGGTGCGAGGCGATGAGCAGCCCCGCCATGTGGATGTAGTCGGGATCGAGTCGGAAACGGCGTCGGATATCGTCCCACGAATCCGGGCCACCGCGGCTCCACCAGCGCTGGCGGCCCGGACCTTCGCGACTACAGCCCCAGGTGGAAATCACCGACGCTGCTGTCGCCGCACCCATGTATCCGAGAAACTGCCGCCGCCTGATGGACATTGTAGCGGTCAGCGGTATGCACGAAGCACGCCCATCAGGACCCAGCTACGGCGCGCGGCCGCGCGCAGCGTCCCGGCCGTGCCCCGGTGTGTTCACCGTCGCGAAGCACGGCCACGCCGCCAACCCAGACGTGCGGGATGCCCGCAGGATACTGATGTGGTTTCTCGAAGGTTGCCTGATCGATTACCCTGTCCGGGTCGAACGCCACGAGGTCCGCGCGAAGGCCGGGCGCAATCATGCCTCTGTCTTGAAGGCCTACACGCCGCGCCGGAACCGCCGTCATCTTGTTGATGGCGCTCTCCAGCGGCATGATGCGGCGCTCGCGAACGTAGCGGCCGAGCACTCGCGGGAACGTGCCATACGTTCGCGGGTGCGGGACCCCGGCGGAGAGCGGCCCGTAGGGTGCCCAGGCACCACCGTCCGAGCAGATGGCGGCCAGCGGGTGTGCCAGTGCCAGCTCTACGTTCGCCTCACTCATCCCGAAACCGACCATGCCGGCGCGGTTGCGATCCTCGGTGACGAGCTGCACCAGCAGCGCGAACGGATCGATGCCGCGCTCGGATGCCAGCTCGCCAAGTTGCCGTCCGCGCGCCCAGCTCAGTGCATCGGATGCCGTGGATGTCACCTGCACCGCATCCCAGCTTCCGAGCTGCGCTATCTTGGCGCGCACCACTTGCTCGAGTGCGTCCCGCTGAGCGGCGTCGGCGAGCCGGCCAAGAAACGCATCGGTGCCGCCATCGCGCGCGCTGACCGGAAAGAGGTTCGCCAGTCCCGTGCTGTAGGCTACGTATGGGTAGACATCGAATGCGGCGTCGATACCGGCAGCCCGCGCGCGCTCGATCGTGTTCAGCGCAATCTCCGCCTTCCACCAGTTGCGGCTGCCCTGCGCCTTGAGGTGAGAGATCTCGACGGCGATGCCCGCCATTTGTCCCACATGGATGGCTTCCTCCATGGCGGCAAGAAGGCGGTCATCCTCGTTGCGCATGTGCGTGGCGTACGGGAGCCCCGTGCCGACAAGCGCGGTGGTGATGCGGATGAGCTCATCCGTGCTGGCGAAGGCGCTGGGCGTGTACTCCAGTCCGCTGGAGAGGCCGCATGCCCCGTGGGTGAGGGCGCGGCGCAGCTCATGAGTCATGCGCCGGACCTCGTCGTCGGTGGCGGGTCTGTCATCGTTGCCGACCACGAAGCCCCGGATCGTTCCCTGACCAACCATGCTGGCCACGTTTACGGCGGCACCGTCCGCGTCGAGCCAGGCGAAGAAGCCGCGCAGGTCGCGGAAGGGGATGTCGACGCCGTACCGCTCGCGATGGCCGCTCCGCGCCTCCGCATACTCGTCGTCGGTCCACGGCCCGATCGAGCTACCGTCCTGTCCGGTCACCTCGGTGGTCACACCTTGCCGCACCTTGCTTTCAGCGCGGGCGTTCACGAGCAGCTGGAGATCGGTATGGGAGTGGATGTCTACAAACCCGGGCGCCAGCGCCAACCCGCGGAGATCCGTTTCCGGAACGCGACCGGCGTTCAGGCGCGGTCCGACACCGGCGATTCGATCGCCGGAGAGCGCGACATCCAGCTCGACGGGCGGTGCGCCGGTGCCGTCGAAGACGAGCGCGCCCCGCAGCACGTGCGAGATGCGGTCCCGGGCCGTTGGTGTAGCCCACAATGTTTGATTCGGCAGCAACACGGCTGCCGCCGCGCTTTGCAGAAAGGTTCGTCGATTTACGGGAGGCATTCAGTGCGTGACGGGTGGCACGAAGGCGGGAGAGCACGCGAGAGGCAGCTACGTTCGCACCGTGTTGATGCGAGCGGAAGAGGAACGGGGGAGAGCGGCCTGCCGCTCTCCCCCGTTCACCAGACCTCGTGCTGCGCAGTGGCTACTTGCAGTTGTTGCCATTGGGGCCGCGCGGGATGCACTCGTTACCACCGCCTCCTCCGCCATCGCCGCCACCATCACCGCCCCCGGAACCGTCCGAAGTCGCCGTCAGGCCGCCCAGTTCGTCCTGGATGTTCTTGAGCGGGCTGAACACGAACAGGTCTCCGCTGCTGCTGCCACCCCAGAGAATGCCCACCAACGTCACGTTGTCGCCGCTGGACCGGGTGAAGACCGGCGAACCGCTGTCGCCGCCGCCCACGATCACGCTTTCACTCCGCTGGACCAGCGTCTGGCAGCGTAGCTGAATGTTGGATCCAGACACGTTCACGGTCGCGCAAGTGCTCGTGACGTTGCCTGAGGTCCAACCGGTCGTGCGCCCCACCTTGTGAATCGTGCCGCTGAAGGATGTACTGGTGTTGTTCTGCGCCGTGATGCTGAAACCACCGCTTGTGGTGAGCGAGCCGTTGTTCTCGCCCGTGGTCTTGGCGATCGCGCCGCGGCTCGACGTCGTACCGCTCTGATAGAGCGCCCGGGCAGCGTCGCTGAACCGGCATACCCTACCCGGTGAGCATCCTCCGCCTCGGGTGTATGGCGGGTCGTGCGCCTCGAAGGCTATGGCGGTCGGTTCGACGTTGCTGACAGGCTGGTAGTATGCGGTGTTGCCTGTGGTTCCCTGCTGGTTCGTGCAGTGCGAGTTCGTGATGAACGACCGCCCGTTCGCGTGGTCCACGTTGAAGCCCAGCGTGCAGACGAAGTTGCTCCAGTGAATCTGGATCCCCCCCACCGTGGGCCGGTGCGCGGTTCGGAGCGTCGTGCTCATGAACCGGATGGGTTGCGAGACCTGGATCCGGTACGCCGAGGCTGGCACGCCGCGTGCACGCAGCGCGTTCTCCACTCCGCGAATCGCGCCGCGCTGCTCGACCGCAACGACGAGCTGGTTGGTGTTCTCGTCGTGTGCGGCGTACACGGTATGCGGAAGCGACATGACTTCCGGCGAGAGGCGTTCGAACCAGGCTGCCACTTGCGGCCGCGAGTGCACGACCCGCTCCTGCGCCTGCGAGGCTTCATCAGCGGGGGCAACCGGCGCGGCTCTGTCCGCGCAGGCGGCAAGGAATAGCACGGCGACCGCCACGCCTGGCCGGATCCAACGTTGCCTCAATCTCATCGACATCTCCGGGTTGGGGGGAACTGCGGGTGAATCATTTGGGGGAGTTCATTGTGAGCTACCGGCCATCTGAGCAGCCTTCACTGCGTTCTCTGTGTCTCTGCAGTCAATGCTGCTCACTCAGCACGGCGATGATGCCATCTAACAGCGGCACGGGAGAGTCGCGGAGCGTCCATCGAAGCGCACCGAACTCCGGCCCGGCTACGGTGACCCGTCGCTCGTCCCCCGTCAAGACGCGCACGGCGTGAGCGACAGATGAGAGGGCGCGCTCTACCGGACCCGCGATTCAGTGCACTGGTCACCGTGGCTCAGGTGGAGAGTAGCAGCTGCTCTTGAGATGTCTCGCGCGAGCCACTGATCACCAGGCGCAAACACGTGGCGCTCTTCGCCTGCTTCTGCTGCGAACCTCGTGCCGAGCTGCTCCAGGAGCGTCCAGCGCAATCTCCTCAGCCACGATGATCAATTTCTTGCCGGCTCTTCGGTTCGCCGCCGTGGCCGAACGCCTTCCGGCGCATTGGCAGTCCTTCCCAACGACGTCGAGTCAGAGACGGATATGAGAGTATCGAAAGGCGACAGTTCTGGGCGCGGGATCGCCGTACGTGCCAGTGTCGTCAGCGGACCCGCTGGTGCAGCAGCTCACATGGAAAGTGCACCGGCCCACCTGCCCCAACGTGCCCGATCAGCCCGCGCTCGCCACCATTCCCGCGACACGCGACAGCACCGCAACCAGATCCGGCTTCTCCTCCAGAACGCCCGCCACCGGATCCGTCTCCATCTGCTCCATCCGCTCCACGGCCGTCCTGATGGTGAAGGCGCGCGGATCGAGAGTTTCGTTCACCTCGTCCCACTCGAGCGGCATCGAGACGGACGCACCTGGCAGCGGCCGCACACTGAACGGCGCCACGATCAACTGCCCGTGCCGGTTCTGGAGGTAATCCAGGTAGACCTTGTCTCCTCGCTTCGACACGTGGCGCGTGATCGTCGCGATCTCTCCCAGATCCCGAAGGAGGATACGCGACAGTAATTCACCCAGCGTGCGCGATTGCTCGTACGTGCACTGGCGGCCGAGCGGAAGCAGGATGTGCAGTCCGGACTTGCCGGTGGTCTTCACGTGACTCGGCAGTCCGATCTGCTCGCACAGCTCACGCAGCGCAAGCGCGCATCGCACGACGTCGGAGAACGGCGCGTCCTTAGGATCGAGATCGATCACGCACCAGTCGGGGAGCTCCAGCGAACCCACCCTGCTAGCCCAGATGTGCAGCGGAATCGATCCGAGATTGGCGATGTAGAGCAGCGACTCCACCCCGTCACACACGAAGTAACGGATGTCGCGCTGTGTGTCGTTGCTCCAGATCGGTACCGTGCGCAGCCATTGCGGCGCGAACTCCGGAGCATCCTTCTGATAAAATGACTTGCCATCGATGCCGTCCGGAAAACGCGTCATCACGACCGGACGGTTGCGAAGGTATGGAAGGAGCCACCGGGACACGGCGCCGTAGTAATCGATCAGATCGCCTTTGGTGTATCCCTCCGCGGGCCAGTAGACCTTCTTGAGGTTGGAGAACTGGACTGTTCTGTCCGCTGGCGCCATGGCAGGAGATTCCGCGGCCAAGTCACCGTCCCTGCGCTCCGCTGCCGCCGGCGCGCCACCAGCGGGCTCATCCTCGTCCGACTGCTGCGCTCCCGACCAACCTTGCCGCTCGCACTCATCAGGGCGCTTGTCGTCACGCAGTCTGATGAAAGCGGGGTGTCGCAGCACGCCATCCGGTGTCCATTCCCGATAGCGCACCTCGCACACGTACTTCGGCTCCACCCATGTAGTCGTACGGGTCTCCGGTATCTTGCTGCCGGGCAGCGGATCGGCACCCCGTGACAGCACCGGTCCGGCGCACGGCGGCTCGCGTCGCACTGCTCCCGCAAGCATCTCCCGGATCTCCTCCAGCCGCTGCTCGTCGAAGCCCGTGCCCACTCGCCCGGCGTAAACCAGTGTGCCGTTCACCAGGTCTGCCAGTTGGAGCGCTCCGAAGTGACTGCGGCTCCCCTTCGGCTTGGTGTATCCGACGATGACGAAATCACCCGAGGCCTCCGCCTTGATCTTGAGCCATGCATCGGTGCGCCCGCCCTTGTATCGCGAGCTTGCCTTCTTGGCGATGACTCCTTCCAATCCCATCGCACTCACCTGCTCGAGGAAGGCCTTGCCCTCGCGGTCGATGTGGTCGAGCGTGCGCACCGGACCAAGCCCGGGAATCGCGCTCAGCAGGTATTGTTTGCGCTGCTCCAGAGGAAGCGGGCGCAGATCGAAGTCCTCCAACGCCAGCAAGTCGAACGCGTAGAACGTTGCGGGCAGCTCTACCGCGGCGCGCCGGATGTCGATCTCGGAGTGCAGGCGACCGCGCTGCTGGAGTCGCGAGAAGCTGGGCAACCCCTGCGAGTCCTGCACCACCACTTCGCCGTCGATGATGACAGAGTCGAGTTGAAGTGCCTTCACCGCGCGCGCGATCTCGGGAAACACGCGCGTGTAGTCGTGTCCATTCCGCGTGAGAAGGAGCGCTTCTCCACCCGACTTGCAAGCGAGGAGGCGGTAGCCGTCCAGCTTCAGCTCGAACAGCCATCCATCTCGCGTGAACGCGTCGTCGACCGTCTCGGCCAGCATGAACTTGACCGAATGAGGATCGACGCGCGTGCGCAGTGCCTCGGTTTCCGCCAGCTTCCGCCGCAGATCGCCGGCCGGACTGGCCCCCGCCTTCAGCTCCTCCACCGTGACTCCCGACAGCACCGACTCTTCGGGGAACACGTCACCCGGCTGCTTCACCCAGCTGTCGCGCTCCTTTATCAGAAGCCAGTCCTTCTCGCTCTTCTTGATCTTCACCAGCGTCCACTTGCCCTGAAGCTTGTAGCCGCGCAGCTCGAACAGAAGCTTTCCCTTCTCCAAACCGGTGCGCCAATCCTCCAGCGCCACCCACTCGCCGCGATCCCACACGATGACAGCGCCGGCACCATAGTTACCCTCCGGGATGATCCCCTCGAAGTCGCCGTACTCCAGCGGATGATCTTCCACTCGCACCGCCAGCCGCTTGTCGTTGGTGTCGTACGACGGTCCCCTGGGCACGGCCCACGAGCGAAGCACTCCATCCATCTCGAGTCGCAGATCGAAGTGGAGCTGTCGGGCCGCGTGCTTGTGCACGACGAACAGCCGCCCGGGCACGGGCGAGACGGTCCCCACCGGCTCCGGTGACCGATCCGGCGACCGCTTCGCGCGATACTGACTGAGATTGTCTCCCGGCGGCCCCGGTTCACCCCTTGCGGGCATGCGATCCCTGAATAGGCTAAATGGAAGGAAGCAGTCTCTCTGACCTTTCAATCCAGCACGTCATGCCGGCACGTTCGATAGGCAACGCCACGATCTCCTTCGGGCTCGTTTCGCTTCCCGTGAACATCTACTCCTCTGCCGAATCGAAGGCCAGCGTGTCCTTCAACATGCTGCACAAGAAGTGCGGCGGACGGCTAAAGCAGCAGTACATCTGCCCCAAGGATGACAACGAAGTGGTTACCCGTGACGAGACCGTCAAGGGCTACGAGTTCGCCAAGGATCAATACGTCGTCCTTACCGGCGAGGAGCTCAAGGCGCTCGAGGAAAAGGCGACCGGGCTGATCGAGGTGATCGAGTTCATCCCGTTGGCGAAGGTGAACCGCGAGTACGTGGACAGGATCTACTACCTGGGCCCGGACAAGGGCGGCGACCGCGCGTACCGGCTGCTCGCCAAGGCGCTGCAGGACACGGGAAAGGCCGCTCTTGGCCAGTACGCGGCGCGCGGACGACAGTATCTGGTGCTATTGCGCCCCCTCAATGGCGTGCTGGTCATGGAGCAGCTCCACTACGCCGACGAAGTGCGTTCGGCAACCGAGGTTCCTGTTCCCGATGGCGACGTCAAGGCCGCCGAGCTGGCGCTCGCCAAGCAGCTCGTCGAACAGGCATCCAACGAAGATTTCGAGCCGGAGAAGTACAAGGACACCGTGCGCGAGCGCGTGCTCGAGACGATCCAGCGCAAGGTGGACGGCCAGGACATCACAGCCGGCGCCGCTCCTGATTCGTCGGGCAAGATCATCGACCTCATGGAGGCGCTCAAGGCGAGCATCGCCAAGGGCAAGACAGCCGAGGCCGAAGCCGAAGCGGCGGAGGCCGCTGCGGGCGGAGGGGGAGGGGGAGGGGGAGGTGGAGGGGGACGGGAAGGCAAGCGCGCCAAGAGGCAGGCGTCGTGAAGATCCTGGCCGGAACGAGCGGCTACGCGTTCAAGGAATGGAAGGGGGTGTTCTACCCGAAGGAGCTGAAGAACGACGGCATGCTCGGCTTCTACGCGACGCGCTTTCCGGCGGTGGAGATCAACAACACGTTCTACCGTTTGCCGAAGGAGAAAGTGCTGCTGGATTGGGCCGCGCAGGTGCCGGACCAGTTCACATTTGCGATCAAGGCGAGCCAGCGCATCACACACCATGCGCGCCTCAAGCCGGAAGCGGCGGAGCTGGTGGAGTACCTCCTGCGAACCACGTCGGTTCTTGGCGACCGCCTGGGGCCGATCCTCTTTCAGTTGCCGCCGAACCTCAAGAAGGATCTCGAGCGACTGAAGCGGTTCATGGGGGAGCTCCCTCGGGACTGTCGCTTCACCATCGAGTTCCGTCACGACAGCTGGTTCGACGATGAGGTTCTGGACGCATTGCGGGAGCATGACGTGGCGCTCTGCGTTTCGGAGCAGGACGACTTCTGCTGTCCGGTGGTTGCCACCGCATCGTGGGGCTATTTGCGGCTGCACCGCCTGGACTACGACGATGCTGCCATCGCCGAGTGGGTCCGGCGCACCACGTCACAGCCATGGCAGGACGCGTACGTCTTCTTCAAGCATGATGAGGGCGCCGGTTCCGGTCCGCCGGCAGTGGACGCGTTCGCCAGAGCGGCGATCCCGGCGTGAATGCCCGGGGTCGCCGTGAGTTCAATCACGTGGGCGACGCGGTCTGAGCGGCTCCAGTGCGCGACGCCTCAACCAGACATCGTTCGCTAAAGCGGCTGCGGTGCTGGAGCACGTGGCACCAGCGCCATCGCGTCCAGAAACTGGTGGCCGCCGGTCGGCTTGTTCCCGCGCGCTTCCACGCGGGTCAGCACGAGCCGGTCCTTCACCCGCGTCATGCCCACATAGAGGAGGCGACGTGCCTCCTCCGTTTCGCGGGTGCTCGGCCCCTTGGCGGGTGAGCCGCCAGGAAGCTGCGCGTCCTCCACTCCCACAACGTACACGCGCGAGAACTCCAGGCCCTTGGTCGAATGCAGCGTGAGCAGGTTGACGCGCTGTCGCTCCGGTTCGGTGCCATCCCACTTCGAGAGCACCGCATGCTCGAGGAACGCCTCGATCTGTCGCGCCAACGTGCCCTCGGCGCACTGCTCGAGCAGCCGCCGCATTCGCGGCATGGCTGCTGGGTAGCGTTCGTCAGCGCTCTTCTCGGCACGGATACGCTGCATCCGCTCCTGTCCCCCGAGCCTCTCGATCAGCTCGTTCATCGAGGGCAGATCCTCGCCCTCGGCCTTTTCACGCTCGAGATGGTAGAAGTCGAGGCACTGGCTGTATCTCCCCAGCGCGAACGGCGTGGCAAGTCGCAGGAGCAACCCTGCCTCGTCCCGTACGCGACCGCTCAGCGACCGCAGGTCCGTTAGAGCCAGTGCGACGCCGAGGTAGTCGAGCAGGTTCACCAGGGCGGTGGTGCGAGCGCGTCTGAGCTTGCCCTCGCCGAGTCCCAGGAAGACCCGTGCAAGAGTTACGGTGTCGTCGAGCGCGCTGTGCGACTGCCCGGGATCGATACCGTAGAGCCGCGCCAGGTCGGCGAGCTTCCGGCTGGTGGCGTGCAGCTCGCGCGCCAGAGGGAGCGTGTCGTAGGTGCACATGCTGGCACCGTCGCCCAACGCGTCCACCATTCGGCGGAGGATCGGGAAATCGAACTGGTAGCCGTTGTGCGCCACCAGTACATCGTCGCCACAGAATGCACTCAGCCCGGGCCACACATCCTCGAAGTAGGGCGCTCCGGCAACGTCCGCCTCGCTGATGCCGTGCGTCTGAAACGCTCCCGGTGCGATCGGCACACGGGGCTTCACCCGAGCGTGGAACCGATCGGTGATCGCGCCATCTCGCACCCGAACGGCGGCTACTTCCACTATCTCGGCGTGCACGACGTCGCGATCGGTCGTCTCGAGATCCAGTGCCGTAAAGTCACGGAAGGCGTTGGTGAACGACGCGCTGCGCACGAGTTGCCCCGCCTTGAACAGTGCCAGGGCAATTCCCAGCCCGCGCGCACGCTCCGGCAGGATCTGCACCGCTTTGGGGTGCGGCCATCCGCCCAGTTGCACCTCGTGGATACCGATTCCCTGGAGCATACCCTTGAGGGCGATCTCCACGCCTCCCTGACGTGGCATCCAGATGGCGCGATGCTCGTGTAGCGCAGTGCGCAGCAGCTCGGCCAGAGCGTTTACTTCCTCGTGCTCGGCGGGGTCGGTGAGCTCCTCACAGTGCTCCTCGAGTACGGTGCGGTACTCTCCCACACGCTGAGACAGGATCTCCTCCACCAGCGCCGTTAGCGAGCCGTGCCGGCGTCCCAGCGCGTCGAGATTCGCAAGGGCGTAGAATCCACGGTGGACCTTCCTGCGATCGGTGTCGTCTCGCGGCAGCCGCCACCGAGCCTGATCCAGCTCCTCCAGCAGCGTGATGCCGGCGCGTTCCGCTCTGGCGCGCGCATCATCCCATAGCCGCTTGGGCAGTACGACTCTGAGAAACTGCTCCTTGTGAATGTCGTCATCGGGGCTTGCGATCACGCGCAGCGCGGCGATCACATATGCGACAACCGGGTCCTCGGCGAACGCGCGACCGTGCGCCAGCCGGCAGGGGATCCCCGCGGTGAGAAACGCCCCCTCGATGGCGTCGCCGATCGCATGCGTTCTGTAAAGCAGGGCAATGTCACCCCACTCCAGCCCATGTGCCGCCTGATCGCGGCGGACGTCGTCAATGATCCAGGCGATTTCGGCATCGTCGTCCGCAAAGCCGACCGTCTGGACGGCAAAGGGAGATTCTCGCTCGGGACGCGGGCGCTTCCTGTCGCCGAACAGCGGCGGGTTGATGTCGATAAGGCGGCAGGCCAGCTCGTGCGCCTGGCGCGGACAACGGTAATTGTCCTGAAGGTGAATGGGAGCCGTGATCCGGAAGTCGTTCACGTATGCTCTGAAGCACTGCGGATCGGCTCCAGCCCACGAGTAGATGGATTGTTCGTCGTCGCCGACAGCGAAGACGTGACGATGCTCCACGGCGAGCGCACGTATGATCGCGTACTGGATGGGATTCAGATCCTGGAACTCATCCACCAGCACGCAGTCCCATCGCGCACGTACCTGTGACGCGATGTCTGCCATGCCGAGCAGTGAGGCGGCCTCCAGCACCAGCATGTCGAAGTCGACGAGGTTGTGCCTCCGCATGTACTCCACATACCGCTCATGGAACTCGGCGTATCGCTCGCCTGGCGGCTCGTCGCGGAAGCGGTACAAGGCGAATGCGCCGAGCACGTTGCCATGCCAGCGCGGAGGCACCTGGAGCCGGCGAAGGACGGAGCGCTGGTACTCCTCGTCCGCAATCCCGAATCCGGGCTGAAGTCCGACATGCTCGCCGAACTCCCGCAACAGCTCGGCGCAGAAGGAGTGCAGTGTCCCCCGCTTCACCTGCTCCGCGCTGGCGCCCAGTCGACCCGCGAGGCGCCCGGCGATCTCACCGGCGGCTTTGTTGGTGAATGTGAATGCGCAGATACGGCTGGGCTCGAGACCAAGGCTGTCGACCAGAAAGCCGATGCGCTCGATGAGGCAGAAGGTCTTTCCCGCGCCTGGTCCGGCGAGGACGAGAACTGGACCGGCTGCTGCCTCGATGGCCTCGCGCTGAGATGGGGAAGGCGAGTGGCTCACCAGGAATGCGCCTGACCTCTCACAGGTGCTAACCGTCATGCGGCCCTCTCAGCTGCGAGAGCCAGATCGAGGTGGCCTCGCCTATCTCACGCATGACGTCCGCGTCGGTCCGTCCTGACGACTTGCGTACGTGGAAGCTGTGATCGGCGTCATCCACCCAATGCATCGTCCAGTTTGCTCCAAGCTTCGCAACCGCAACGTCCATCAGCTCCTGGCGGCATAGTGGGTCGCGCGTTCCGTTCAAGCAGAGGGTGGGAATCCCTATGGACTTGAGGTGGCCGTCACGCAGCTTTTCCGGCTGGCCTGCGGGGTGAAGCGGATAAGCCAGCAGTAAAAGGCCGTCACAGGCGAAGCCTTCCGCGGCGAGCATTGAGCCGACCCGCCCGCCCATGGAACGCCCGCCGATGAGGAGAAACTTCGGGACGAGTTCCTCGCGCGCCCGAGTGACCACGGCGGAGTAACACTGCTTGAGGCTTGGCATCGTATCGGGGCGGCGGGAGCCGCGCTCGCTGTACAGGAAGTTGAATCGGACCACTCCGATTCCGCGCGAGCGGAGAACTTCCGCAGTCTTCGTCATACTGCGGTCATCCATGCGACCGCCAGCGCCGTGCGCGCACACAAGGATGGCGAAGCCTTCCGCAGTAGATGCGGGTTCGTACAGGGCGGTCGTTTCCGCGCCAGCGACCTTGATGCGCCACTCCGAAGGGATCTGCTGCACGGCTGCCGGGGTTCGTGGGCGGTTCGGTGAGCTGGTCCGTCCCAAGCTGAGAACGGGCATTACCGACTGGACTCAATCTCAATATACGCACCGGGATACGACGAATGGAGCGGCAGCTTCGCGAGCGCGCCTTGCACCGGGACGGCCAAGAAGTGCGGAACTGTTCGGTCTTCAAGAAGGCAGTCTCGGCGAGCGCTCCGGCCGGATCAGGCGGGTGCTTGCCGGGGTACACTCGCCCTCACCGCGGATCATGCGGAGGTGTAATTTTCGCGAGCATCCCCGGCGGAGGTTCACACAGGCAGGAGGCATCGATGACTGCTGCTCCCGTCGCTCCAGCCCTGCCGGCCGCAGGCGACGAGCGACTCTTCCCGACACTCATGCCGGCGCAAGTCGACCGCATAGCTCGTCGCGGAACTCCGCGACGGTTCGAGCCAGGTGAGGTGCTTCACGAGGCAGGCGTCCGGAGCACACGCTTTTTCGTGGTCCGCGACGGACAGCTCGACGTCATCCACCACTCCAAGGAAGGAGACAGGCTCGTCGCGGTCCATGGACCTGGCCAGTTCACCGGCGAAGTGAACACGCTGTCTGGCCGCCTTGGCTTCGTTCAGATCCGGGCCGCCACTGTCAGCAATGTCATCGAGATGGACCGTGAGCAACTTCTTGCTCTCGTGCAGACCGACGGCGAGTTGAGCGACATCCTCATGCGCGCATTCGTGCTGCGTCGCGTGCAGTTGATCGATAACAACCTGGGAGACGCGGTGGTGGTGGGGTCGCCGTACTGCCCCGGTACGCTTCGGGTACGAGAGTTTCTGACGCGAAACGGCCACCCGCATACCTTCCTCGAGCTCGAGAAGGACGCGGAAGCGCAGGAAGTGCTCGACACCTTTCAGGTGGCAGCCAGCGAATTGCCGGTGGTGATCTGGCAGTGCCTCAGGGTGCTGAAGAACCCGAGCAACGAGCAGATCGCCGACGAGTTCGGCCTCAACGATGCCATCGACCAGACGCAGGTTCGTGACCTGGTGATCGTCGGTGGTGGGCCGGCCGGCCTCGCGGCCGCCGTGTACGGGGCGTCGGAGGGACTCGACGTGCTGGTGCTCGAGTCGTCTGCACCGGGCGGACAGGCAGGTGCCAGCTCGCGGATCGAGAACTACCTCGGTTTCCCCACGGGGATCACGGGCCAGGATCTCGCGGCTCGTGCGCTCAACCAGGCGCAGAAGTTCGGTACCGAGATCATGATCGCCAAGAGGGCGAATCGCCTCGTTTGCGATCGCGCGCCCTATGCCGTCGAACTGGAGAATGGGCAACGCATCGCCGCCCGCAGCATCATCATCGCCACCGGCGCTCGCTACCGGACGCTCGGGCTGCCGGATCGGGCCCACCTGGATGGATCGGGCGTTTACTACGGCGCCACGTCGATGGAAGCGCGGCTCTGCACCGACGAGGAGGTCGTGGTGATCGGCGGCGGAAACTCGGCCGGACAGGCCGCCGTCTTCCTGGCGCAAACCGCCGGCCGCGTGCACATGCTGGTGCGCTCACATGACCTCGCCGCTACGATGTCGCGCTACCTCATCCGGCGAGTCGATGATCATCCGAACATCGTTCAGCACAAGGGGTGTGAGATCACCGCGCTTCATGGAGACTCGCACGTGGAAAGCGTCGAGTGGAGAAACCAGCATGGAGAGATCGAAACGCACCCCATCAGGCACGTCTTCGTCATGACGGGGGCCGATCCGTGCACCGAGTGGCTGCGGGACTGTGTGGCGGTCGATGCGAAGGGGTTCATCAAGACGGGTCCTGATCTCACCGCCGAGGACCTTGCCGCCGCCGAGTGGCCGCGGGGGCGTGCTCCCCATCTGCTCGAGACGACACTTCCGGGGGTGTTCGCTGTTGGCGACGTGCGGTGCGGCAACTTCAAGCGTGTGGCCTCGGCGGTAGGGGAAGGCTCGATCGCGATCGCATTCGTGCATCGTGTGCTGGGCGCGTTCAAGACAGCCGCCGTCTGATTCTCGGAGCACATGCCCGTCCTCTATTCGCAGCGTCGGTACCCCATTCGCAGCGTCGGTAGATGATTCGTGGCATCTGTATCACGCTTCGAGCAGTGCCAGTGCTCGTGTAGCGCGAAACTCAGCCGCCCAACCGGCCGGCGTGCTGTGGTAGATCGCGTCTTCCGCCTTCGCGTCGGCGCCGCGCGACAGCAGCAGTTTCACCATTTCGGCGTGGTCGTTCTGGGCGGCAAGGTGAAGCGCCGTTACCTGCTCGCCGTGCGCCGGCCCGCCGAAGGTGGCGCGCTGGTTCACATCCACGCCATGGTCGAGCAGCCAGCGCGCGGCATCCATCCGGCCATTGCATGCCGCCCACAGCAGCGCCGTCCCGCGATACGGATCTGCGCTCGGTCGCGCGCCCCGCTCGACAAGGACGTGCATCGTTTCCACTCGGCCGGACTTAGCCGCCCATACGAGCGCCTCATCCATCACCTCCTGCGCATCGTCCGAGGGGCGCCATTGCGGAAAGCCGCTGTGTGGCCGATAAAATGCGCGGGCGGCGCGTCCCTCGGGGGTCGGCTCACCAGCCGGCGTCAGACATCGCTCGACCAGGTCTCTCCGCCCGAGCCCCGCAGCGATGCGAAGATTGGCAGGCACGACCCCGCGCTCGGCGAGCGTCGCCGCCACCTCGCGATGCCCCCAAAACAGTGCCACGGCCAACGGGGTGCCTCCGTCTCCGTGCGCGCAAAGATCGATGCGCGCACCGGCGTCGAGCAGCAGCGTCGCCATCTCCGGATCGTTGCGATACGCGGCCTGATGCACCGGCGTCCACCCCCTGTCGTTGGGCTGGTCCGGATCGGCGCCCGCGGCAAGGAGTAGCTGGACCGCCTCCAGGCGATCAGACCCGCTTACTTCTCGCAGTATCCCACCGGTTGCCGGTGCACATGCCGACAGTGAGCACGCAAGGTTGAGCAGAGTGTTGCCGTTCGTCCCGCGAGCTCGAACGAGATCCGGCTGCGCGCGCAGGATGGCCGTCGCCTGCGTCCAATCGCCGCGGCGGCCGGCCTCGAAAACCGCGAGAAATGGTTCGCTTCGAAGGTCGCTGCCGAGCCCCTCGAGGTAGTCGACGAAACGCGACCACGCAGCGAAACCGTGCTCGCGGGCATAGACCAGCCGCGCGTCCTCCAGCGTGAACGGTGCGGAGCGCACGGTTTCATCGTCGGCACCCGCCAAGCGTGGGTGCCAGGTGCGCACCTGCTCGATCACACTCGGCACACCGTCGGGAAGGACCGAGAGCAGTCCCCTGGCACGGTCGTCGTGATAGTCGACATCGCGAACGAATATGCGCGTACGCCGCGCTGAGATTACCGCCTCGATATGCGCCTTGAGTCTGGGCCAGCTCGCGAAGCCGTACTCTCTCGCGATGACCAGTTGCGCGTGGTGGAGCGCCAAACGCCGCTCGGTGAGATCGGCGTCGGATGCAGAGAGGTGCGGATGGTGGGCACGCATTCGCTCGAGCGCGGCCTCGTCGCCCGCGCGCGCGGCGTCGAGAAGCTCGCGCGCCTGTTTCTTCTGCTGCTCGAGGCTGGGAACGCCGGGAAGTTCCCGCCCTGCATGCGAGGGGTTGGGCATGCGAGACCTCCTTCCAGAAACGCCCGTCGTCCGCACGCGAGGCAGAAGAGAGGTCGGATTGAAAGCACCTCACGGGTGGCAGGTGGGCGCGGCCCTTTCCGCGGACTGGACGCGCCCTGCCGGCGCGTTCACGGGAAAAGTACGAAGCCCGCGGCGCCCCCCACAAGAGCGACGCGCGGCCTACTTCTGAGCAGAACCGTGCACTTGTGCGATCGGATACGTGGACAACCAATGCGAGCGAGGACGTCCATTGGCTGAACGGAGCACAGGAGGTATCTTTCTCTGGTACAGAACTACCCATCACACCTCGCATCGGGTCGCCCTGTCAGGCGCCCGTCTCTGGCCGCGAGCGCTCGACCAGGTGCGGCCCCGCTTCCATGGGTGCTGCCCATGAGAATCAAGCTCACCCCAACGGGAGCAGCGATGAGCAGCATGATGAAGGCCTTCGATTTTGAGGATGGCGGACGGGTGTACAGCTGCTGCGTAGAGGAGCAGCGCCACGACCGGCCAGAGGCGTGGTGGTGGTTCGACGTGAGCGGCGACCGAAGCCGGTACGCACCGTTCCGCGCGGCCAGCGACGACACGGAATCATCGGTGCGCGCTCGCATCGTCGCATACTACGAGGAGCGGCTGACTCCACGCGTAGTGACGCACTGGCGCGATCGGGGCGCGCAGCGCGCGCGTGCGTAGCAGGTCGCGGGCCTGTTCGCCATAGTGCACGCGCGCGCTGTCGCCCGGCGCTCACGGCGCCGGCGTCAGCCCGTCCGCTGCCGGCACTCGCGCATAAACGCCGGGCCGCAGCTCCCGCATCGTCCACACGAGGAGAATAGGCGCGACCACTATCGCCACCGCCAGCAGGCCCAGTCCGGGGAGGCCGCGCGCCGCGTACCATGCACCTCCGCCGAGCGACGCACCTATCGTGAGAACTGCCGCGGTCATGTCCGCCAGGCCGAGCACGCGTCCCCCACGATCGGCGGGCGTGGCATCAGTCACCAGAACGGTTCCGCCTATGTACGCGCCGCTCCACCCCAAGCCGACCAGAAAGATTGCCACGGAGAAAGAGGCCACGCCCGGCGAGAATGCCATGAGCAACCCGCCAACCGCGATCAGCATGAAGCCGGCGAGGATCGTCGGTCTGCGGCCGAAGCGATCAGACACGCGACCTACTAGAGCTGAGAGCGCGAACATACCGAGGAAGTGTCCCGCGAGCGCGTAGCCGACGGCCGAAACGCCGTGCCCCTCGTGGCGCAGTGCCGCGCCGGTGACTCCCATTGCCATAACCATCGCCGCCTGCGCGAGTGCCAGGCTGGCGATCCCGGTGAGCAGTGGGCGGAGTTGGAGGGCGGCCGGACGTGCTCCTGGTGTAAGCTCCGTGTCCGGATGATATGCGCTCAGGTTGCGCGCGATGTGACGGGTCTCGGGCGCCAGAAGGACGAGCAGCGACGAGACGAGCAGCACCGGTGGCGCGACGAACCAGATGAGCTGTGCGGCGTCGGCACCGATGGCTCGGCCGAGCGGCTCGGACGCAACGAGCAGCAGCGGCCCGGCGATCGCGCCCCCGAGT
>CAYXRS010000041.1:0-23092 GCA_964467195.1 uncultured Gemmatimonadaceae bacterium
CGCCCGTTGCCGTTGTTGTCCACGAACACGTCGGCGGCGTCGCCATACTGGTGCCGGCTGGTAGACGCCCGCCCGCCCGAACCCACCCCGCGGGCATTGTACTGCGGGGTACGGAAGCCCGACATTACCGCCATCCGGCGGACATCGTAACCCCGGTCGCGCAGATCCCGGATTACCAGCTCCAGCTTGTCAATGAGCCGCTCGTCCAGGACGAGGTACTTGGGCCACACTTCGTGCTGGTCCTTGGTCAGGAAGTCGCGCAGCCGGAAGTGAGTGGAGACGTGCGTGTTCTGGTTCTCTCTCGTCACCTCAATGAAGCCGGCCGGATTGCCATAGGCCGGGTTGCGGGGCGCGGCCCGCTCGAAGGGCCAGCTTCCGATGCGGTAAGTACCGATGCGCCCGGCGACCTTGTCCCGGAAGGGACGCAGCGTGACGAACGCAAAGGTCTCGTTCGCCTCCCCGTCCAGTGGTACGGTATGAACTCCCGGGCCACGAACGGCGGAGTCACCCAGGAGCCGCGATATCGCGGCGATCTCCGTGGACGCGCCTGGCCGGATGAAACGCATGCGCAGGGCGCCGCTGAACCCGGTAAGAGAGTCGCGGCCCATCTCGTCCACCGCGCTCCGCTCGACCACGACGGCAGGCCCATGGTCATGGTCGTGGTCGTGACCCCCGTGCATGTCCGACTCATCGGAGGCGCCGCTGTTGACGGCCGCCCCGGTAGCTGCGATCGCTACGCCGGCTGCACAAACGGCTACCAGTGCGCGCGTGAAGCGGCGCACCCTGAAGTAATGCTGATTCATCTGCCTCCCCGGCAACCAGACTGACGGTGAACGGCTGCGCCACCGTCTCACGGCTTTGCGTGTTCGACCGCGAAGTCGAACGTGCCTTGAACAAGGAACCACGGATCTTGGAGCAGATCGAAGTGGCCATTCAACTTACCCCCCAGCGGGCAAGGTAGAGCCCCGATTGAGAGCTGATCTGGCCCAGTACTGACCACTGGGCCAAACCACCACCCGTTTTCAGTAGATGAAGACTTGCGTCCCGACAGGCACTATCTCGTACAGGTGTGCTGCGTCTTCGTTCCTGAGGCGGATGCATCCATGACTGACCGCCTGGCCAATGGACTGTGGTTTGTCCGTACCGTGAAGTGCGTAACCGTCGCCGAGGTGCAGCCGGTGGCTGCCCAACACGCCCCGATATTTGCGCTGGTTTGTGCCGAAGGGCGGTATCACGACCTTGCCATCGGCGACGATTTCACGCCCTTCCTCCCCCTGCCCGAACGCGACCGACGTTCCGTCGGGGTAGAGCCGAACCACATCCGAGCCTTCAACGGTGATTGCAGACCCGTCAGGGAGGTCGAGCGGCTGCCCCCGCTGTAGCGACACCAGGCCGAGGCCACGATTCCGTGCAACTTCGAGGTAGTGCCAGTCTGGAGGCACCCATACGGGATCCGCCTCCTTTCGGAGGATGACCAGTCTCCCGCGGGGCGTGTCGAACTTCCACTCCTCCACGCCGCCTACCCGAACGAGCGTCTTCCCGCTTCCCACTGCCACTCGCGTCGTGAAGAGCGTCCGGTCTCCCTGTTTGTACCAGAGCCGCCGGTCGTCGAGGCTGACCACCAGATAGGGCGCCTCTGCCGGGAGTGCCGGGCTGGATGCGCGAATCGCCTGCAACGAGTCGTCGATCGCCCCCGCTCGCCGCCGTACGTCGTCCAACAGCTCCCAGTTCTGATTGAAGACGATCCGGCTGATGTCGCGTTCGTAGCGCACCTGCGCCGTGGAGCCTGCCAGCGCCGAGGTCGATGCTGCCGCGACGGCGAGCAAGCCCACCAGCGCCCAGGCATATCGGGCCTTCGTCTTGAATGGATTCGGCACCGGTTTGCTCGTAATCTCGAGTGCAGGGGGTGGCTGGCACCTGTCAGTAGAAGTAGACCGAAGCGCCATCACGGAGGTTGGCCACGATCGCCTGAAGGTCGGCGGCACGGGCGCGGATGGCTCCGGGCAGTACGTAGGCCGAGTCCGCCAGCGGACCCTGCGATGGCATCGAATAGATGACCGTGCCGCCCTCGAGTACGACGGCCACCGGTCCGAGGGCGCCGCGGATGATCCGCTGCTGCGGCTGGCGAATTCCGCGATCGGCAAAAACCCACGCCGGAACCTCCCAGCTCTCCCTTCCGTCCAGCACCCGCTGAACGGCTCCCTTGCCAAGAGGAACGGCCAGGTGGAGCGTGTCGGGTGGTTCGCCCACGCGGCGCGCTCCGCCGATCTCGATCTCGACCTCGCGCAACACCGCACCGGCCCGTCTGAGCGACATCGTCCCGCTGTCGAGCGCCACCGCAAGGTGGAGATCCTGGTCTCCGCGCGCCTGCTGCCGCACGAGTTCCACCATCATGGCCAACCGTTTTCGATCGGCCGTAAGGATGGCGTCGGCCCGGTCACGCTCGAAGGTGGTCATTCCAGCGCGGAGGCGTTCTATCTCCCGCTCGTAGCGCGCCCGGCGAGTGACCAACCACACGTCGGCCGCCAGAAAGGAGACGAGGAGCAGGAACAACGTGCAGGTGAAGACCGGATGGCGTCGCAGAAAGGCCACAAAGCCCCGCGGCTTCCCGGGTTCGGGCTTTGGCGCGGTCGGCGGCTTCAGAGTGGGAACTGGCGGACGAGGCGTGGTAGAGTGCAGGGGGGAACTCCGGCGCAGCGACTAGCGGCGCGTTATGCTCTGAACGTCGATGATCGGAACGCCAGCCGGGTTGCTCCGACCAACGCGAACGCGCCCTGTGACGACGACCGTGGACAGCGCCGGGATACCTCGCGCGTTGGCGACGAGCGGCTCGGGGAGTGCGAGGTAGAGAATCGCGTTCTCGCCAACGGGACCGCGGGCCAGCAGATAGGGCTCGTCCGTCTTCATGTCGCGGCGAAGCTGGTCGGCGGTTTGAAAAGCAAGCACCTGCACCTGCCAGCGAACAGGCCGGCCCTTGGCGCCATCCGGATCGGCTCGAATGTCCGCAGCGCTCAGCGTGGTGTGGAGCACGGTGTCGGCCATGGACAGCGCTTCCTCCGGCACCCAACCCTCCACGCGCACGCGCACCCAGCCACTCTCCCGCGCCAGCGGAACCAGGCGAGTCCCTTGCTCCACTGCTCCCACGGTAGCACCGGCACCGCCAGGTGCTCCCGCGAGGTCCACGCGTCGCAAGGGCGTCATGTCCTCAGAGATCGGGGTCGCGGCAGACACCTCGGCGTCCACCGCGCCGGGCGCTGAGTCGGTAGCCGCCGGCGGCGGCACGGCGCCCGCGGTTCGCGATTCAGCCGTCGCCACAGTGCGAGCGGCAGGCCGTTGCGGCGGGCGAGCCGCCTGCCGCGGGCGCTCCACGGCGGATGATGTCACCCAGGCAGTGCGACGAACCTGCACCCACTCACCACGCCGGCTGACCTCGTGCAGTCCCATGCCGTTGTGCAGCAGCGCCAGCACGCGCCCGTTGCGCGATGGATCGGCCCGAAGAAGCGCGCCCGAAGATGCGTTGACGGAGATGCGGAAGGAGTCGCGCGCGGCGCCCAAGAGGCTTCGGTGAATGTATCCCTGGAGCGTCACCTGAGTGGCGCCGGATCGCGTTGCACCCGGCTGCACCGTGGCGCCGCCACGGAAGGTGGCGAGCGCACGCCCTGATGGTGATGACAGCAGGCGCGCGTCGTTTCTCACTGTCGCCTGTGCGTGCAACAGAGACGGAGCGAGCAGTACGAGTAGTACGCAGAGGTAGCGCATCGCTGGTTGGGCGGTGTGGGGACGGCTAGATTGTGAACGGCGCGTCGAGCCGAACGACGCACACACTATAAGACCAAGTACCCCAACTGGGCAAAGATGGCGAACTCTGGCAAGCGGACGGTGGTACTGGTGGTGCTTGATGGGTGGGGATATCGCCGCGAAACAGAGGGGAACGCCATTGCCCAGGCCGATACTCCCACCTGGGACCGCCTCTGGGCGTCGCCATCGCGCACGCTGCTCGATGCCTCCGGGCTGGCCGTGGGCCTTCCCGAGGGACAGATGGGTAACAGCGAGGTGGGGCATCTGAATCTCGGCGCGGGACGCATGGTGCCGCAGGATCTCGTTCGCATCACGCTGGCGATCGAGGATGGCTCGTTCTTTCGCAATCCCGTACTGACCGACATCTGCCGAAGCGTGAGGAAGCGCGGCGGCACGCTTCATCTCACTGGTCTGATCGGAAAGGGCGGCGTGCACGCCGTCGACACGCACCTTTACGCGCTCGTCGACCTGGCCGAGCGCGAGCGCTTGCCACGAGTAGCCATCCATGCGTTGCTCGACGGCCGCGATACGCTTCCGCGATCGGCGCTCGGTTTCATGCGCGAGTTGCTCGATCGCACGCGTGGCCGCGCCGAGGTGGCCTCGCTGGGCGGGCGCTACTTCGGCATGGACCGCGATCGGCGCTGGCCACGTATCGAGAAATGGTATCGCGCCATGGTCGAGGGCCTGGGTCCGCGGGCGAGCGATCCGCTGGAGGCGATCAGCCAGGCGTACGATCGAGGCGAGAGCGACGAATTCATCCCGCCCGTTGTGATCGAGCGGGATGTAATGCCGGTAGCCCCGATCCGCGATGGCGATGGTGTCATCTGCTTCAACTTCCGCGCCGACCGCATGCGTCAGATCGTGCGAGCGTTGACCGACGCCGGGTTCGATGGCTTTCCCGTGCCGAACCGGCCGTCCGTGGACCTCGCCACAATGACCATGTACGACGAAACTCTGGACGTACCGGCAGCTTTTTCTCCGTTCGTGCTGGAGCGCATCGTGGCGGAGGTGCTGAGCGAGCGCGACAAGACGATGTTCCGCACCGCGGAAACCGAGAAGTACGCGCATGTTACATACTTCTTCAACGGCGGCTTCGAGAAGCCTTATCCGGGGGAGATCCGGGAGCTGGTGCCGAGTCCGCACGTGGCGACCTACGATCTGATGCCGGAGATGAGCGCGCCGGGTATCACGGATGTTTTGTGCCGGGCGATCGAATCGCGCGAACACGACTTCATCCTGGTGAACTACGCGAACGGTGACATGGTAGGACACACAGGCGTATTTTCCGCTGCAGTGAAGGCGGTGGAAACGGTGGATGGCTGCCTGGCTCGAGTGCTCCAGTCGGGAGCCCGCGCGGGTGCACGGCTGCTGGTCACGGCCGACCATGGCAACTGCGAGATGATGATCGACCCGGAAACGGGGGGCGTGCACACGGCGCACACGACCAATCCGGTGCCGTTCGTGGTGGTTGACCCCGATGGCGACCGGCCGCTGCGCAGCGGCGGGGCGCTGAAGGATGTGGGTCCGGTGGTGTTGTCCATGCTCGGTGTCGAGCAGCCGCCGGAGATGACGGGTGTGGACCTCAGACTCATCGGAGAAAAGTCGTGAGACACATAGTGTTCGCGCTGCTCATGCTGGCCGTTGCGGTGCCTGCCGCCGCGCAGGTGGGACATCCGCCGGCAGCGAGTCCCTTTCGTGACATCCGCTACGGCCAGGGACTGACGGGCTACGCCGGAATCTTCAATGGCAACGCGGGCACTGCCGGTGCGGGACTCCGGTCGGGAGTGATCATCGGCGGGAGGCACGATTGGCGGCTTAGCGGGCCGCTGGCACTCACGTCGCGACTCGGCGTCGTCTTCAGCGATCGCACGGTGCTCGATCCCGGGCAACCCGCGGGACAGCAGGAGGTCGGTACGGAAAGC
This sequence comes from uncultured Gemmatimonadaceae bacterium, assembly GCA_964467195.1. Lineage (GTDB taxonomy): Bacteria > Gemmatimonadota > Gemmatimonadetes > Gemmatimonadales > Gemmatimonadaceae > CAYXRS01. The sequence continues at coordinate 5,721 of CAYXRS010000041.1, forward strand.
ACCACACTGGCGATTGTCGACGTAGGCTTCAGCTTCTCGATCGCGGGCGCGCGAACATGGCGCCGCATGGCGCCGGTGTTGCACACCGCTGTGGGCATCTCATCCGATCTCGGAGCGTCCAGTGATGTGGGAGGATTCTCTCCCGGCACCGCCTTTGCTTTCGCATGGGGGGGCGGAGTGCGCTGGATTCCGGACGGTAACGTTTCCTTCCGCCTTGATTTCTCGGATCACCTGATCCGTTACACGTATCCGCAGAGCTACTTCATCCCGCCAGCCGGCGGGGCGCCGATCCTGCTGGATGGAGACCCGCAACGGGAGTGGCGGCACTCTCCCGCGCTGACTCTGGGCGTGACGTACATGTTTGGCCGCTGATTCGAGGAGGAGAGCCATGTCTCGCGACTACGAGAACATTTACGATCCGGGCGAGCTGAGCGACGAGGAGCTCGTCGCGATGGTCCGGGAGGAGCTGGAAGCGCGCGACGCAATCGACGCCGACAGCATCCTCGTCACTGCCAACGAGGGCGCGGTGCGGCTGAGTGGTCGCGTTGGTACGGAGGCGGAGCGCCGGATCGCCGACCGCGTGCTGAGCGATGTGATCGGACTGCACGCCTATCACAACGACCTCGTGGTGGACCCGATCACTCGCGACCAGGAACCCGAGGCGATCGACGATCACCTGGCCGAGGGGACGGGCGCCAGTGGAGGACCGATCGGCACCGGCCCCGACGAGGATTTCGGCCCTGAGGCGGAGCATCTGAAGGAGGATCTGAACGCGCGTCTATACGGTACACCCGACCTGCAGACCTCAATCCAGCGCGGCGCACCGTGGATTCCGCCAGAATCGCCGACCGCGGAGGGGCTGGATGGTCCTGAGCCCGAGAGCGACGAGACCGGCGAGGATCATTGAGGGAGTTTTGCCGGTATCACGCGGTGGAGGGTTTGGGCTCTTTCACCGCATTCAAGAGGCGACGTGATTGAGGGAGAGCAGGGCGTGTTCGCTATGCTCGTGTCAGAGCCCCCACCACGCGCAACGGTGTCGGTGCGATGATGGCTAGACCGATGATCCTAACCGCGCTTTTGTCTACGCTCGTGGTGGGGTGCGGCGCGGCTGCCCGGGTTCCGTTACCGGAACCGCTCCCGGACGCCCCCGATCACCGGGAGGACACGGTGATCGCAATGATGTCCGCGCCGCCCCCCGCTCCCACCTCGCGGGAGCGCATCGTTGCGCAGATCGATTCGATTCTCGGTCTTCACGAGTTCCGCAGCGCGCGGTGGGGTGTGCTCGTAGTGCACCCCGAGCGGGGCGACACCCTCTACTCGCGCGACGCCGACAAGCTGTTCATGCCGGCGTCGAACCAGAAGCTCGTGGTGGGCGCGGCGGCACTGCGGATACTCGGTCCCGATTTTCGCTTCACGACCACCTTTGCCGCATCGGGACCGGTGAGGGGTGGCGCGCTCGAGGGCGACCTCGTGGTGCATGGGCGCGGAGATCCCACGTTCAGTGCCCGCGAGCGCGGGGACGCCCTGGCTCCCTTCCGCGAGTTCGCGGATTCGCTCTGGGCGCGCGGCGTTCGGCGAATCACCGGTCGGGTGGTTGCAGGGGACAGCGTGTTCGCTTGGCCCACGATGGGCTACGGGTTGGCGTGGGAGAATCTGCGTACGCGCTTCGGCGCGCCGGTCTCCGACCTCATGTTCAACGAATCCAGTTCCACGCTCGCGGTTACGGCGGGAGCGAGAGCAGGAGCGCCCGTCACCGCGGTGGTGCGACCGGCCGTTGGATATCCACGTGTGCGCGTGACCGCGGTGACGCTGCCGGCGCGCCAGCCGGATGCGGTGCCGGCCGACACGCTGGCGCTCGAATATCGGCCCAACGAGGTGGTGGTGAGCGGTGGACTGCCGCTCCGCGAGACCCGCACAGTCGACCTGGTGCACGGGGATCCGCGAGCCGGTTTTCTGGCGGCACTGCGCACCGCGCTCGCGGCAAGAGGGATCGCCGTTGGCGACGTGCGCCAGCCCGTTCGACCAGCGCGCGACACGCTCTTCGTCTACCACTCCGCTCCGCTGAGCGAGATCTCGGCACTGCTACAGAAACCCTCGCAGAACCAGACCGCGGAGGTACTCAAGCGCACGCTCGGCCTCGAGCTCACCGGGGTGGGCGCGCCCGACAGCGGCCGACGCGTGTTGGAGCACGACCTGCTGGCAATGGGGGCCGAGGAAGATGGCTTCGTGGTGGGCGACGCTTCCGGGCTGTCGCGCTACAGCTTTCTGACACCGGAGACGATCGTGCGGCTGCTGAACGTGATGCGCGAGGACTCCGTGTTCGTCGCCTCCCTTCCGTTGATGGGCGTGGAGGGAACACTTCAGAACCGTCTGCGCACGACGGCAGCGGCCGGTCGTGGGCGCGCGAAGACCGGAAGTATATCGAATGGTGCCGCGCTCTCGGGTTATCTGCCAACCGCGGACGGCGAGCCGCTGCTGTTCAGCATCCTGGCCAACAACTGGATAGTGGAGACGCGCGATGTCGTCGCGGCCATTGACTCCATCGTTGCAGTGCTGGCCTCGATAAGCTATCGCGAGCTCGTCGCGAGCACTCCGCGTTGACGGCGGCGGAATCGCGCGCACTGCGCAAGGAGCTCGAACGCCGGTTCGTCACCGTGTCCGATCACGTGGAGCTTGGCGGGCGACTGGTGAGGGTCATGCGCCCGGTGAATCCCGAAGCGCTGATAAGTGAAGAGGACTTCGCGCTCGACGAGCGTCTTCCCTACTGGGCGGATCTGTGGCCGTCGGCGCGTGTGCTGGCTGACGCGCTGGTGGCCGAGCCAGGCGAAGGTCGCACCCTGCTCGAGCTCGGCTGCGGTCTCGGGTGGGCGGCGATCGGCGCACTGAAGGCAGGCTTTACCGTCACCGCGACCGATTACTACGAGGATGCACTCCAGTTCACGCGCGTCAACGCCTACGCCGCCACCGGACTCGCGCCCCGTACGCGGCATGTGGACTGGAGGGTGTTTCCCTCCGACATCGGCACATTCGACAAAGTGGTGGCAGCCGACGTTCTGTACGAGCGCGCCTATGCCATGCTGATCGCAGACGCAATATCACGCGCGCTCGCACCAGGCGGCGAAGCAATCGTCACCGATCCCGGACGCGTCGCCGCCGGGGAGTTCCTGGACGAATGCCGATCCCGCGGGCTCCATGTGTCAACGCAGCTGCAGCGGTGGAGCGAGGGTACAGTGACGCAACGGATCCTGGTGCATCGGCTGCGCGCGGTCAGCTAATGTCGTGTGATACCCGGATCAGCTCCCCAGCCTGCTCGCCACCACCTCTGCGATATCCAGAACCGGCACACTGGACTCCTTCGCCGCCAGTCCGTCCGTCATCATCGTCATGCAGAATGGACAGGCCGTGGCGATGGCGTCGGCACCGGTGGCAAGTGCTTCTTCGGTGCGCTCGATGTTGATGCGTTTCCCCTGTGGCTCCTCCATCCACATGCGCCCACCGCCCGCGCCGCAGCACAGGCCGCGGTCGCGCGAGCGCTTCATCTCGACAAGCTCCACTACCGGCAGCGAGCGCTTCAACGACTCGCGCGGAGCATCGTAGATGTCGTTGTACCGACCGAGATAACAGGAGTCGTGGAAGGTGATGCGCTGCTTGTCGCCGTTGCCGTCGGCAAGCGGCACGCGCCCATCTTCCAGAAGTCGCTGGATGAACGTGGAATGGTGGATCACCTCGTAGTTGCCGCCCAGTTGCGGAAACTCGTTGCCCACCTGATGGAAGCAGTGCGGGCAGATCGTCACGACCGCGCGCACCTCGTATCTGTTGAGCGTGCCGACGGTGTCAGCGGCGAGCATCTGATAGAGGTACTCGTTCCCCATGCGGCGCGCCGGGTCGCCGTTGCACCGCTCCTCCTGGCCGAGGATGGCGAAGTTGATGCCGGCGGCCTGCATGATTCTGGCGAAGGCGACAGTGATCTTCCGGGCGCGATCATCGAATGAACCCATGCACCCCACCCAGAAGAGCACGTCGGCGCGCTCGCCTCGCTCGGCTAGCTCCGCCATGGTGGGGATGTCGAGGCCTTCCGCCCACTGCGCACGATCGGACGGACTGAACGCCCACGGCGAGCCGTTGCGCTCCATGGAATCGAAGGCAGGGCGCACTTCCTCGGGGAAGCGCGATTCCATCAGCACGAGGTTGCGCCGCATCTCCATGATCACGTCGAGCTGGTCGATGGAAACGGGGCATTCCACCACGCAGGCTCGGCAGCTGGTGCACTGCCAGAGCTCCTCCTCGGTGATGTAGTTGTCCAGCAGCCGATTCCCGGTTACCTGCTCCGCCGTGGTGGTGCCCGCGTCCGACCCCTCACCATGGGCGAAGCGCGGGCTGAGAAACTCCATCCAGTCCCCGGTAGCCAGCGGTCCCTTTTCCATCAGGCGTTGGCGAACGTTGACGACGATCTTGCGCGGACTCAGCACCTTGCCGGTGATGTTAGCCGGGCAAGCCGCCGTGCACCGTCCGCACTCGGTGCATGAATAGCCATCGAGGAGGTTCTTCCAGCTCAGATGGTCCACGTCGGCGGCGCCGAACTGCTCGGCATCCTCCGCCTCCAGATCCATTGGCCGCATCACGCCCGGCTGTTTCGGCCCGCTGGTGTCGGAGAAGAAGACGTTGATGAGCGAGGTGGCGACGTGCAGGTGCTTGGAGTACGGGAGATAGTTGAGGAAGACGAGGATCAGCAGCGCGTGGAACCACCAGTTGATCTGGTAGCCCGTCTCCAGCGCACCGGGCGACAGCGTCACGAGCATCGATGCGAAGGCGGTCGAGATGAACTTCGCCTCCGGCACAGTCCCCGGCCGAGCCGCCTCCTGGAAGCCGTACGTGGTGAACAGCGTGACCATTAGCGCGCCGATCATCGACAGGATGAACAAGGCATCGAAGTGCTCGAGCCCGTCACCCTGCAGTCGCCTGGGCTTGATCACCAGTCGGCGGAACAGCAGGTAGCCCACCGCGGCGAGGACGAACATCGCGAAGGCATCCTGGGACATCGCGTAGGCAGCGTACAGCGGGCGCGGAAGAAAGCCGTAAGTGAAGCCGGGGAGGACGCCCTGGACCAGTATCTCGATCGTTCCGAGAGTGATGACGATGAATCCCCAGAACACGAGCGCGTGCGAAGCGCCGGCTACCGGATCGCGCAGGATCTTCGACTGTGCGATCCCGATCACCAGCACATTGCGCAGTCGGTGGAGCGGATCGTCGGTGCGCGACTCGGCGCGACCGATCCGGAGATAGCCGAAGAGCCGCTGGGCGTTCAGGGAAAAGAAGCCGAACGCGACGATGAGAACAGCGAGGAAGATGACGTTCTGCGCGGTCATGAGGCGGAAGCTACGCCGCGTAGTCGGCGCTAACAAGCATCCGGAACGTCGCTCGAGTTTCTCGCGCGAGCACGGTCAGGGCTCGCGCAACAGACTCAGCCGCCGCGCCGGGCTTCCTTCACCGCCTGCGTCAGGGCCGGAACGATCTCGAACACGTCGCCCACGATTCCGTAGTCGGCGATGCGGAAGATCGGCGCTTCACGATCCTTGTTGATGGCGACGATCACTTTGGAGGTGCGCATGCCGGCGAGATGCTGGATCGCGCCGGAGATGCCGACCGCCACGTACAGGTCGGGACTCACGAGCCGGCCCGTCTGACCGATCTGGTCGCTGTGCGGGCGCCAGCCTTCGTCGGTCACGGCGCGCGTCGCGCCTACAGCGGCATTGCCAAAGGCGTCGGCAAGCTCCTCGACCAGCTTGAAGTTCTCCGGTGCCTTGAGCCCGCGCCCTCCGCTGATGATCACTGGCGCTTCGCCGAGATCGAGTTTCTCGGAGGAGCCCAGCCCCGTCTCGGTGACGCGCACTCTCGAGCTGGCTGGATCGGCGGCGAGCGCGAGCTGCTCCACACGTCCGGCCTTTGCCTGCTTCGCGGCCGTAAATGCGTTTGGCCGCAGCGAAAAAAGCGCCGGCGTGGCGGTGAGCTCGAGCGTCGAAATCACCTTGCCGGTATAGACCGGGTGCCGCACCACGAACGCTTCCCCTTCCCTCTCGATCGAGATCACGTCGGCGGCAAGCGGCACGCCGAGCTTCGCCGCCACGCGCGGTGCCAGATCGCGCCCCTGCGCGGATGCACCGAACACCGCAGCGCCGTAGCCTCCGGCACGGATCCGCTCGGCCACTGTAGCGGCTACCGACTCGGAATCGTAGTTGGCAAGCGCGTCGTGCTCGGCCACGAGCACCACGTCGGCGCCATACTCGGCCAGCGATGCGGAGTGCCTGGAAATACCCGGCGCACCGGCGAGCACCGCGTGCACCTCGCCGCCCAGATCGTCGGCTATGCTCCGGGCGGCTGTCACCGCTTCGTACGCCATCTTGCGCGGCTCACCGCCACGTACTTCGGCGAAAGCGAGAACGTTGCTCATCACAGCACCTTCGCTTCGGTCTGAAGGAGCTTGACAAGCTCGTGCACCGCGTCGGCGCCCTCGCCCACGATGCGACCGCCCGAGCGTTCAGGGGGTAGCTCCATCTTTCGCACGTTCACGCGCTCCTCGCCGAGCTGGGCAGCCTTCTTGTCGAGAGGCTTCTTCTTGGCCGCCATGATTCCCTTGAGCGACGGATAGCGCGGGCGCCATGGGCCTTCGTCGATGCTCACGACCGCCGGCAGGGGAAACTCCAGCAGCTCGAAGCCACCCTCGATCTCCCTGCGAGCGGTCCCCTTCCCGCCGGCTATCTCCAGCTTGGAGACGTTGGTGACGAGCGGGAGGCCGAGCGACTCGGCGGTGGCGGCGCCCACCACGCCGCTTGCCGTGTCGAGCGCCATCTTCCCGAAGAGAACGAGATCGTAGCCACCGTCCTTCAGCTCGGCGGCGAGCGCGGAGGCCACCGCGGTACCGTCGGCCGGCACACGGTCCGCCTGCAGCTGCACTGCGCGCGCTGCGCCCATGCTGAGCGCCTTGCGCAGAGTCTCCTGCACGTTGTCCGGTCCTACGGAGATCACGACCACCTCACCGGTACCGACCTTTTCGGTGAGCAGCAGCCCCGCCTCGACGGCGTAGGCATCGAAGTCGCTGATGTCGAACTTGAGCCCCGCCTCGTCCACCGACTTCCCGTCGGCGCCTACCTTGAAGCGCGCCTCCATGTCGGGCACGCGCTTGATGCAAACGGCGATCTTCACGCCGGCCGTCTCCATGTGAAAAGATTCACGTGGAAGATAGCGTCTACCGGCTCGCCTTCAAGTGAACCGTCGGGTACGGTAACACCAGCACGGCTCGGGGTCAGAGTTCGGTGGCGCTATTGGTCGCCGGCCCCCAACGCCTCCCGCTGGCCCTGAGGCCGTCATCACTTGAACGCCGAGATCCCCGTGATCGCCTGACCCAACACCAGCGTGTGGATGTCGTGCGTCCCCTCATAGGTATAGACGCTCTCGAGATTTGCCATGTGGCGCATGGAGGCGTACTCGGCCAGGATCCCGTTGGCCCCCAGAAGGCGCCGAGCCTCGCGCGCGATGTCGGTGGCAATGCTGACGTTGTTTCGCTTGGCCAGCGAAACCTGCTGAGGCGTGAAGGTTCCGGCGTCCTTCATCCGGCCGAGGTGAAGGGCCAGGAGCTGCGCCTTGGCGATCTCAGTGTACATCTCCGCCAGACGTGCCTGCTGGAGCTGGAAGCCACCGATGGGCTGGTCGAACATGACGCGTGTCTTCGAGTACTCCACCGCCTCCTCGTAGCAAGCGATCGCCGCCCCCACAGCGCCCCAGGAGATGCCGTAGCGAGCCTGCGTGAGGCACATGAGAGGGCTCTTCAGGCCGCCCGACTCCGGCAGCAGCGCCTCGGCGGGCACATGGACCTCATCCAGGACGAGTTCACTCGTGTCGGAGGCGCGGAGTGACAGCTTGCCCTTCTGGTCGCGAGCGGTGAATCCCCTGGTGTCCGTCGGGACGACGAAGCCGCGTATGGACTTGTCGGAAGGATCGCCGTTGGTCTTGGCCCAGATGATCGCTACCTGCGCGGTAGATCCGTTGGTTATCCACATCTTGTTGCCGGTGATCACCCAGCTTCCATCCGGTTGCTGCCGCGCCATGGTGCGCATGCCCGAAGGATTGGAGCCGAAGTCCGGCTCCGTGAGACCAAAGCAGCCGACGGTGGAGCCCGAGGCCATCTTCGGCAGATACGCGCGCTTCTGCTCCTCGCTGCCGAAGGCGAAGATCGGATACATCACGAGCGCGCCCTGCACTGATGCGTACGAGCGCACCCCCGAGTCGCCGCGCTCCAGCTCCTGCATGATGAGTCCGTACGCGACGTTGTTCAGGCCGGCGCAGCCGTATTCCTCGGGTAGATTCGCCCCGAATACGCCGAGCTCGGCCATGTCGGCGAGGATTTCCTTGGGGAAGCGGCCCTGCACGTAACAGTCGCCGATGATCGGCAACACGCGCTCGTCCACAAAGCGGCGCACGCTGTCGCGCGCGGCACGCTCCTCCTCGGTGAGCGCCCAGTCGATGTTGTAGAGGTCGAGGTTCATGGCGGAGGAAGCTAACGGACGCGGGAGGGGGCGGCAAAAAGCGGGGGGGCGGGTGAGGGCTCGGTTTCCGCCGTTCCGCTGACGCCAGCGGGCGGCCGTGGCTAACGAGTTGCAAGGTCGCAGGTAAGACGCTGGAGGAGCCATGACCGAAGTTTTGGTGCGATACGAGACGGTGCTGCGTACGGACGATGGCAGGAGCTTCATCCCGCGGGCCTGCGGCAGGAAGATGGACGACAATCGCCGCTGGGAAGGGTGGATCGAGTTCGAGTCCCCTCTCACCGGACAGTTGGTGCGCACGATGCAGGAGACGGTGCAGCCGAGCCGCGAGGCGCTCCTCTACTGGGCCACGGGCCTTACCGCCACGTATCTGGAGGGCGCCGTCGAGCGCGCGCTGGAGCCGCCGACAGCGAAGCCGCCGGAGAACAAGGATACACCCGCCTTCGATGGACCGAGACCTCGCCCAACGACCGGCGAGCATGCGGCGCCAGCGACCCGGGCGATCCTCGACCCATTCGAGGTGCGGCTGCAAGGTGAGGAGGTCCTGATGCGCGAGCTGCTGGCGCTGGATACGATGCACCTGCGAAACATCGCGCTGGCGCACGGGCTGGCCGACCGCTCGCGAGTGCTCGACCAGACGGGCGACCGAGCCAGCCTCGCGGAGCTGATCGTCAGGGAAGTGCGCGAACGCCAGGAGTCGGCGCGGAACGCGTAGGATCTCCGGGCACGTGGCATCCGCCGCTCCCTACCTCTCGGGCGGCGGCGGCGGCGATTCCGAGCTCGCGCGCCTTCAGACGGAATAGCCGGCCGTGGTCGAGCTGGTGTCCGTTCTCCGCCTGCCACTGATGCACCATCTCGTGAAGGAGGGTGTGCAGAGCCTCCTCCCAGCCATGGCGGCGGATGTGCGAACTGCTGATCGAGATCTCGGCGGCGTCTCCGCCCGACGTGGCGGCAGCGTATTGCCCGAGCCGTGACCGCATGCGACGCGACACACGTATCGCAATGTCGGTTAGCGAACCTCCGAAGTGCTCATCGTTGTAGCGGCCGTGCCAGAGCGCGAGCTCGGCGGCAAGCGGGAGGTCCTTCGGGTGCGGTGGCTCACGGCGACGCCTTCGCTCGCGCGGGACGCGAGGCGCGTGCTCGATTATAATTCGCCGAGCCGCCGCGCGGTCACGGCGTTGGCGCGCGCAGGCAAAGGCAACGATGGCGCGGTGCACCTCCTCCGACGCTTCGAGATAGCCGCGATGCACACGCAGTACACCGGGCGTGAAGCTCACCATCACCGTCGCGTTGGATGTGAGCACTACCTGCGAATAGCCGCGCAACCCCAGCTTCAGGAGGCGCTCGTGCAGCGCCACCGCATCACGCGGCGGTCCGTCGAACGGTAGCGGAAGCTGCGCGGGATCGTTTGCCCGGCGACGACCGCACACCCTCAATGCTGGAAGCTCCGTATGGGGCCCTGCACGAACGCCAGGTCGGCGCGAGACCAGACCCAGGTGGAGATGTCGAACTTCCGCTCCTCTACGGTAACGATGTTGAGGCTCGACGGACGCCCACCACGCGAGCGATTGGAGACGGTGCCGGCCGTGGAGATGATGGTTCCGCGCTTGGTGTGCTCCACATAGTGGATAGCTTCCTGATGATCGTGCCCGCAGAAGACGATGTCCACACCGAGATCGGCGAAGGCGCCGAGTGCTCGTTTCGTGTTGACGAGGCCATGCCTCTGCGACAGCTCCCCCTTCATGGGATTGTGGTGCATCACGACCGCACGAAGGTCGCCCGGCGGCGACGCCGCGAAAGCCTCACCCACGCGATCGATCTGCCGGCGGCGAATGTCACCCACCACTCCGATGTCGCGCACGTTCCAGGTGAGGGTATGCCAGTCGACGCCGTGCGCGGTGTTGACGCCGGCGAACGTCATCCCGTCCACGCGCAGCACGGGCTCGAGCTCCGCCGATATGTACGTACGATAGGCGTCATAGACGTGGTCCCTGCGGCGCATGCCGAACGGTGCTCGCCACCATTTCACATCATGGTTGCCGGGGACCACGACCGTCTGGCTGACGCGCTCTGCATCGCGAATGAACGCCCGGGCCCGCAGCAGCTCTCCCGAGCGAGCGCGCTGCGACAGGTCCCCCGAGATCACGACGACGTCGAAGGCGGACCTCTGGATCAGCTCCTCGATCGCCTCGATCTGCTCCGGCACAGCCGGTCGCCCGAAGTGAAGGTCGGAGATGTGCAGCGTGCGAATCACGCCAACCTCGCGATTACCGCATTTGCGAACTCCTCCGTGCTCGCGGCGCCGCCGAGATCCCGGGTCACGGTGGCGCCCTCACGAATCGTTTCCTCCAGCGCGAGGTTGATCCGTCCGGCGATGTCGCCCTGGCCCATGTGCTCGAGCATCATGATCGCGGCCAGGATCAGCGCACCGGGGTTAGCGAGTCCCTTCCCGGCAATGTCCGGCGCAGTCCCATGCACCGCCTCGAAGATGCTCGCGCGCTCGCCGATGTTCCCGCCCGGTGCCAGGCCAAGCCCGCCCACCAGTCCGGAGATCTCATCGGAGAGAATGTCGCCAAAGAGGTTGGTGGTCACGATCACATCGAACATCTCGGGCCGGAGCACGAGGTGCATGGCCATGGCATCCACGATCCGCTCCTCGAACTGAACGCGTCCCGCGTATTCCCTGGCAAGGTCGCGGCCGACGTCGAGGAACAGGCCCTGCGAGTACTTGAGGATGTTCGCCTTGTGAACGAGCGTCACCTTCCGGCGTCCGCAGCGAAGGGCGTACTCGAAGGCGTATCGTATCACCCGCTCGGATGCCGAGCGCGTGATGATCGCGATCGACTCCGCGGCGGCACGCTGGTCGTCGCCGATCCGGATGTAGTGCTCGATCCCCGAGTAGAGCCCCTCGGTGTTCTCGCGCACGAGGACGATGTCTATCCCCTCGAACCGGCCGCCGGGCTTGATCGTGCGCGCCGGGCGAACGTTCGCGTAGAGGTCGAGCTCCTTGCGCAACGCAACGTTCACCGAACGGAAGCCACCACCGACCGGCGTCTCCAGGGGACCCTTCAGCGCAACGCCGTTGCGACGGATCGACTCCAGCGTGGACGCCGGCATCGGATCGTTGTGCACCGCCAGCGCCGCCATCCCGGCGAGGTGCGTCTCCCACTCCAGCCCGGCGCCGGCGGCGTCGAGGATACTTACAGTAGCGTCGGTGATCTCGGGGCCGATTCCATCCCCCGGGATGAGCGTGATCTTTCTCGGCATCAAGCGAGCATTATTGATCTGATTCGCGCTTCAAGCCACACCCCTTGACGGAAACTTCTCTCGACGCACACCGACGCACACCCTTCTCCTGACGCTACCTTGTCTTCAGTTCCCTGCGCCTCTGCGGCTCTGCGGTAGATTCCGTGAGAAATCAGGCCGCACGTAAGAGGCCTTTCTCCTGAGCTCCTCCGCGTCTCCGCGGTAAATGCTGCGAGAAGCAGCAGCCAGCACGTAGAAGCTATGGAGCCACGAACAGGTCCGCGAACCGTAGCGCCAGGCTCGCAAGTGAATCCGGCCCCCGTTCCGCCGATGCATCGCCAAAGACCTCACCAATCCACAGCACCTCGGCCAACCGTGCATCGATGATGGCGATGTGGAGGGCTGCACGGCCGGCACCATCGTGAGGCTCAAAGCGCAGCTCCACCGGATAGAGCACGTAGCGCGCGTTGGTGAGGGCGATCAGGGTGCGGAGCTGACTGGCCAGCGGCTCAGGCACCTTCTCGGGGCGGCGCCGCGCCGGTCGAAGGGAATTCGCGGCGAGCGTGTGGGGATCGGTGGCGTAGGTGGGGTTGCGGCGCACCGATGCCATCAGGCGATCCGGGAAGATCCAGGTGCCGCGCAGGCCACGGTCGTCCAGCTCGGCGGTGATCGCCTCGTCCAGCTCGGCGAGCAGGGCGCGCTGATCGGTCACGCTGGCGGCCCACTGCGGGACGTCCGCGGGCCGCAGGTAACGTGTCGGGAGTAGAAGCGTCTCCCGGCCCGCATAACCGGCGAGCGGCTGTAGCGGCGCGGGCGCGGCTCCGCGATCACCACGGGCCTGGGCGGCACACGCATTCCCGGCGAGAAAGGTGACCCCCAGGACGACCAGAAGCAGGTATTTCACGATGACTGTCTGCGGGTGAGTGTGGCGGAAAGTTAGCCGCCGCATGGAGCCGGTGCAATCAACAGTGACGACGCGCCGACCGCGCGCCTCGTCACCCGACCTGACACACATCGTGGTTGTCCAGTCGAGAGACGACTACGTGATGGTAATGACGGCGAGGCTACCGCTCGGCCCGGCGCTCGAAGAGCAGGTAGAGCGCCGGCGTGACCGTCAGCACCAGCAACGTGGAGCTGGACAGTCCGCCAATGAGCGCGAAGCCAAGGGCATTCCAGATGTTGGCGTCCGCCGCCTTCGAGAAGAGCACCAGCGGCAACAGACCGAGCACCGTGCTCACACTGGTCATGAGGATCGGCTTCACCCGCTGCCGTGTGCCGATGATAATGGCATCGTGCAGGGCCAGACCATCGTGCCGCCTGAGCTGGTTCACCCGGTCCACCAGCAGGATGGCGTTGTTCACCACTATGCCACCCATCATGATCACGCCTATGTATGCCTCCCGCGTGAAGCTTGCACCAGTGTAGAAGAAGACCAGAAACACGCCGATCAGCGCCATCGGGACGGTGAGCAGCACCACCAGCGGCTGCCGCATCGATTCGAACAGCGCCGCGGTCACCATGAAGATGAGAACGAGAGCAACGACAAGCACGCCGTAGATCTGGCCTTTCTCCTCGGTCGACCAGCGCCACTCATCCCGCGCCTCCACGGAGTAGCCCTCGGGCAGCTGGGTGGCGGCGATCACGGCCTCGTGCGTGCGGTCGCCGAGCTTCTGCGGACCGCGGAACTCGTACGTAACCGTGCGTTCGTACTGCTGATTCTCGCGGCGGATCCGGCCGAGCACCTCGCGCTCGCCCACCTTCGCCACGTCGCCCACACGCACGAAGCTTCCGGCACGCGTTGGTATGAGCAGCTCCTCCAGCCCCTGGACGTCGATCGTCTGATGTCCCTCGCGCTTCACCTCCAGCTGCATCTCCTCGCCGCCCACCCGCACCTGCTGCGCCCACACGCGCCCGCGCACGGCGGCCGCGGTGTGCGAGATCAACTCGCGCGCCGTGAGCCCGTGCATGCCGAGCCGGTCGCGGTCGATGTCCAGAATCATCTCGCTGGCGCGGTCGCGCTGGAACCAGGCGGTGGAGGCGTTGGTGTTCACCTCCTGCACGCGAGAGAAACGTTCGAGCCGGCGTCCCAGATCCTCGGCGATGTCGCGCACGCGTTCGTAGTTGTAGCCCAGTACCTTGATCGAGTAGGTCGGCGACGAGGCGGCACCACCGTAGAAGGATGGCCCGTATCCGGACACCCGCACTTCGACGCCGCCGAACAGCAGGCTGTACGCCGTCAGCTGCTCCTTGATGGCCAGCGGAACGTCGGTATCCTGCAGCTCGCTGGAGAAGGTCACCTGAAGCTGCGCGTATTGCGGCTGCACCTCACTCGTGAAACGCTCGACTTCAGGAATCTCTCCGAGGCGATCCTCGAAGTAGCGTGCCAGCTCGTCGGTGCGCTCCAGTTCGGCGCCTCGCGGAAGGCGGATCTGTATGTCGATGTAGCTCTGCTCCGACCACCACGGCCGCCAGAGGGCGCCGCGAGTGACGTGCTTGCTGAACAGCCAGTACGATCCGCCCAACGCCATCACCGCCACCGCCAGGGTGACCCAGGGCCAGCGGAGCGTCCGGCTGATCATCGCACCGTGCGCGCGCACGTAGAACGGCTCGCCATTGGTGGAGCGAGCGGCGGTCGCCGGTGCCACGTCGCGCCGCACCGCTCCGCTTCGCAGCAGACGCGCCGCCAGAGAGGGGATGAAGCTGAACGAGACGAGCAGGCTTGCCAGCAGGCTGAACCCCACCGCCACCGCCAGCGGCAGATAGTAGATGCGCAGCTCGCCCTGGAGGTACACGAACGGAATGAACACGACCACCGTGGTCATCGTCGCCGCCAGTATCGCCAGCACTACCTCGCGCGCACCGCGTCCCGCCGCCTCCTCCGCCGCTTCCCCGCCCCGCCAGCGCCGATACACGTTCTCCAGCACGACGATCGCGTTGTCAACGATGAGGCCGAATCCCATCGCCAGACCCATGAGCGTGAGCACGTTGAGCGTGAACCCACCCCAATAGAGCAGGTTGAGCGCAAGCAGGATCGAGAAGCCGATGGTAGCGAAGACGATGAGCGACGAGCGGAACGAGCCGAGAAGGAGCAGCAGCACGGCAAAGATCACCACCGCCGAGAACATCGCGCGGGAACGGAGATCGGTGAGCTGAGTGCGGATCGCGTCGCTCTCGTCGTAGTCGAGAATCATCCGGATGCCCGGCGGCAGGTGCGCATCCATGGCGGCGAGTTGCAGCTTCACGCGTTCGGCGGTCGCTACGGCATTTACGCGCGGCTGCCGGCGGACCTCCATGCGCACCGATGGCTGGCCATCGACGCGGGTGTAGGACCGCGGCTCCTCGTAGCTGTCTCGCACCGTAGCCACATCGTTCACGCGCACCATTCTGCCGCGGTCGCCAAGCAGCACCAGCGCGCGCACCTCGGCAAGCGAGTTGGCGCGGTGGCGAATGGCGACGGTGCGCTCCAGTCCGCCCACCTCCACCACGCCGGCCTCGCGCACGTACTCCAGCTCCAGGATCCGCTGCTGCACCTGCATGGGCGAGAGACCGAGCGCGGCGATGCGCTGCTCGTCCAGCTCGATCTCCAGCACGCGGGCGCGGCCGCCGCTAACCGTCACCTCGCCCACGCCCTCCAGCTGCTGGAGCTCCGGCACCAGCATGTCGTCAACGTGCGCGCGCAGCGCTTCCACGGTATACGGTCCCGTGACGGTGTAGCGCATGAAGCCCTGCCGCTGCCTGCGGAACTCCTCCGGGACGTACTGCTGGATCTGCGGTCCCCGCATGCGCGGCGGCAGCGTTTCGCGAAGCGCGCCCAGCCGCTCCGACAGCTCGAGCCGCGCGAAGTTCATGTCGGTGCCGAGCGCGAACTCGATCGAGATCGTCGCCGTGGCTTCGCCGTACTGCTCCGCCGACAGCGACTGCACCTGGCTCACTCCGCGCACCTGCTGGATCACGCCCTCCATGGGCGCGGTGACGAGTGCTTCCATCGCCTCCGGCGAAGCACCGGGCAGCCGCGCGGAAACGCTGAGACGAGGGAGCTGCGTGTCGGGAAGCAGCTCGATCGGGATGTTCCGCCAGGCGGCGATTCCCAGCAGCGCCGCCGCGAGGTACGCCATGGCAATGGCGATCGGTCGCTTGATGGCGAGACTGATCATCGGTGACGCGCCGGCAGAGTCTCAGTCCCCGGTGGTCGCCGGTATCCCGGCCGACGCGCCGGCGGCGCGCAGCCCGACGGCGGCGCGCATCCGCTCTCGAATCGCTTCCACAGTCTCGTAGGCCACCGGGATCACGATCAGCGTGAGCGCGGTGGCGCTGAACAGCCCGCCAAGCACGGTGATCGCCAGCGGCGACTGCAGGCCGGCGCCGGTCCCCAACCCGAACGCCATTGGCGCGACGCCGAACATGGTCGTTGCCGTGGTCATGAGGATCGGCCGCAGCCGGGCCCGGCCGGCGGCCACCACCGCCTCGCGCACGCTCATCCCCTGCCGGCGCATGCGATTGATGAAGTCCACCTTCACCACCGCGTCGTTGTCCACTATACCGATCAGGATGATGAGTCCTATGAGACTCATCGTGTTGATTCCCGAGCCCGTCAACCAGACAGCGATCACCGCACCTATGGCCGCCAGCGGTACGCTCAGCAGCACCGTGAACGGGTGCACCAGCGACTCGAACTCGGCGGCCAGAATCATGAACACGAGCAGCAGCGCCAGAGCGAACGCGAACGCCAGCGCGCGGAAGCTCCGCCGCATCTCCTCGTTCTCTCCGCCGATGTCCACTCGCAACCCGGGAGGCACAGGCAGCTCGGCCAACGCGGCGCGCGTCTCACGCAGCGCACCCTCCAGGTCGCGCTTGCGAAGATCGGCAAACACCGGGACGAAGCGCGCCTGATCCACGCGCAGGATCTCGCCGGGCCCGGTCGCCTCGCTCGTATGCACCAGCTCGCGCAACGGCACGCCGTCCACCCGCAGCAGGCTCAGCGTCTCCAACGACCGCCGCTCGGCGTCGGGAAGGCGCACCACCACCGGGATCTTCCTGTCGAAGTCGAGGAACTCGGTGGCGACGCTTCCGCGCATGTAGGCCTCCACGGTCTGCGCTATCCGCCGCGTTTCGATCCCGAAGGCCGCGGCGCGCTCCCGGTCAATCTCCACCTGGATCTCCGGATTACCCACGGGCACGCCCACGCGCACGTTGCGCAACAGCTCAACTGACGCCAGCCGTGCCTCCACCTGCCCGGCGTAGGCGAACGCGGCATCGCCGTCGTCGCCGCGGATGCGCACCGCCAGATCGGCATCGCTTCCGCCCAGCAGCTGGCCGAGCGCGGTCGCGCGCCCCGTCTCCACCGACAGCATGCCCGGCGCGAACGACGCGAACGCCGGCTGCATGCGCGAGAGGACGTCGGGCGTTCGTGCTCCGTCGGCGAGACGCACGTCGAGCACGGCGATGTTGAGGCCGCTGTCCTCATCCATCATCCCCGCCACCGCCGACTGCCTCCCCACGCGCGTGAACACGGCGCGCACGTCCGGATCTTCTCGAAGCGCGCGCTCGAGCCGCGCCGCCTCCATGGCCGTGGTCTCCAGCGGCGTGCCT
>CAYXRS010000042.1:0-23037 GCA_964467195.1 uncultured Gemmatimonadaceae bacterium
AGCACACCGCGCGACATGCGGGGCAGATAGGTACGACGGTAAGGATCCTCCGGGGACTACGCTCGACGGCTACATGCTCCAGGATGATCTGCCGGTCAGCAACATCGACCCCTTTGCCGAGGCCCACGCCGGACAATCAGTGGCTCGACAACGCCGGTCCGCACATCATGATCATCGGGCGCTGGCTCGCAAGCGGGGACGCTGACCGCAACGTGAGCCGGCGCCGCGCCACAAACGAAGCTTTTCAAGGAGCCCGTCCCCTTGAACGGTGCAACGCGTCGCGGTGCGCTTCCAGCGACGCCGCGTCGAACAGAACAAAGCGGATGCGGCGCACGGACTCCAGCGCCGGGGCCCTCTCGATGACAGTCTGGAGGGCGATCCGCGCCGCCGCCCGGAGGGGATAGCCGAACGCGCCTGTCGAGATCGCCGGGAAGGCGATGGATGTGACGGCGTGCTCCTCGGCCAATGCGAGCGCGCGGCGGTAGCAGGACGCCAGGAGCGCATCGGCAGGCTCATCGTGACCGTAGATGGGGCCTAGGCAGTGGATCACGAACCGGTTGGGAAGCCGGTGCGCCGAGGTGATCACCGCCTCGGCCCCATCAACGGGCCCGCCGCGCGGTGCAGCGCACCCGCCACGCCGACGCCCATGCGCAGTTCCGCGTTGGCCGCGTTCACGACCGCGTCGAAGTCCTCCTGAAGCGCAATGTCGCCCACGGTCAGCTCGATTGATACGGTTCCGACGGTTTGGACCTCCATGCGATGGCTCCTCCGCGATTACTGACGCTGCACGCCCGATGCCCACGTCAGCAGGCTGTCCACCCACCCGAAGCAGAGCGCCTCCTCCTCCGCCTCGTCGTACCGTGCATCTGCCCTCGCTCGGCTTTGCAAGGCACCACGATGGTCGGCGGGATGGACCGCCGAGCCAATGGTAGTCGGCATGATGGAGCCGGTGCGACCGGTAGCTCGCGTGAACTGGCCGACAGCTTCTTCGGCAGCTTACCTTGTGGCCAATCAGGATTATCGCCAACGTTCTGCGCCTCGGCCATGCGCCGGGACGACGCGCGCCCCGGGATGCGTGTCCTCAACCGGAGGGACCAGGTATGCAGCGCTCCAATCTGATGGCGATTCTCTGTGCGGCCGTGTTAGTAGCTGGGTGCAATACTGGAGATCGGGACCGGGCAGCGGATGACACGGTGCACATGGATGCTGGTGCTGGACAGGTTTCCTCCGTCTCGCTTGCCGATTTCGCCGGGAGATGGTCGATGCAGGCGATTCCCGAGAGCGGCGCTGACAGATCGCCGACCAACTACACTCTCACGGCGACTACGGACAGAGAGGGCTGGACGATCACCTTCCCGAATCGGGATCCCGTTCCGTTGCGGATAGTCGCAGTTTCGGGTGACAGCGTCGTTACTGAAGCCGGTCCTTACGCTAGCGCTCGCCGCGGCGGCGTGCAGGTCACCACACGGACGTCTTTCCATCTGGAGGGAGATCGCATCGAAGGGTGGACGAGGGCGCGGTACGACACCGCCGGACCCGACACGGTGCTCACGCTCCGTACGGAAGGCACGAGGATTCCGTAGCTCGAGCTGCTACCGAATGCGCCCTGGCAATCACGTGAATCGCTGGGGCGCATTCGCGTCAGCCGCCATCTCGGCCGACGCTCGATCTACCCGGCGGGCCCGGCTGGCAACCAGGCCAGTGCCACCGTGCGCACTTGAATGTCGCTCGCTCGCGGCTTGACGCTGATCTCCTCGAGCCTCTCCATTTGCGCGCCGAAGGCCAGATGCTGACGCTCCACCTCGGCAGCCAGCTCCGCCTCGAGCGCTTCCATCTGCGCCTCGATGTCAGCCAGCGTCTCTCCGGCCCGTCCGACCTCCAATGAATGCTGACGTGCTCGCGTCGTGCCGCGCATTGCCGTACCCGGCGCGAGGTCGGGAAAGGTAAGCAGCAGGTTCCCCATGTCTCCCTTCGGGTCTATGGCGATGACCGGCACATGGTCCATGCCGGCCTCCTCGATGAGACCTAGCCCAAGCCCCGTCTTGCCGCTGCCCGTCATTCCGATGATGACTGCGTGCGTCGTCAGATCCCGGCTGTCATAGAGCAGCAACTCGCCTTCGGTGTCGTTACCGGCCGCCTGCTGGCGTCCCAGGTAGAACGCGCCGAGGAGCTCGTAGTCCTGCATCGCCGTCCTCATTGTCGTGGCGCCAGGCGCGTGATTACATCCTAACGCGACCGACTCGGTACAAGCCCGCCGCCGGGAGAAAGCCACGAAAATGCCGGGAAAGGCGTTCAGCAGAGCGGGCGCAGGTTCGAGGCAAGATGCCGACGGGGCCTTTTACCGCAAGGTTCCGCGAGCGTTGTGGTGGTGGTGCTGTTACCCGGTGCCAGGGGCATCGACCGCACCACGTGCTGGTTCCACGTAGCTTCAGCTTTGCTCCCGATATGCGAGGACTACGATGACGGTTGTGCCGGAGTCAATGCGAGCGATGGTGCTGGAGCGAGCGGGTGCACCACTCGTGCCGCGCGAGATCCCGGTTCCGGAGCCCGGACCGGCGGAACTGCTCGTGCGAGTTCTCGCCTGCGGAGTTTGCCGCACCGATCTGCACATCGTCGACGGCGACCTGGCGAAGCCAGCACTTCCACTCGTACCTGGTCACGAGATCGTAGGCGTCGTTGCTTCCATCGGCAGTCGCGTCGACCGATTCCGAGTGGGAGAGCGGATCGGAGTGCCATGGCTCGGCTGGACCGACGGGACTTGTCGCTACTGCCGGCAGGAACGAGAGAATCTGTGCGAAAGTGCGCGTTTCACCGGTTACACGACAGACGGGGGCTACGCACAGTACGCGGTTGCCGATTCACGCTACTGCTTTGCTCTGCCGCCGGAACTGGGGGTTGCCAAGGCCGCTCCGCTCATGTGTGCCGGCCTGATCGGCTATCGCTCGTACCGGCTCGCCGGCGCTGACGCAGAGCGGATCGGCATCTACGGCTTCGGTGCCGCCGCGCACATAGTGGCGCAGGTCGCTGCCTTCGAGGGCAAGCAGGTGTACGCATTCACCAGACCCGGCGACGTAGAGGCGCAGAGCTTCGCGCGCCGGCTCGGTGCGATATGGGCAGGGGACTCCACCGAACCGCCACCGCATGAGCTCGATGCCGCGATCATCTTCGCTCCGGTCGGCTCGCTCGTCCCGGCAGCACTTCGCGCCACGTCGCCGGGTGCGGTGGTCGTTTGTGGCGGCATACACATGAGCGACATTCCGTCTTTCCCGTACGCACTGCTTTGGGGAGAGCGCGTGGTTCGCTCGGTCGCCAATCTCACTCGCAGCGACGGTGACGAGCTGCTCGCCATCGCACCACGAGTTCCGGTGCGCACCGAAGTGGAGGTCTTTCCACTCGAGGAAGCGAACGAAGCGTTGTCACGTCTGCGCGACGGCAGGCTCGTGGGCGCCGCGGTTCTGGTGGTGTCGGATTAGGCCAGAAGTCTCGCAGCGGCCGCGGTCGTGGTGATGTCAGTCAGAGCGTAAGGTCGCGGCGGCGCCGCGGCTGCTACTCCTTGTCGAATTGTGCTCGCAGTCCTCGCTCGGCCATCCGTACGGTCTTCTCGATGCGCGCGGCACGAGTCTCCGGCTTCCTGGCGCTCGCGATCCAGGCGAGTATTCCTCTCTTCGATGACGGGCTGAAGCTGGCAAAATGACGCGCCGCCGCGGAGCTTGCCTTCAGCGCGCGGCCAAGATCGCGAGGTATCTCGAGCGCTTCCACGCTGTCGAGCGCGTTCCACGAGCCGTCACGTTTCGCCGCTTCGATCTTCGCCAGCCCTGCCTCCGTCATCAGTCCAGCGGCGATCAACCGTTCAACGCGCACCTTGTTGGATTTGGCCCAATTGCTCCTGGCTTTCCGTGGCGTGAAGAGCTGGACGTATCGCTCGTCGTCCAGCTTTCGTACGGTGCTGTCGATCCAGCCGAAGCAGAGCGCTTCCTCCACGGCGTCATCGTAGGGAACTCGCGGGCGACCGGATTCCTGCTTGTAGTAGATGAGCCAGACTCCGGCGGCACGGTCATGATTCCGCTGCAGCCAGCGGCGCCAGCTTCGGCGATCGCGGGGATGGAACCGGGGTAGATCGTCGAGAACGGAAGGCATTTGACGTACGGGTGACCGGCGAAAGGTTGCTGAAGGAGATTGGCGTGCCGCTCAGCGTCCGGTCGGCCGGCGGGCGGACGCTGAGTCACAGGGTGTCAGTCGACATGATATATGAGCTTGGGCGAGACGTCGAGCGCCTGGCAAATCGGAACGAAATGTGCGCCGGACGCGACTAACGGAGAACATGATGTCCGACCAAAGGATTGGACCGCCGATCCCTGGAAGCCGTCTCCCGGAGCTGCATCTGACCACGGTCGGTGGCGCGAAGAGCAGCGTGCAGCCGACGCCGCGAGACGCTGTGGTGCTACTCTGGCTAGCAGAGTGGAGCGGAGTCTGGCTGGATGGGCTGATCACACTGGCGCGAGCAGCGGACGACATTGAAGAATGGTCCGCGCACATCGTGATAATGATACCCGCCGCCGCAGAGACGGCTGCGGGGCTGCGCGCGAGGATTGGAGGTCGACTGGATCTGCGCCTCGATCCCGACGGGGAAGCAGCCAGAGCACTCGGTTTCGGTGGGGAACGCGCCTGTCTCCTGATCAGCGACAGGTTCCGCCAAGTTTACATGAGCACACTGGCACAGCGGGCGTCGGATCTGCCGGAGCCGAGTGAGATCGAGGAATGGACGCGGTACCTCGCGACACAGTGTCCCGAGTGTGGCGTGATCGATGAGCCTGGGCACGGTGAGTGGGAGTCGGGCTGAACGATCGCCAGACCGGTGACGCGGGGCGAGGGGCGGTTCGTTGCCTTCTCAGTCGCGGCGATGTGACACATGGAGCCGCGGTCGTTGGTGCCTGGGCGCAGATTCCCTGGCGTCGCAGTCGGCTTTCCGCGGTACGCGCCGCCCGCGGCATGTGATCTGCACCCGCTGCGCCGCTGCCGCGTCCAGGTTTTGCCATTGCTCACGGGGTGACATATGGGTCTCTTCGACAAGAAAGACAAACCGAAGGTGGATTTCTCGGACGTCCAGAGCGGCAGCTCGTCTACCGCACCGGACCGGGAGGTGAAGACGTACACAGTCGCGAGCGGCGACAGTCTCTCGAAGATCGCCAAGCGAGAGTACGGGGATGCCGGCAAGTGGCGGCGTATCTACGAAGCGAACAAGGACAAGATCAAGAACCCCGACCTGATCCACCCGGGACAGGTGCTGGACATTCCGCGCGAT
This sequence comes from uncultured Gemmatimonadaceae bacterium, assembly GCA_964467195.1. GTDB lineage: Bacteria > Gemmatimonadota > Gemmatimonadetes > Gemmatimonadales > Gemmatimonadaceae > CAYXRS01. The sequence continues at coordinate 5,303 of CAYXRS010000042.1, forward strand.
GCGTGAGGAGAGCAACATGTTGCGCCGACATCTATCGCAGACGATGCTGCGTGTCAGCTGTGCCATCCTCGCGCTGGCGGTCCTGAGCTGCGGGAGGGACCGCGACGCCGACCAGCGCGAAATTGCCACCGGCGAGGTTGCCCGCGAAACGGCGGTGCGCGTTACAAGCGTCGAGCTCGGACGTGCCATCGGAAGCGACAATCACATTACCGACCGGACGGATAACTTCCGTCCCAACGACACCATTTACGCGTCGGTCGTAACCGAAGGCACGGGCGAGAATACCACCATCACTGCGCGCTGGACCTTCGAGGACGACCAGGTGGTGGACGAGTCGACTCGTACGATCTCCGCTACCGGGCGGGACGTTACGGAGTTCCACATCTCCCGACCAGGCGGATGGCCGACCGGTAACTACCGGCTTCGCGTCATGGTTAACGGCAGGGAGGTGGAGACCAGGGATTTCCGGGTGTCCTGACCCACCAGGCCCTGGAGGTTTCGTGTCGACCCGGCCGCATCTCTCCTTTGGATGCGGCCGGTTCGCGTTTGTGGTTGAGACGATCGCACTGCGGCGCGGCTCCCAGGGCAGAAATGCGGCCCATACAGACGCTAAGCGTGTGCGGTGCCGAAGGTTGGACGATTGCTTCGGAAGGTCTGGCGACGTATATTTGAGATCGTCTCTGGGGCCTGTAGCTCAGGTGGTTAGAGCGCACGCCTGATAAGCGTGAGGTCGGTAGTTCAACTCTACCCAGGCCCACCTGGAGCAAATCAGCGACTTAGCCCTTCTTGGTGGTCCTCCAAGCGGGGCTTTTTCGTGCCCGTGCCGAACGTTCGTGCCGACCCGGCGCAAATAGGGGCACGTTGCCGTGGGCTCCGCGACGTGGTGCATGGCTCCACAGGGCGACATGAACTAAGGGCGGACCTGTCACACATAAGGGGCATACCCAGCTTGAAACGGAGATGCCCCTTGAGTGACGCACCCAAGCTGCCAGGGCCTTCGTAATGCGGATGTGCCCGATTCTCGGGTGACCGTTCCTCCCGCTGCCCCGCCGCCATCACCGCATCAGGTACGGCGCCGATGAAGGAGAACCTGCCGAAGGCGCCACGGTGTTCAGCGCTCTCGAGCAGGAAGCCGACACCGCTATACACGCTGGGCAAGGCGGCTGACTTGCCACTTTCCGTCTGTGACTTCAAGATGAAGAGGTTGCAAGAGCCGCAGTCGATTCTCGATCACGAGCGGAGGCGAAAATGCGGTCATCCAGCTCCAGCATTCTCGGCCACGGCGCCATTGCCGGACTCCTCGCGGGCCTGATCGTAGCGCTGTGGTTCCTGGTCGTAGACGTTGCCACAGGGCAAGCCCTGCGAACTCCCGCACTGTTGGCGAGCGCCCTCTTTGGCGCGGCGACCGATGGCGGTACCGTGCTGGTCATCTCGTACACGATAGTTCACCTCGCCGTGTTTGCCGCTCTCGGGATGGCCACCGCGGGTCTCCTGCGAGCCGCGGGGCTTGCCCCGGGACTGATCCTTGGCGCGCTGTTCGGGGTCATCGTTCTCAGCGCCGTCCACTATGGCGCTTTGCTGCTCACCGGAACGAACGTCCTGCGCGTCTTGCCGGCGGTGCACGTGCTCCTTGCGAACACCGTAGCCGGCATGGCAATGATGGCATACCTGCATCGCGCCACGGAGTCGGAAACTGTTCTTGGCTTGGCCAACGTGCGGTACTTTCCGCTGCTGGAGCGCGGGCTGGTTACCGGCGCCGTGGGTGCGGCAGCCGTAGCGCTTTGGATGCTCGCCGTGGATGCGATCATGGGGCGGCCGCTTTTCACGCCCGCGGCGCTGGGTGCGGTGTTCTTCCTTGGAGCGCAGAGCCCCGATGAAGTACGGATCACGTTCGGGATGGTCGCCTCATACACGATGTTCCACCTGTTTGCGTTTGCCATCGTGGGGATCGCACTCGAATGGGCCGCTGACCGTGTTGAGCGGGCGCCGCAGATGTGGGTGATGGCGTTGCTCGCGGTCATCATCCTGGAGGCGCTTTTCCTCGGCGTCGTGAGCACTGCAGGCCAGTGGGTGCTGGACGCCGTCGGGCTGTTCTCCGTGGTGATCGCGAATCTGCTGTCCATAGTTGCGATGGGCGTGTGGCTGTGGCTCAAACACCCGCGCCTGCGCGATGTCGTGGCCACGGTCAGTCCCGCGAGCTGAACGCCCCCCCCCGAGGCCCCGGCCGCGTTCAGAACCGCAACGTGCCCCCCAGACGCAGCGCCCGCGGATTCACGCGCCGCCTCGGCGCGCCGAAGGTGGAAGTAGGATCCTGAAGGATCTGATCGTTCACCGTGATGTTCTGCACGATCATCGCATCGGATCCGAGTGCGTTGAACAGATCGGCGGTCAGCTCGAACTCGCCGCGGGGAAGCGAGAACGTCCGGGCCAGGCGCAGATCGAGGTTGGTGCGCGCCGGATACCTGAAGTTGCCCCGCTTCTCCAGCAGGATCGTCTGTCCGCGCACGCGGTTGAAGGTGCCATCCTGCAGCAGGGACCCCTCGGAGTCCAGGAAGCGGAATCGCGGGTTTATCTGCATCTGCGGCGCGAGATGATCGCCCAGTGAGAAGGACGCGAAGGCGCCTCCGCGGAATCGGTGAGGCAGCGACGTGCTCACCCACACCTTGCTCTCCAGCACCGTGGAGTTCGGCAGTACGCCGCTGGCATTCAGCGCCTCGTTCGGTCGCACGAACGGCCCGGCGCTGAAGGTCGTGCCACCCGCAAAGAAGCTGGTCAGTCCCGGCACGTTGCCGCGCAGGTATGTGGCGCTGATGGAAGCGAAGGCGTCCCACGTGCGCTGATCTGTGCGCAGCGAAACGGATATCTGATCGAACCGGCGACGCGCACCGGGAATGGTCGTGAGGACGATGTCCGGGTTGAAGGTGAGCCTGGGGATGTCGTCGAAGGTGTAGCCGGGCACGGGCGCGAGTGCTCGCTCCTGCCGGATCAGCAGCTCCCTCCGCAGATCCTCGTTGGACACGTACATGCGCGGTATGACGAGCCGCTGGCCGTGATGATCGAAGACGGGTCCGAAGGTGATCCGCTGAAGGACCGCGACATCTTCCAGCACGCTGTAGTTGTGCTCCATGTTCCGGTCCACAAGACCTACGATGTCGCGATTGATCCGGTTAACGTACGCCGCCTCGATCTTCCAGCGTGGTCCGATCGTCTGCTCCAGTCCCAGCACGAATTGCTCGACATACGGCTGTCGGTACCCCTCCACGCGTCCGGCCTCGTTCAGAATCGTTTCGAGATAGGCTGACGAAAAACCATCCGATGTTTGCATGGCGTCGCGCTGTTCGGGTGTGAAAACCGTGCGCGGGTCGGTAATTTCGGGCCCCTGTAAATAGAGCCGCTCGTTGGTGTAGACATTGCCCCCTTCGGCGCGGTCAAAGAACGATGACTGCATCGCCTGGCGGTAGCGTCCCCAGTGCGCCTTCGCCACCGTTGTGTTGCGGCCGCTGATGTCCCACACCATCCCGACCCGTGGATCCAGCGAGTAATCGGAGACCACCCGCATCCGGCCACCCCCTTCCGCATCCGCGAGCCAGCCCGACGCAAGCTCCAATCGCACACCCGGTGTGAAGGTTAGTCCTGGGCGGATCGTGAAGTAGTCCTGCACGAAGACGGCAGCGTCCTCCATCTTCGCGGAGAGCCGAACCTCACCTCCCCATTCACTTGCCACGTCCGCCCAGGTAGAAGGATCAGCGGGGTCGAGAACAGCTGACGTGGGGTACGGCCGCCAGGTCAGGCCGCCGTTGCGCGTGCGCTGATGTCGCCAGCTGCCCCGGTTGTACTCCGCGCCGAGCACCAGCTGATTTTCTCCCCGCGGAAGCGCCTGACGCGTTGTCCAGCTGACGGTGCCGCCGATCCTCCTGGGACGGAGATGTTCATTGAATGGCGCGTTCTGATACATCGGAGTCCGGCCAAGCCTGTACACGTGCAGCGCCGGAACGCCGGGGCCCTCATATCCGAGCCGGGACTCGCGCGCGTCGAACCCTGCAATGCGCGCGTCCACCATGTCGCCGCCGGCCGCATGCTGGTAGCTCAGCGCGAAGAAGGTGGAGGGGGCGCGAGTGCGCAGCGTTGCCGCGGGATCCACCAGCCCGTCCAGATCTACACGATCGCCCTGACGACCACTGGCGCCGAACAGTGCGGAGAACCGATCGCCCAACCCCGGGAGCCAGGTGAGCTTCGCCAGCGCTCGTGCGTCACGGTACTCCTGCCGCACATCACGAAAATCGCGGGCGCCCTCGGTTGCGAGGTCGGGCACGCGAACATCGTGATGGATCAGTTGACCGGCGACGAAGTACATCAGCCGGTCTCGCACAACCGGACCGGCGGCGGTGCCGGAGAGCTCTCTGCGCATCGATTGCTCGGCTCCTTCCTCGAACGGGCGCACGTTCGATGCCGTGAGCGACGGCGATATGTAGTGGAGCCCGATAGTCGAACGTCGTTCGTTGGTGCCGCTGCGGGTGATGGCATTGATGAGGCCGCCCTGAAAGCCGCCATACTCGGCGCCGGCGCCGAGTCCCCGCACTTCGATCGCTTCGATCCAGTCGATGCTTGGCGACAGGAAGTCTCCGCCCAGTCCGGGATGATTTACCGCGACACCATCCAGCCGGTAGCTGTTCGCCGCGTCGCCGCCTGCCCCCCACACGGATCCGCTGCGCGCTCCGGGCACGAGCTCCACCGCGCTCAGTGCGTCTCGCCCGAGCGGAAGCTTCGCGATCTCGGCCAGCGGCAGGCGCCGGGCCAGTTCCGTCGTGCTGGCATCAATGGTCGTGGCGGTGGCGTAGACCGTGACCGTGGAGAGCTGCGTGGGCGAGCGAGCGAGCATGACGCGGATCTGCGCCGTCTGCCCCTCCATGATGCGCAGCAGCGGGAGCTCCGCCGGCCGATAGCCAATGCGCACCGCGGTCACGCGATACAATCCGGGCGCGAGCTGGGTGACGGCAAACGCACCAGCGGCATCGCTGAGCGCTTCCCTGGTGACCGCCTGGTCGGTGCGGACAAGTCGCACGCTCGCGCCCTGCACGGGCGAGTCCGTCTCATCCACTACCGTGCCGCTGAGCGCGCCCGAAGATGCGCGCTGCTGACCCCGAGCCGCGTCGATCGGCCAGGCGAGCACGAGCAGGAGGAGCAGCGACAGCATCCCGTATGCGGTCCTAGCGCACATGCGGCGATTGCCGGCGGAGTACATGCGGTTCATCGAGAGGGTGGGGGTGCGAGCAGGAACTGGCAACGTGCCGTGTGTCAACGGCCATGTCCAGATGCGACTGAGCCTCCGAGGCAGGTGTCACTGCCACCCGTGCGCGGCTGGATAGGTCACCCGTTCGCCCATGATGATGAGGTCGGCCGCCGACGCTGCGCAGAGGGACCCCATTTCCGGAGCCCGAAACTTCTTGTGCGTTCATGCGGTAGTGTTCACAATCGAAAGCCCACAGCCTCAATTTCCCCGGTTGGATTCATGAGAGTTCCTGTCGCCTCCGTCCTTCTGTTCGCCGTCACGTCGCTGGCAGGCGTGGCTTCGCTGATCGGTACCGCCGCCACCCCCGCTGCCGCACAATCGGCGCAAAGTCAGTCCCCAGCCGTCGTCCGCGCCTCGCTGGACTCCATTATGAAGGCGGCGTACCAGCCCGATGATCCCGGCGCAACGGCGATCGTCGTGCATGGCGGACAAGTGCTCCTGCGCGAAGGCTATGGAATGGCCAACCTCGAGCTGGGCGTGCGTATGCGACCTGAGCATGTCTTCCGCATCGGCTCGGTGACAAAGCAGTTCACGGGCGTGGCGACGCTCATGCTGGCGGAGGAGGGAAAGTTGTCGCTCGACGATCCCATCACGCGCTTCCTGCCGGATTTCCCCACCGGTGGTCGCACCGTCACAATCCAGCACCTGCTCGGCCACACGTCGGGAATCAGGAGCTATACCGACATGGAGTCCTGGGAAAGCACGTGGCGCACGGATTACACGCTCGAGCAGCTCATCGACCGGTTCAGGAACGAACCTTTCGATTTCGAACCCGGCGCTCGCTGGGCCTACAACAACTCGGGATACGTTCTGCTGGGAGCGATCATCGAGAAAGCTTCCGGAACTGCCTACTCGGAGTTCCTGCGCGCCCGGATCTTCGAGCCGCTGGGGATGTCCAGCACAATGTACGACGAGACAGCGCGCGTCATTCCGAACCGAATTCCCGGATACATGCCGGGCGAGGAGGGGTGGATCAACGCCGACTATATCAGTATGACGCACCCGCACGCCGCCGGCGCCCTCCTGTCGAGCGTGGACGATCTGGCCAGGTGGGACGCCGCAATCACCAGCGGAAAGCTGCTGGCAGCCGATTCGTGGCGTCAGGCCTTCGCTCCGGTCGCGCTGAATGACGGAAGGTCGACGGGCTACGGTGCGGGATGGATGATGGGTCGACTCGGCCCGCACCCGACACTCGAACACGGCGGTGGCATTCATGGCTTCGTCACCAGCATGGTGCGTGTCCCGGAGCAACAGCTTGTCGTCGTCGTACTGACCAATGCCTCGCCCCCTCGAACCAACCCGGAGGAAGTGGCACTGCGGCTCGCCTCCCGGGTGCTCGGCGTTCCTGCTGCAGCGCCCGCTGTCGCACTCGCCACCGAGAAGCTCGATGAGTACATCGGCGTTTATCGCATCGACACCGTCACCACACGCACGATCACGCGGTCCGGCGACCGGCTTTTCTCCCAGCGATCCGGCGGCAGTCGGTTCGAGATCTACCCAATTGGTGAGGATCGGTTCGCCTTTCGCCAGAGCTCGAGCGTCATCACGTTTGTTCGCGAGGGTGGCCGCGTCACCGGAATGATGTTGCAACCTCGCCTCGGTATCGGCGACATGGCCGATCGCGTGGCTGATGTCGCTGTTGCGGCGTCCCCGTCGACCGTCACCCTGGAGCCGTCGGTTCTGGAGCGATACGTAGGCGTGTACCAGCTGGCGCCGAACTTCTCCATCACGATAACGCGCGATGGCTCGTCGCTGTTCGGGCAGGCGACCGGGCAGTCGCGTTTCACGCTCGCCGCGGAGTCGGAAACACGCTTCCGAATCGAGGAGGTGGACGCGACCATCGACTTTCACCTCGACGGGCCGCAGGCCTCGGCGCTCACGCTCCACCAGGGCGGACGCGACATGCGGGCGTCGCGGAAGGACTAGGCGCGCTGCACTTTGATCCGACCTGGCAGCGCGGCCGGAAGTCCGGACCCGGCCGGCTGCTGCCGGCCCTGGGCGGTTCTGGCCAACCGGGACGATCCTCCCACTGGCGCTGGCCGCTGGGAGCGTTATGCTCATCCTCGGCGCCGGCGCTCACCGATCACTCCTTTGGTTCGGCGCTGGCCTCGCTGCTATCTCAGCTCCATACGCTTCCGCGTCAGGTCAGCCAGGCCCATCGCGCATGGCGTTGCCTCCGATCGCAATCACGATTCCACTCAGAACGCCCCCGAATCGCTATATTGTCGCGTGCCAAATGATCTGACTCGCCTCCGCGAAGCCTTCACGGCCCTGTACGAAATCGAGCGTGAGCTGGGGTCAGGCGGCATGGCCACGGTGTATCTCGCCAGGGACCTCAAGCACCACCGCCAGGTTGCGGTGAAGGTGTTGCGACCCGAGCTCGCCGCCGCCCTGGGCCCCGATCGATTCCCGCGGGAAATTCGCATCGTCGCTCAGCTGCAGCACCCGCACGTCCTTCCGCTGCACGACTCGGGTGAGGTTGACGGATTCCTGTTTTATGTGATGCCGTTTGTGGACGGCGAGTCGCTCAGGACGCGGCTCGAGCGTGAGGGACCGCTGCCGGTCGGAGATGTAGTGCGCATTCTCCGCGAGGTGGTGGACGCGCTGGCATATGCACACAGCCACGGCGTCATGCATCGCGACATGAAGCCCGACAACGTGATGCTTTCCGGTCGTCACGCCATGGTCATGGACTTCGGTGTCGCCAAGGCCGTGCACGATGCTGGCGGGGACAGAGTCACCACCGTCGGAGTCGCGGTTGGTACACCCGCATACATGTCCCCGGAGCAGGCAACGGGCCAGGAGCACATCGACCAGCGCTCCGACATCTACGCAGTTGGTATCCTGGGCTACGAGCTACTGACGGGGTCCGTTCCGTTTGCCGGCAAGACGGCACAGGCGATTCTTTCCGCCCATGTGATGGAAGCGCCTGCGCCTGTCGAGGAGCGGCGGCCGGCGGTGTCGCCGGCGCTGGCTGCCCTGCTGATGCGTTGTCTCGAGAAGAATCCAGCAGACCGCTGGCAGTCTGCCGACGAAATGCTACAGCATTTGGAGGCGATGGGTACGTCCAGTGGCGGCGTCACGCCCACGGACACGCGGCCGGTACGCGTGCAGTCCGCTCGGCGCGCGGGGCGTGGGCGGCAGCGGCTGGCCCTCGGCTTGGGTGCAGCACTGGTCATGTCGGCTGGCGTGGGCGGATTCATGGTGGTGAGCGCCGGCAGCCACGCTGGCCCGGAACGTTTGGCCGTGCTGCCGATTCAGGACATCTCGGCCTCCGACGCGGTTTTCGTGGACGCGATGCACGACCAGCTCATCGTCGCCCTGGCGCAGATGGCAGGCGTCTCCGTCGTTTCCAGATCGGCGGTGATGATTTACCGTACCGCCCCCAAGCCCATCGCCGATGTTGCGCAAGAGCTGAGGGTGGGCGCCGTGCTCGAGGGCACTGTGTTCCGTGCCGGCGACCGGATGCGGATCAATGTCCAGTTGGTGGAACCTCGCACCATTGCCCAGCTGTGGAGTCACAGTTACGAGATCGACGTTCGCGACGTGCTGGCCGCTCAGGATTCGGTCGTGCGCCAGATCGCAACCGGCATTCAGGGCGCTGTGACCGGCCCGTCCTTGCGAAGCCAATAACATTGAGGGATCGAATGAGACGCATTGGCGCACCGATCGCTGGCTTGACTGCAGTACTCACAGCCTGCTCCGGCGGTGGCGATGGCCTCGGTGTCGAGCGCACCGAAATCCACGCAGGCCCGGGACGGACGATCAGCGCAGCGTGGTCACCGGACGGATCTCGCCTGGCGTATGCCGAGCCGGTGGATGGTGCGGCCGCAATCTTCGTGGCGAACGCTGACGGCACCGATCGCGTTCGCCTCACTCACGGCGTGTGGGATGTAAACCCCCTGTGGTCGCCGGACGGGAGATGGATTGCCTATCACGCGGAGAGCCCGGACCACGACTTGTGGGTGGTGCCCAGCGATGGTGGTGATCCGCGCGCGCTGACCGCGACTCGAACAGATGATGTCCCGTATGCGTGGCTCTCCGACGGGAGCGGCGTCGTGTATCTGCAGCAGGGCGTCGGTGAGACGCGGACAATGGTAGCGCCCCTGCACGGCGGACCCGTCCGTCAGTTTGGGGCGAGCATGGAAGGAAATCTGTTTGCTAGCCCCTCTCCGGACGGCCGGTGGGCAGCAATCGATGTGCGCCGAGGTGGTCGGTCCACCATCTGGGTTCACGAGCTGGAAGGCGGCACTCCTCGCCAACTGACCACCGAGGGTTTCGAGAACCTTGGCTCATTCAGGTCGTGGTCGCCGGACAGCCGGCAGCTGCTGTACACGTCCCGGCGAACCGGAACCAATGACCTGTGGGTGGCTGACGTCGAGACCGGCGAGCTGCGGCAACTCACGCAGGACGTCCGCAACGACATCGAGGGCGTGTGGTCGCCCGACGGCCAATGGGTTGCGTTCCGCTCCCAGCGTGGTGGGCAGGATGACTTGTGGATCGTGCCCGCGGCAGGGGGACAGCCACGTCGCGTGACCGCGGACCGCGCCGTCGAGACCAACCCGCAGTGGTCGCCCGACGGGAGATCAATACTGTTTCATCGCGTGGAAGGATCCGTTGCGATCCACATCGTGCCTGCTGACGGCGGTCCTTCCCGCGAGATCATGTCGTTCAGGGAGAGCTTCATGCAGAATATGGATCTCTCACCCGACGGCCGTACGGTGCTGTTCCAGTCCAACCGGAGTGGCACACCTGATGTGTGGACCGTGTCGTTGGACGGCGGTGAGCCGACCGCGATTGCGAGCAGCCCAGTCGCTGACATCCAGCCTCGCTGGTCTCCCGACGGGAGCGAGGTGGCATTCACGTCGTTGCGCGGAGGCACAGCGGACATCTGGGTGACCTCTTCCGCGGGCGGTGAGGCACGGCAGCTCACAGACTGGCCCTCTGCCGAGGTGTGGCCGGTCTGGTCGCCGGACGGGTCGACCATAGCGTTCGTATCCAACCGCGACGCGGGGCAACTGGAAGTCTGGACTATCCCGGCCGCAGGGGGCGAGGCCACGAGGCTCACCCATTCAGGAGCGTCGGCGCGCATCATCGCGTGGAGTGAAAACGGACGGGAGATCCTGTACATCGGCGCGGCGCCGGGTGGCCTGCATGACGTCTATAGCGTCCCGGCAACCGGCGGCACGCCCCGCCCGCTCGGCGTGGATGCTCGTATTGGCAACGCGGATCTCTCACCAGATGGGCGGCACGTCGCCCACTCCGTGCTGGCGGATGGTTGGGGGTTCGTCGACGTAGTGGCGAGGGACGGCACGGGGCCGCGGCGGCTCACCCCACGCCCCGAGAACGTGTACCAGGAATACGTGAGGTGGTCGCCAGACGGCAGTCGACTGGTTGTAACGGATTACGTGTATGTGGACGACAATCAGGACCTGTACGTGGTGACGTGGCCTGGCGGCGAATGGCTTCGGCTCACCGAGAATCCCGCGGTCAATGCGTTCAACCCGATCTGGACCCGGGACGGACGCAGTGTGGTGTTCATCCAAGGCACCGTCGACGCGCGGGTCGTGTCCGTGAATGTCGCGAACCTTCTCTCGGCGGCCACCGGGAACTAGGCCGCCGGATGAACTGGCGCGAACAGCCTGCGGACTGCACTTTAGCCCAGTCCGCAGACACCATTCAGCCGTCCGCCCGACGTCGACGGCGCAGGCGGCAAACGTCGTCCGGTCACGCCCGTGCTCCGTAATCTTCCGTCCCTGTCAGTCGCGTACCAACCAGGAGGAGCGGTCATGTTGCCAGGAAAGCATCATCCGTCCCGCTGTCTCGCAATCGTTCTTCCCATTCTTGTTGTCGCGTGCGGAACGCCAGCTGCCGGCGGCCCGAGCGCGGCGCCTGATCCTGCCGCGATGGCACCGATGGCCGCTGCCCGTCTGCCGACTGGCCCGGTCACGCAGGAGCAGGTATTACGCGGCCGGCAGCTGGCGATCAACCGCGCCTGCGGTGACTGCCACGGCGGGATGCCGAATCCGGCCGCTCAGGGTTGGCTCGCTGGCAAATCCGGAGAGGATGAGGCGGATCAGATCGGTCCGTTCCGCGTCTGGGCGCGCAACCTGACGCCGGACGAGGCCACCGGACTTGGCCGGTTCAGCGGGCGACAGATCTTCAACGCCCTGCGCTTCGGGTTGCGCCCGAGTGCCACGCCGGACGTCGAGATAACCTCGGCAGTCCCGGGAGAGGGTAACCACCCGGCCAATCCCAACTACCTCTCTCCAGGCATGCCCTGGTTCCACTGGCGCTTCATGTCCGACGAGGAACTCTGGTCGATCATTGCCTACCTCAAGCACGGTCTCAACCCGGTGAATCACGAGGTACCGGACAGCGAAGGGCCGCCCGATTTCTGGGCCAGTGAGTTCACCGTGGAGAAGATAGGCACGCACATCCTGCCGCCATTCCCGACCGAGCTCGAGGAGCTTCGGGCTCCGGAGCGGCGCGAGCAGATACTCCGTGGCCGCGCGCTCGTTGCGGCGACGGCATGCGCTGGTTGTCATGGCGGCGTGATGAACCCGTCGCAGGATGGGTGGCTCGTGGGGGCACGCAGCGAGGAGCTCGAGTTCCAGATTGGTCCGTTCAAGACCATTCCGCGAAACCTCACGCCGGACAACACTACGGGGATTGGACGGTTCAGCGAGCGACAGATCTTCAACGCGCTTCGCTTCGGACTGCGGCCAGGCGAGACGCCCGACGTCGAGATCACGTCGGCGACGCCCGGGCAAGGCAATCACCCGGCCAACCCGAAGTATCTCGCGGTTCCGATGCCGTGGCCGGCCTGGCGCCATCTCGCCGACGACGAGCTCTGGGCTATCGCCGCCTATCTCAAGCACGGTGTCAAGCCGGTGACCAACAGGGTAGAAGACAGCGAAGGTCCGCCCGATTTCTGGGCCAGCGAGTACACACCCGAGAAGATCGGTCCCTATCCGCCGGCGCCGTTCCCGACGGCGAACGAGAGACGATTGCCGTAGGTGTACGTCCTGATACAGCCGCAGCCAGTTGCGGCTGTATCAGGACGCTGGACAATTACGGGCGGCTCCTGTTTGCAGGCGCGGCGCCATCGTGGCTGGCTGCATTGGGGCATTCTCCTCAGGCCGCGGCGTGTGCGCTGTCCTCGTCTCGCATCGGGAACTCGGGAAGAAGGGCCTGACGTCTCACACCGTCCAGCAGGTCGATCACTCGCCTGTCGTCGCGCAAAGAGGCGAACGCCGGATCCGCATCCAGCTGTGTGAGATCTCCCCACGCGCAGTGAACAGCCTGGTCCAGGGATGCAGTCGCTGCATCGGCATCGCCCGCTAGCGCGTTCACTCGCGCGAACTCGTAGTGTATCCGGCCGTCCGCCAGGTCGAGCAGCCACTCGAACGAGTAGCCGCCGCGGATCTCGAAGAGCTCGCGCGCGCCCTGTAGGTGCGCGAGCGCCTCGGAACGCAGCCCCAGCCCCAGCAGGGCGGCCGCGCTACCGAGTTCAGCGTGCACGCGAAGGTAACCGGAACCCAGAACGCGCTGATTCTCCTGCGCGGAGTCGGCGGCCGCGGCATAGTGCGCTACTGCTGCCTCGAATGCTCCCTGCCGCTCTGCGATGAGACCGAGTCCGGAGTGTGCAAGCGTCGCGTAAACGGGCGCATAGACGTGCGAATCGCGTGCGTAGCGCTGTCGCGCCTTCTCGAGCAGCGACCGGGCGCGGTCCAGCGCTCCGGTGCGTGCCTCGAGAATCCCAGCGACGGTCAGCGCACCGATGAAGCGCTTCACCTCATGGTCATCCCGTTCCTCCAGCTCCATGGCGATCGCAAGCGAGCGTCTGGCCGCGTCGTATTGGCCGGTGCTCAGGTAAGGTCCAGCGAGCATCAGGAATGTCGCCTCGTAGCCCGGGAACAGTGCCGCCGATCTGGTGAGGTGAAGCACGGCATCGGTATGTGCACTGCGCCGGTACTCAGTGGCTGCGATCGCCGATGCGTTGACGCCCAGGAAGTAGTAGCCGAGCGAATTGTGCTCGTCGAGCGCTACCGCCCGCTGACCTGCGTGTTGCGCATCGTCGTAGCGATGCTGACGCATGTACGCATACGCCAGCCATGTGTACGCGTCGGCAAGCTCCGGATCGAGCTCGATTGCTCGCTCCAGCTGCCGAATACCGATCGTGAGATCCTCGCCGCTGGTCGTGCCGATGTAGCGGAATATCCAGCCGCTTCCCATCCCGGCGTACGCTTGTGCGTACCGGGGATCCATCTCTATTGCACGGGCGAACTGCTCTCTTGCTTCGCGGAATGCGTCGGGGGAGAAGCGATTGAGCGCGCTGCGTCCGCGGGCGCAGCACTCGTATGCCGACAGACTCACGGTCTCGGGGCGAGCGATGCTCTGAAGCTGCGCTGGTGAGACGTCGAGCTCGAGCACCTCGGAGACGCCGGTGACGATGCGGTCCTGAAGAGCGAACACGTCACTGAGAAGTCCATCGATCTTGTCGGCGCGGCGCACGTCGCCACTGCTGGTGTCGATCACGCGCGGCGTGAGTCGGACCATCGGACCGGCTACCTGCACGGCTCCCCAGAGCACCCAGCGCGCACCCAGCCGCCGGCCAAGAGCCGCGACTGCCGCGTCATCAGCGGGCGCTCCATGAATCTCGACGACTCGCGCGATCCGGTCGCGCGCCATCACCTGAACTCCCTGCAGCTTGCGCAGGTCCACGCTCACTGTCTCTGCCACACCACTTCCGAGCCAGTCCGTGGCTGGATCTCCGGAGATGTTGCGAAAATCGAAAACGGCCATTGACGGCACCGAAGGAGAGCGTGCCACCGCGGTCTGCGGCAGCAGCGCGCGGTCCAACTCCTGGCAGAGCAGGCGCGCGGTCTGCGGTCGATCTTCCGGTGACTTGGCCATCGCCTTGATCACCAGAGCAGAAACCGTCGCAGGCACATCTTCTCGAAGGGTGGAGAGTTCCGGCACCGGCGCTGTGATGTGACGCGCAATGACTGCTTGTGCCGATCCCCCGGAGAAAGGCGCGGTGCCGGCGAGCATCTCGAAGAGTACGCACCCAACGCTGTAGATGTCCGAACGCCCATCCACCGGATCGCCAAGCGCCTGCTCGGGGCACATGTATGCGGGAGTACCCAGTGAAATGCCGGTCTGCGTCATCCGCTCATCCAACTCGCTCGCCAACAGATGCGCGATCCCGAAGTCCGCCACCAGCGCATGACCATCGGAAAGCATGATGTTCTCGGGTTTCACGTCGCGATGCACGACACCGCACTCGTGGGCGTACGCCAGCGCGTCGGCGATCTCACGTGCAAGGCGTACTGCGTCAGCCGTGCCGAGACGCTCCTCGCGAGAGAGGCGAACCCGAAGCGTCTCCCCCTCGATTGCGGGCATGACGTAGTAGAGCAGGTCGTCCGTGCTCCCCGAATCGAAGAGCGGGAGGATGTGTGGATGCTGGAGTCGCGCGAGGAGCGCGATCTCTCTGGCGAAACGGTCGGCACCCATGAGCGAGCCAAGCTCGGGCGCGAGCACCTTCAGCGCGACGCGGCGCTGGTGCCGCAGATCCTTTGCCAGGTATACGACCGCGGCACCGCCACGGCCGAGCTCTCGCTCGATCCTGTAGCGCCGGTCCAGAGTGCTGCCGAGGATGGAAGCGGAAAGGGTCACGAATGTCTGCGCCCGGGTGGCGTGGCTCAACCTCGAGGGACGGTCGAGTTGCCTCCCGTGAGTGTCGGGGGTCGGCCGATCATTGATGCTGCTGTTCACCGGCGCCGGCACAGCACCGGTCGCCGGATCGCCTATAGACAGAGTGCGGAAAGGGGAGTGCCTCCGCAAGAATGAGCATCGCCGGCAGGTGGAGAGTGCGGCAGCGGATCCGTCGCCACCTCCGATGATGCTGTCGTAAAGCGGCTGGGAGTCGTATCACGCTTCGCAGATTCTCAGCTGCGCCCACGTTCGAACCATCACGGTGGCCGAGGCCGGGCAAAGCTCCCTGAATTCCATTGAATTGTTTACGGCTATCGGGGACCTCGTCGGCCTCGCGTCCGCCATGAGGGCTCCAGATGCGCGGCGGCGCCTCACCGCAGCGCGATCAGAGCAGCCAGGATCACGATCACCACCGCGTTCACGACGATTACGCGCACGAAGGTCCGCCTGCCCGTCACGAGGGTGGCGGAGACCAGTGTGTCAATCTGCGCGACTAGCGCAGCCGGCACGGATCCGCCAGTCGATCTGTCCGCCGCGCTGAGAGTCGCCAGCGATGGCAGGAGTGCGGCCAATGGGCTGCGCCGCAGGAGCAGCCGTGTTACTGAGGCCACTGGTCGCGGAGCGGACGCCAGCTTCTGCGAGAAGGAATGGATCATCCGCTCGGTCGCGTCGGGCGTTTTTTCCTGCGGACCTGCGGCGGCCGCCTTGGCGTCGGCCGCGGCTGCGCTTTCCCGGGCGGTGTTTGCAACCCAACGCACGATGTCGTCCCGGTGGTGACCGTACAGCCTGCGCGCGGCCGACTGGCCGCCGACCTGCTTGGCAAGCACCAGATATGCGAGAGGCGCCAGGATTCCGAACAGGAGAACAATCACACCCTGGCCGGTGGTCCGGAGCAGCAACGACACCTCGGCCGAGGCCGCAAGTCGGAATGTCCAGAGGACGAACAGCCAGTTGAGCGCCAACCCTGCCGCCAGCGTCCCGAGGCCTCCCAGGAGGCCAGCGCGAGCGCTCGCGAGCAGCAAGCCAAGGGTAGCTCGAAGGCGAGGCCAGAAGCCTTCAGCTCTGAGGACGGGAACGGTCATCGATTGGAGGAGCGACCAGTAGTCGCATGCCGGTGAGCGGCGCGTCGATCAGTGCTGATTGTTACGCCAACTGCAGAGGCCAACCACAGAAGCAATGATATGTGGAGCCGTGTCCGTGCGCCATGCAGGTAGCCTGCGACCGTTGCACCAGACGGCGCACACCGTCTAGCTTGCCCTGCCAGAGCGAACACTTATGGAGATCAGTTGTGACCCGTCACTCCGACTTGTCCGGCCCAGCCGGGGATGAAGTCCCCACCGCGCCCACACGCCACATGGCGGAAGCGGAGTACGTACTCGGGACGCACGACGCCGAGCTCGAGCGTCTCGGGGTACAGCATCGCCTCTGGAGCGCGCAGGCCTTTCAGTGCTGGGAGCGCGCCGGAATCGGGCCCGGCAGCAGTGTCCTGGACGTGGGAAGCGGCCCGGGATTCACCTCGCTCGATCTGGCGTCACTGGTCGGACCGACCGGCCGCGTCGTTGCGGTGGACGAGTCATCGCGATTCATTGACGTGCTCCGCAAGCGCGCCACAATGCTCGGAATGCGGCACCTGAGCGCCGAGGTCATGGATGCCCAGCGTATCGTGGTACAGGCGTCGAGCGTGGAGGCGGCCTATGCGCGGTGGGTACTGTTGTTCGTACCGAATCCCGGCGCCGTGGTCGAAGGCGTTGCACGGGCGTTGAAGCCGGGCGGCGTGTTCGCCGTGCAGGACTATGTGAGTTGGGATGCGATGCGCCTCTCTCCGCCGAGCGAGGTGTTCGACAGAGTCGCCGCGGCTACGATGGCTACCTTCGAGCAGGCGGGTGGTGACGCGCGCATCGGGCTGCGGCTTCCTGCCCTCATGCGCAGCCATGGCTTGCGAGTGGAGGCGATACTACCGCTACAGCGCGTGGCGCGTTCGAGTGACCCGCTTTGGGCCTGGCCCGGCACGTTCTTTCTGAACTACGTGCCGCTGCTGGTCGAGCGCGGCCTCCTTTCGTCACAGGACCAGCGCGCTTTCATTGACCTGTGGGAGGAACGCTCGCGCGATGAGACGGCGTTTCTCTGGGCGCCGGCAATGCTGGAGATCACTGCCCGCAAGATCTGAAGCCGGCTGACGCCCGCCCGCCGAAGTTGGCGGACGGACGCCTGATCACTCGGTTACGACGCGAGGTCGATCGTCAGCGGCGAGGTCAGCACCACCTCGATCCGACCGCCGTCGGGCACACAGCCTTCATGGTTCGCCGTCGCAGCCGCTGCTGCGGTCCCTGCGGCTGCGCCGGTGGCCGCGCCGATGACTGTGGAACGCGTGTCCTTGCCTATGACCTGGCCTACCACTGCTCCAACGACCGCGCCGCCAACGACCTTCTTCGCGTCGTTCGATGCTCGCACCTTCTCGAGCGCGAACTCCTTGGTTTCGGCGTGCGTAACGTAGCGTGTGCCGTTCACGTTTACTGCACGTACCACCAGGCCTATCACGATCTCATCGTTCATGTTCTCGCTCCGCTTGAGCGCGGTAATCTCGACCTCCGCCTTGGAGCCTGCGGGGATGACCGCACCATTGCTGCCGAAGACGCCATCGCGCAGCGTCGCCACGAAGAAATCACCGACCTTGTGCGTGTTGGTGCAGACGCGGCTGTCAGTTTTAATGATACGGCGAGCACCG
>CAYXRS010000043.1:0-22832 GCA_964467195.1 uncultured Gemmatimonadaceae bacterium
CCGCCGGCGGCAGCGCGCGAGCGCCGGCTCTCCGAGAAGCGCCGGCGCTCCGAGCAGAAGCGATCACGCGGACGTCCCGCCGCAGACGAATGATGTGGCGGCGGGCGAAGGTGAGCATGCCTCCGCCCGCCGCTGAAGATCAACTGAACAACCGGCTCCAGAACGAGCGTTTCGATGAGATTTCCTCGAGCGCCTCCTGGAGCGCCTCATCGTAGTCCGCTCGCGTGGCGATGTCGGCCATCGAAATGATGCCTACCAGTCGGTCGCTGCGATCCACCACCGGTACGCGGCGCACCTGATTGTCGCCCATCATCCGGATGACGTCGTGCACTGAGTCGTCCGGCGTGGCGCATTCCACGTCATCGGTCATCAGTTCGGCGGCGCGCAGTCGTGATGGATCCTTCCCCTCGGGCACCGACCGCATGACGATGTCCCGATCGGTGATCACTCCGAGCAGCCGACGTTCCTCGTCGACCACGGGGACGATGCCGGTGTTCTCATCGCGCATGATGCTCGCAACGTCGCGGATGTTGTTGTCGGGCGTGGCCGAGCGAACATCCTTCGTCATGATCTCGCGTGCCGTGAGCGGCTCGCGCTGCCATCTGCTGCGCCGCCCCGCCCCCTCGGTAGCGCCGCCACGTCCGCGCTCCTCGTGGCCGCCGAAGCCACTGCCGTAGCTGCGCTCCCAGCCCGGCTCGTTGCTGTAGTCGGCATAGTCTGCGCGTCCGCCCATCGACGTTTCGCGATGCCCGCCCTCGTAGCCGCGCTCCTGCCCTTCGCCAATCGAGCGAGCTCCGCCATAGGATCGCTCGGAGCGCCCACCCTGCTCGCGTCCGTAATCTCTGCCGGTTTCGCGACCGTAGTCCCGGCCGTGTTCGCGGCCGGACTCGCGACCCCCAAACTCCCGACCGCCGTACTCACCGCGCTCGCTCCCGAATTCGGGCTGCTGCTCCCCCCAGTCGCGCGATCCGCGGCGCTGCTGGCTGCCGCGTCCGCCCATGCGGCCGTATTCATCCACGTCTCCCCAGTGCCGCGAGGAGCCCGAGCTCTGCCCCTGGCTACGACTCCGCCGCTGCTGGGCGCGTCCAAAGAAGCTGCCACGTTCCTGTCCCCCGCCAAGACGCACGTCGTCGCGCTGGCGGGCAGCAGGCTCGCTCTCGGCACGCTGCCTGGCACCGCCGACGTGTTCCTCGCCTCCCTCCTCGCGCCCGCGGCGCGCCGCCTTTCGCTCCCTGTCTTCCGCCATGCTCGTTGCCTCCCTGCTGAATCCAACAATGCAACCCCGCGCCCGGGATATCCGGAACTCATCGCACGGCCGCATGTAGCATGCCTCGCTCGCGTGCGGCCGTACGCAACGTCCGCCCGCCATCGCGTGCATGCTCTGGTGAGGATCGGCCCGCTCTGCTACTCTCTGTCGCGTCCGCATCCGTGAACCGACAGCCAGGCCCGCGCGTGAACATCCTCGTCCTCAACGTCGGTTCGTCGACGCTCAAGTTCCAGCTGGTGAACACCGATGCCGAGCGGATGGCGGCAAATTCGGACGATCGACTGGCACGTGGCCAGGTGGAGCGCATTGGGGGAGAGGCCGTCTTCATCTTTCACGGTGCCGACGGCGTACCTGTACGCGGGACTGCGCAACTCCGGGATCACCGCGCGGCAATCGAGTACATCGTAGCCTGGATGGCCGAGCCGGAATCCGGCGTCCCGGTGGGAAGCGTTGCCGAGATCGGTGCCGCCGGCCACCGCGTGGTCCACGGCGGTGAGCGGTTTCAGCGGTCGGTTCGAATCACCGATGAGGTCCTGCGTGGCATAGAGGAGACGATCGAGCTGGCACCCCTCCATAACCCGCACAACTTGAAGGGGATCAATGCAGTCAGCTCGGTGCTCGGCGCCGCCATCCCGCAGGTGGCGGTTTTCGACACCGCGTTCCATCACACGTTGCCGGAGCGAGCGTACCTGTACGCCATCCCCTACGGCTTATACCGCCGGCACCACGTGCGTCGTTATGGCTTTCACGGCACGTCGCACCGCTACGTAGCGCACCGCTACCGGCAGATCACCGGGCGCTCGCGCGACGCAACGCGCATCATCACCCTGCATCTCGGCAACGGCTGCTCGGCGTGTGCGATTGCCCAGGGAGACTCGGTGGATACCTCCATGGGATTCACCCCGCTGGAAGGGTTGGTGATGGGAACGCGATCCGGAGATCTCGATCCCGCCATTCTCGACTATGTCGCGGCCAAGGAAGGGCTCTCCCTCCATGAGATGGAGGGGCTGCTCAACAAGCAGTCGGGGCTGCTGGGGCTTTCCGGGCTCACGAACGACATGCGTGAGCTGCTAGCGGAATCCGAGGAGCATGACGACAGGCGGGCACGGCTGGCCATCGATATCTTCTGCTATCGAGTGCGCAAGTACCTTGGCGCCTATCTGGCGGCGCTCGGCGGAGCGGACGCGATCGTCTTTGCCGGCGGAATCGGAGAGAACGCGCCCGTTGTCCGCGCTCGCATCTGCGGGGGGCTGGAGTGGCTCGGCATCCAGCTGGACGCGGCCGCCAATTCGGCGGCCATCAACGGCAAGGAATCGCGCATCGACGCACCGGGCGCACGCGCCGAGGTGTGGGTGATCCCCACGGACGAGGAGCTGCTGATCGCGCGCGACACTCATCGCGTGATAACGGGTGCGGAAGGGAGATTCTAGACGCGCGGGGCCACCGGCCAGGGACCTTACCTCACGCGTTCCACCGTTGCCGTCATCGTCTGCCTGAGCGGCATCTTCATCTCACCGATACTGAACTCGATCGTGGTTTCCTGCTCGCTGCGCGAACCCAGGTACATGCCCGAGGAGGTCACGTAGTAGGTGGCGGCGCCCGTACCGAGACCGGATATCAGCACTGTCTGCCCCTGCCCGCTGGCCGTACCGGACAGGCTCACGTCCACGTTCTGAAGGATGCGGTGTGCACGCTGTCCCGCATAACTGGTGTCGCCGGCGAGCGTGGAACGCGCAATCACTCGGCGTGCCATGTCCAGATCCGTAGTCTCCACGCTGCTGTCCGTCGTGTCAGTCCACGCCGCTCCCGTGGCCGTGCTGGGCGGCAGCCCGACGAGAAAGTTCCGCATCGACAGCACGACGGACTGGACCTCGGCATCGTCGCTGAACTCGGCGGGCGGCTGCAGGTCATGGATCCGGCCGCGGGGCGACATGGTGCCGCTCAACCGCACGCCCAGCAGCCGTTCGGTGCCGGCCGGCATCGCCGGCTCCACGCGCGCCGAGTCGATCACTATGCTGACGTGCAGGGTGTCGCGCGAGCCGCTCCCGATCTCCACGGTCACGAGCTGCATCGTCGTCACATGCCGTTCCTGCTGCTCGCCCATCATCTCGCTCGTCTGACTCAGCTGCGATGTGACGCGGTACTGCGCACTGCCCGGCGCGTAAAGCATGGCATTGCCCTGTGCCGGCAGCTGCGACGCGAGCAGTGCAAGCACGCCGGTCACGGTCATGGACAGGTGGGAGCGGAACACGACTCTCATGAGTACTCCTGACGATTTCGTTTGCTGAAGGAGGGGAGGGCCCATTCTGCACCATGAACGATCGCCAGGCGCGCGGCACAATACCAGGGTGCTGACGTGGAGGGCTTCGCGGCCTAGATTCAGCCCCGTCATCCCTCCGCCAACCGCCGACTTCCGCGTGCTGACGACGACCCAATACATCCAGGACGAAACGATCCGGGAAGCCGCGAGTCAGGTTTACCGATCCGCTGAGTACAACCGGTTCTCCATCTGGGAAAGGTTGTGGGGGTTCGCCACCGACCTCTTCTCGCGCGCCATTGGACGGATTGTGCAAGCTCTCGAATCGGTGGTTCCGCCCACCGGTCTGGGAAGGACGTTGCTCGTCATCCTGCTCGTCGTGCTGGTCGTGCTTGCCGTCTGGTTCACGCTGCTCTGGTGGCGGAGGCGAGACGCCGTCCGCAGAGTCGAGCGGCGGCAGCGCGGCCGGCGCGATGCCGAGGCCACGCTTCGTTCCGCTGAGGAGCTTGCGTCGCGAGGAATGTTCACGGAGGCGGCGCACGCGCTCTATGCCGCCCTGCTCGTGACCGCGTCGCAGTGTGGGTACATCCGGCTCCACCACTCCAAGACGATCGGTGACTATGTACGTGAGCTGCGTCGCCGCGGGTCCTCGATGTTCGGCCGATTCCGCGAGTTCTCGCGCACCTACGAGCTGGTGATTTATGGACTCGGCGAGTGCGACCGCGAGCGTTACGAACGACTTCTGGCGCTGGCGCTGCCGATGGTGCAGCCCGCCGTCGAGAGCGGCCCGTGAGCGGTCTTCGATCCAGCACACTCCTGCGATTCTGGATCGCCATCGGCGTCATCGTGGTGGTGGCCCTGATCGTGGCGCCGGAGGTGGAGTACGGTTACGGTGAGCTGAACCTCACGACCTTCAGCGCCGGCCCCTATGGCGCGCGCGGCCTCTACCAGACAGCCGAGCGACTCGGCTGGCCCGTGCAGCGACGGCTCACGCCGTTTCGCGATACGCTTCCGGCAAACGCCACGTACTTGTTGCTGGATCCACCCGTTCAACCGGGCGCTCGCGAAACGTCGCTGCTGCTCGACGCCGTGCGACGCGGTGCGCGCCTCCTGGCCGTGCCATCTCGTGGCTCGCCGCTGTCCGATTCGGTCGGCGTGGCGGTCGCCGCCGGGTTCGCGCCCTCCGGTTCCGCTGTAGAGGCGCCGGATACACCGGAAGCGCTGACCTACCGGGGACGCCTGGAGCACTGGCTCGTGCCCGCCGACAGAGAGCGGTCCGCATTGCCCGACGACGTGCAGCAGCTGCTTCTCGTGCGCACGGCACGGGAGGATCGACCTTCGATCGTCGGCACGCAGTGGGGTGCCGGCCGCCTGGTGCTGGTGGCGGACGGCGGAATCTTCGCCAATCAACGGCAGCGCGAGCTCGACGAGGCCGTACTGGCGCTACGGCTGGTCGAGTGGCTGGAGGGGGGCGGGGAGCGGTACCCGCTGATTTTTTCCGAATGGCACCAGGGACGCGGCACGCACCCCAGCCCAACGGGCGTGCTGTTCGAGGCGCTGTTCGCTACCGCACCTGGCCGGGCGATGGTCGTGCTGCTGCTCGCCGGCGGCGTGCTCCTGCTGGCACTCGGGGCGCGGCCCATCGCTCCGCAGCCGCCGCCAATGATCGAGCGGCGCTCACCGTTCGAGCACGTCGGGGCCTTGTCGCGCGCTTACCAGCAGATCGGCGCGACGCGGCTGGCGACCACGCATTTGGTGCGTGGGCTCATGCGCCGCCGCGCGCTGGGGAGTAGCCTGCGGGGCGTAGCTGTGCGCGATGAGCGAGCATACCTGCTCGCGATCCGTGAACGACATCCGCAGCTGGCACCGCATGCGGAGAGCCTTGTGCAGGCGCTGGATCACCGGGTGCCGCCCGCCGGGTTCGTGCAGGTTGGCGAGGCGGTGCACACCATCGAGAGGACGCTCACACAGTGATGACACCGGAAATGGTTGCTTCCGCCATGCAGCGCGTGCGCGACGCCGTTGGACAGCGCGTGGTGGGCCAGGAGGAGGTTATCGACCAGACACTCGTCGCCTTTCTTGCACGCGGCCATGCGTTGCTGGAGGGGGTCCCTGGCACCGCCAAGACGTTGCTCGTACGAACGCTGGCCGCCGCTTTGCATGCGCGCTTCGGTCGCATCCAGTTCACGCCGGACTTGATGCCGTCCGATGTCACCGGCGTGAATGTTCTGCGAGATGGCGGGCGGAGCACGGAGTTTCGTGCTGGTCCGATCTTCACCGACCTCCTTCTGGCGGATGAGATCAACCGTGCTCCGGCAAAAACGCAGGCGGCGCTTCTGGAGGCGATGCAGGAGCGACAGGTCACAATCGATGGCATGCCACACCCGCTAGGTGACCTGTTCACCGTTTTCGCCACGCAGAACCCGGTGGAATACGAGGGCACCTACCCGTTACCGGAAGCGCAGCTCGACCGCTTCCTGCTGAAGATTCGCGTTGACTATCCGACGGCCGAGTCTGAGATGCGGATCCTGGCGAACTATGTAGAGGGGTTCGATGCCGAGCGAATGAGCGAAATGCTACCCGACCCCGTTCTCGACGACGAACAGTGCAGGGCGCTGCGCGGCGCGGTGGAGGGAGTGCGCGTCACGGAGGAGGTTCGCGAGTACATCACATCGATTGTGCGCGCTACCCGTGAGGAGCCGACACTCACTCTTGGTGGTTCGCCGAGGGCCACGGTGTCGCTGTTCCGCGTGGCGCGCGGCGCGGCGCTCCTGGCCGGCCGCGACTTCGTGACTCCGGACGACGTGAAGGACTACACGCTCCCCGTACTCCGCCACCGCGTGCTCGTATCACCGGAGCTGGAGGTGGAGGGGCGCACCAGCGATGACGTGCTGGAGACGATTCTCACGCGAGTGACCGCGCCCAAGTGACTGCCCTCCTGCTGACGGCGGTCTTCTGGGCCCTCATCGGGCTGTTGCTGTGGCTTCGGCGCGCACTACCCACACGTCGCCTCGCCATAGTCGTGGCGGCGGTGGCGCCACTCTGGCTACTCTCCGGCTGGGGATGGGGCGCCGCGGTTGCCGCGATGGCCACCATGGCGGTGGGAGCGGCGGCATTGCTCGACGCCGCCTCTCTTCCCGGCAAGGATGAGATTGGCGTGCGGCGCGACTTCTTGACGGCCACGGGGCTGGGTGATGAAACCAGCGGCAGCTACGAGGTGGAGACAACCGTCGCGCGTGCAGTCCGTTTTTCGGTGCACGAGGCCCCACCGGCGGGGCTCGCGATTCATCTGCCCGACGAGATGACGTGGACCGTAGCTGCCGAATCTCCCATCACGATCCCCGCCACGCTGATCGGAACGGCGCGTGGGGTGCATGAACTGCGTCCGCTTTCGCTGCGCGTTCGCGGCAGGCTGGAGCTGGTTCAGCGGACCATGCGCCATGATGATCGCCTCAGCATTCGCGTGGCGCCGTCGCTGGCGACGGTACGGCACTATCGGCTGCTCACGCTGCAACATCGATTGCGGGAGATGGGTGTGCGGAGCGTGCGGCGTCGGGGCGCGGGCACCAGCTTCAGCAATCTTCGCGAGTATGCTATCGGAGACGATCCACGGCGCATCGACTGGAAGGCAACAGCGCGGCGTGACAAGCTGATCGTGCGGGAATACACCGTCGAACAGGGACAGACGGTGATGCTGGCCGTGGACGCCGGCCGGCTGATGACCCAGCTGTCCGACTCCCGGCAGCGCTTCGAGCATGCCCTCGCGTCCGCCACGGTGCTGGCTGACGTCGCCGTCCATTCGCGCGACATGGTAGGGTTGATCGTCTTCGATGACCGGATCCGTGCCCTGGTCCCGCCGATGCGCGGTGCGTCGGCGCTGGCGGCGATCCGCGACGCTCTCGTCGGGGTTCAGGCTACCATGGCCGAGCCCGACTACGCTTCCGCCTTCCGAACGCTCGCCGCACGTCATCGCAAGCGAGCGCTGGTCGTCGTCTTCACCGATGTCATCGACCCCCGCGCGTCGCGCGCCATCATCGCTCACACGTCACGCGCCGCCGTGCGGCATCTGCCGCTCGTAGTGGCGCTGCGCAACGATCGCCTGGTGGAAGCTGCGGTACCCACAGGCGGCGAGTCCTCCAACGATCTCTTCGTGAACGCCGCGGCCGAGGAGCTGCTGCTTGCGCGGGAGGATGCGCTGCTGCGCATGCGCCGAGCCGGCGTATCGGTGCTCGATGTGTCGCCGCGGGAGATGACCGCCGCCGTCGTGAACCGCTATCTCGCCATCAAGGCACGATCGTCGCTCTGACCGCCCGTCCCGGATTCATCGACACCGCGCCCCAGCGACACGTACGCAACGATTATCACGGCGGACACCACGGCCACACCAACCCGCAGCGCCGCAGGCAGCTCGGGCCGAGGTGAGATCAGCCCCTCGATCAGGCCGGCAAGAACGAGCATGAGCGAGGCGGCCACGATCAGATCGATGGCGCGGCGTCCCTGCGCCTTGAGCGCGCCCGCCCGATCCATCGCCCCTGGAAGGAGGAGCGCCCTGGCAAGCAGCAGACCGGCGCCGCCGCCCAGGCACACCGCCGTGAGCTCGAATACTCCGTGCGGAATCATGAAATCCAGAATGAGCCAGAGGATTCCCATGTTCGCGTAGAGTCCCACGGCGGCCCCGATCGAGATGCCATTGGTCAGGAGCACGAACACTGTTCCGATGCCGGCGGTAATGCCAAGCGCGAACACCAGGAAGGTGACCTGGAGGTTGTTCGTCATCACCTGTGCCGCCAGCACCGGGCGCTCCATTGGCGAGACGACGATGTACCCACCCCGCTCCGCCGCCCGCACGGTCCCCTCGGTGGCGCGGTCGAACATCCCCTCGGGAAGTATCCGCTCCGCCAGCGCCGGATCCGCCCGGATCGCGAAATAGGTGAGGAGCATGGGCGCAAACAGCAGCAGCGCCGCGCTCAGGATGGGCAGTGCGGAGCGGCGTATCTCGGCGGGAACACGCACGGTCAGGTATCGGAACACCGCGCGGCCGGAGATCGGCGCCTGGTGGTAGAGCAGGTTGTGCCCCGCGGCCACCAGCCGGCTCAGGTGAAAGACCGCGTCGCTGTTCGCCGTCCCTTCTCCTCCGGTTGCCGTGCGCAATCGCGCAAGGTCGGTGGCAACCTCGCGGTACTCGGCTACAAACTCACTTACTTCCTTTTCCGACATGCGACCAAGGCCCGTTTGCTGCGCCAGACGCAGCCTGGCGCCGAAGCGCTGCCAGCGCTCGGCACCATCCCGCACTATCGCGTGCCGTTCCCGCGCCGCACCAACGTCCCCGCGGGCCGCCATGCCCGCGGCACGAGCCCGGCGCTCCGATTCGTACAGCGCAGAGAGCGCCGCCTCGCGCGAGCCAGTCTCATCTGAGAGTTGCGACGCGAACCTCGTGGTCAGCTGCCCCACCAGGGCGGCGCGTGCGGCACCCGTGAGACCCCCAAGCCGGCTGAGGAACTGCTCGAGCAGCATGTACTCCTGCTCGCTAAGCGCCGCCGTCACCGCGGCAGAGCGCTCGCCATCCTCGCGGGAAACGGGCAGGTGCTCCCGCATCACCCGCTCGCGCACCACGATCGTGCCAGCCACCATGTCGCCCAGCCGTTTGCCGGAGCGACTGAGCGCCACGGCGACCATGCCGATGACGTAGGTGATCGGCGGCATCATGTCTATGACACGAATGATGTTCCGAATCCCTGCTTCCTGCGGCGTAACAGCGAAGCCGCCGTCGCGCACCACGCGGATGCGCATCAGTCGCTTACCAGGCGTCTGCCCGTCGCGAAATCCCTCGAACAGGAAGTGGTATCCCCACATGATCAGGAACTGGAGGACCAGCAGGATCGCCAGTACCCAACCTTCGCTGAGGCGGTCCAGCGCCGACCCCGGCGCCAACCCCCGGAGTGAGACCACCACCGCGATGATCAGGAGAAAGGTCAGGAAGGTGCCGGTCACCGTGATGATCATGTCGACCACAGCGGCCGCCGCACGAGTTCCGATCCCCGCCACGCTGTAGGAGAAGACCACCTGTTCCGGCGTCTCGACATCCACCACCCGGTCGAGCACCTGCGTCTGATCCACTGGAGGCTGCGCCATGCGGTCAATGTCGTGGAGCGGACCTCACCGGGCAACTCGCCGGGCCGGTCCCGAGTGCCTGCGGACGGGTGAAGCCAGCGACGCCTGCTGTCCACACGAAAGGACGAACGGTGTAACACGATTCCCGGCTGCTGGACATTCACATCGACCGGCGCCGACCTGGGCGCGGCTGTGAGCAACGTACGCTGGTCCGACGCTTGCGACTGTACCGGTTACGCTTACGCCCGCGTAACTGACCCATACCGGTGTAGCACCGCGGGTTTCAACTGGTGGGGGGAGAGTGATGAAGAGGGGCCAAGGGAACTCATCCACTGGTACCACGCTCGGTCGGATTCGAGCCTGCGCCATCGTGCTGTCGATCGGCCTTGCCGGTACCGCCGTTGCGCCGGCAGCAGCTGCGGCACAGTACTTCGGTCGCAACCAGGTGCAGTACCAGACGTTCGATTGGCAGATAGCGCGCACCGACAACTTCGACGTCCATTTCTATCCAGTGCAGCGCCAGGCGGCCATGGACGGCGCGCGTATGGCCGAGCGATGGAACCACCGGCTCCATCACGTGCTCGGCTACGAGCTGTCGGAGCGCAAGCCGTTCATCTTCTACGCCAACCATCCGGATTTCCAGCAGACCAACGTGGTCGGTGGCCCAATCTCGGAAGGCGTGGGTGGGCTTACTGAATCGGCACGGAACCGTGTCGTGCTCCCCTTCACCGGTGTGTACGCCGACAACGACCACGTGATCGGCCACGAGTTGGTTCACGTGTATCAGTACGACATCGCCCGTACCCAGCGCGCCGGCGGGCATGCTGCAATGGCCCGGCTTCCTCTCTGGGTCATAGAGGGGATGGCGGAGTATCTCTCCATTGGTCGCATGCACCCGCACACCACGATGTGGATTCGCGATGCTGCCATCCGCGATCAGC
Organism: uncultured Gemmatimonadaceae bacterium; assembly: GCA_964467195.1. Classification (GTDB taxonomy): domain Bacteria; phylum Gemmatimonadota; class Gemmatimonadetes; order Gemmatimonadales; family Gemmatimonadaceae; genus CAYXRS01. The sequence goes on from CAYXRS010000043.1 coordinate 10,577, forward strand.
TCCCCACCATGGATCAACTGACGCGGGATCCGCGGTTCTTCCCGTACCGTTTTGGACATGCCGCGTGGGCATACATTGGTGGAACGTACGGTGACAGCGCGGTCATCAGCCTCTACCGGTCCGCCCTGCGGGTCGGCTGGGACGGTGCCATCCGCGACGTCCTCAGGATTAGCCCGGATTCGCTGTCGCAGCAGTGGATCGCCGCCAACCGCGCCGCCTTCGTGCCGCAGGCACAGGGGCGGACGCTGCCGTCGGATATCGGCGACCCGATCCTCGTGTCCGCGCGCGACCGAAACGTGGGTCCGTCGGTGAGCCCGGATGGAGATCTCGTGGCGTTCTTCTCCAGTCGCGGGCTGTTCCAGGTGGATCTCTACCTGGCCGACGCGCGAACAGGGAGGGTGATCACGCAGCTCACTGATCCGAACCGGGACGCGCACTTCGACGCCATCAGCTTCATCGCGTCTGCCGGAACCTGGTCGCCTGACGGACAACGGCTCGCGTTCGTGATATTCCGGGGGGGGAACAACGAGATCGCGATCTGGAACGTGCAATCGAGGTCCATCGAACAGCGGTTCAACGGCGACCAGGTAGGGGCGATCTCCACTCTCTCCTGGTCGCCCGACGGCAACCAGATCGCCTTCTCTGGAACGAGGGGCGGAATCAGCAACCTTTACGTACGCGATCTCCAGACGGGACAGACGCGGCAGCTCACCGATGATCGCTATGCGCAGTTACACCCCACGTGGTCTCCGGACGGCCGAACGATCGCGTTCGCCACCGACCGTGTGCCCGGTACCAGCTTCGACAATCTGACGTTCGGCGAGCCGGCTCTGGCGCTGATGGACGTAAGCACGCGGCAGGTGCGCGCGCTTCAGATCTTCCAGGGCGCCAAGCACATCAACCCGCAGTTCTCGCCGGATGGCGAGTCACTCTTCTTCGTGTCGGACCGCGGAGGCATCAACGACATCTACCGTCACGTGCTCGCCACCGGTGAAACCTTCCAGGTGACCAACGTAGCGACCGGTATCACCGGCATCACAGAGCTCTCGCCGGCGATATCCGTGGCGCGCAACACGGGACGGCTGGTCTTCTCGGTGTTCGAGGACGGCCGCGAGCACGTGTACGGGCTCGAGGCAGACAGGACGGCGGGAACGGCGGTAACCGGTCCGGATGAGCGTGCCGCGGCTGGGATGCTTCCGCCATTCCAGCAGCGGGGTTGGCAGGCAGTCGACCAGGTCATCGCAGACGCCAGCAGCGGGCTGCCACCGGAGCGGGAGTTCCCGGTACAGAACTACCGCCGGCGCCTCGGTCTCGAGTACATCGGTCCGCCGCAGATAGGTGTCGCCGCCGATCAATTTGGCGTGGCTGTTGGCGGCGCCGCTTCGTTCTTCTTCGCCGACATGCTGGGCGATCACCGGGCAGCGCTGGGCGTACAGCTTCAGGGATCACTTCGGGATTTTGGCGCGCAGGCGTCCTTCCTGAACGCGCGCCGAAGGCTGAACTGGGGAGCGTCGGCTGGCCGCGTGCCCTTGATTCAGGGCTTCGCGAGAGCGTTCCCTGCCGACATTGACGGACAGCCCGGCCAGGTGTTCGAGCAGGTCATCCAGCGTGTGTACTTCGATAACGCGCAAGGCATCGCTCACTACCCCTTCTCCACCACTCAGCGAATGGAGTTCGGGCTGTCGGCGACACGGATCAGCTATCACCAGGAGGCAGAACAGTTCCTCGTGATCGGCAACCAGGTTGTGGAGCGCCGTCGTCTCACGCTGCCCGCACCAGACGCCATCGGCTATGGACAGGGTTCCGTCGCCCTGGTGGGAGACTGGTCGTACTTCGGGTTCACTTCTCCCATGGTTGGCGGGCGCTACCGACTGGAGCTGTCGCCAACGTTCGGCGGCGTCGACTTCACCAGCGCACTGCTGGATTATCGCCGCTATCTGTTCGCCCGCCCGTTCACCTTTGCCGTGCGCGGCCTCCACTACGGCCGATACGGCAGCGGCGCCGAGGATCCACGGATCAACCCGCTGTTCATTGGATTCCCCGCGCTGATCCGCGGCTATGACGCACAGACGTTCGACATTACCGAATGCGGACCACAGTTCGGTACCACCGGCCAGTGCCCGCCCTTCGACCGCCTGGTCGGCAGTCGGATCGGCGTGTTGAACGCAGAGCTCCGGATTCCGCTTTTCGCGCCCGCGGGTGTGGGCATACTCGGTGGCGGCATGCTGCCGGTCGAGCTGGCGCCGTTCTTCGATGCAGGCGTTGCCTGGACCCGAGCCGATGATCCCACGATCACATGGGGCCGCGGCGACGAGACACAGCGCATCCCGGTGTTCAGCGCTGGAGTGAGCACACGGTTGAATCTGTTCGGCATGTTCGTACTGGACGTCTTCTACGCGCGTCCCTTCCAGCGACCGGGCCGGAACAGCGTAATCGGCTGGCAGCTGGCGCCGGGCTGGTGAACCGCTGACGCTCATGTGAACAGCATCGACCGCCGAGACGGCGAGAGCGCCGACAGCTGGAAGAGCGGAGACGGATGGCATTCTGAGCGCTGAGAGCGCTGTCCGCCGCCGGGGCCTCTGCGGTTCGATGCTGTCCGTCTCCCGGCTCTCTGGAGTTCAATGCTGTTCACCTCCGCGGCTCTGCGGTCAATGCTGTTCACGGCCGAGTCCGACCCCTCTCCGGCGCTCGAGACGCCCCCGCCCGACCGCACGCAACCCGTTGCGGGCCCGCCGCTAACGTTCGGAACTCGGCTCCTCATCAAGTGTCCAATCAGGACGCACGACAAGTGACGGCAGGTGGTCGCCCATCGTCGCATGGCAAGCCCCGCGGCACGCACCTTTCCAGGTAATCTCCACATGGTTGTCTCGCTTCTGTCCGGTGTTTACGCCACCTCCCTGCTCGTCACGAGTCTGGTGGCTGTTCCTGCGCGGCACACTGAGCGCGACGCCTGGGTAGAGGCCACCCTCTCCACCATGACCCTGCGCGAGAAGGCGGCGCAGATGGTAATGCCCTGGATTCCGGGTGGCGGCGCCATGACGGAGGCGGAGCTTCGCCGGATCGAGCAGCTGGTGCGAGACAGGCGGGTGGGGGGGTTCATTGTCGGGCGTGGAGATGGTGAGATGACCCGCCGGACGCTGGAGCGCCTCCAGACGTTCGGTACCGTCCCGCTGCTCATCGCCGCCGACCTGGAATGGGGCGCGGCGATGCGGCTCACCGGTGCGACCCTCTTCCCGGTAAATATGGCTGTAGGGGCGGCGGGCGATTCCCGGCTCGCCTACGCGCAGGGACATGCTACCGCTACCGAGGCAAGGCGACTCGGAGTGCACATGGCCTTCGCCCCGGTTGCCGACGTCAACATCAATCCTGCAAATCCCATCATCAATACCCGGTCGTTCGGTGAGAACCCGCGCGCCGTGGGCGAGATGGTGGCCGCCTTCGTCCGCGGAGTGCAGGACGGCGGCATGCTGGCGGTCGCGAAGCATTTTCCGGGGCACGGCGATACCGAGACCGATTCGCACGTGGCGCTGCCGGTGATTCGAGTGGACCGCGCGCGTCTGGACGCGGTCGAGCTCGTCCCCTTCCGGCACGCCATCGAAGCGCAGGTAGCAGGCATCATGACGGCGCACATCGCCCTGCCACGAATCACCGGCCGCGTGGAACCGGCAACGATGTCGCGTGCCATCCTCACCGGCATCCTGCGGCAGGAGCTCGGCTATGAAGGGCTCATCATTACCGATGCGCTCAACATGGCGGGGGTCGGCGGGCTGGAGCCTGCACAGGTGGCGCTCCGTGCCGTGACCGCCGGCGCGGATATTCTCCTGCAACCGCGAAACACCGAGGCCGCAATCGATGCGATCGTGGAAGGAGTGCGCCGCGGCGAGATCAGCGCGGCACGCATCGACGCTTCCGTGAGACGCATCCTCGCCGCCAAATCGCGGATCGGCCTCCAGCACCGCCCGGAAACGCTGTTCGAGACTCCCGAGAACGAACTGCGCGCCGCCAACGGCAGACTCGCCGACAGCATCGCCGCACGCTCCATCACGCTCGTGCGGGATGAGCGGTACCTGCTCCCAGCCAACGGACAGCGGGAGATACTGAGCATCATCTACAGCGAACGTGGGACCGATCCTGGGGGAGCGTTCGCGCGCGTGCTTCGTGAGTCGGGTGTCCAGGTGGAGAACATCAGGCTCACGCGGAACTCCACGCCGGCGCAGATCGGCGCAGCCATGGCGGCAGCCAGACGTGGAGACCGTCTCGTGGTGGTTTCCTCATATACCCAGGCCGCACCCTGGCGCGGGACGCTCGGGCTCCCAGACGCGTTTCGCACGGCCGTGGATCGACTCGCAACCGAGCGACCGGTGATCTACATCTCCTTCGGCGATCCCTACGTCGTACGTGGCCTGCCGCGCGTTCCAACCTACATACTGGCGTGGTCGGAATCGCCGGCGTCGCAGGCCGCGGCCGCCCGCGCGCTGCTCGGTCGGGCGCCGATCACCGGTAAGCTCCCCATCAGGATACCGCCGGCATACGAAGCCGGTTTCGGTCTGGAGCGCGACGCCATCGCGGCGGAGCCGGCACCGCATCTCGACCTTGCGGCGGTGGCCGCCGCGCTGGCCAGCCATCTGCGCAGGCCCCGCTGACATTCGGCGTAACCGGCTGGCCCATCGTGGCGCGCGGTGCGATATCTTTCGACCATTCCTCGCACCCCGTGCGGCCGCAGCAACGCGCGCGTGCTCCGATCACCCGTTCGTCTGACATCATGAAGCCGCTCTCATTCGTTGCTCTGCTCCTCTTCGTGTTCAGCGCCTGCGCCACTGCCGGCGCTGCCGACGGCCAGGCACAAACGCCCACGCCCAGTCCTCCTCACGCACCGGTGACGCGGACCGAAACTGGGCCAGCCGCACACCCGGCGGCCGATACCGCAGCTACTCCGGCTGCGGCCGGTACGAGGCCGGCCCCGGCGGAGGCTCCCCCCGACTGGCAGCTGCTGGACGCGTCCGAAGATGGCGTCGCCGGCATCAGCCTGCGCCGCGCCGAGCGTGAGCTGCTCGCCGGCCGCCAGCCGCGCCGCACGGTGGTGGTGGCGGTGATCGACGGAGGGGTGGACACGCTGCACGCGCACCTTCGGCCCAGCTTGTGGACCAACGCCCGCGAGCGCGGTGGCTCCGGTCGCGATGATGACGGCAACGGCTACGCCGATGACCTGCGTGGCTGGAACTTCATTGGCGGCTCCGACGGGCAGTCGGTGCATCAGGACACCTGGGAGGTCGCACGAGAGCACGCACTCTGTTCGGTGGAGAATCCGCCGCGAAGCCCGACGGGGATGGTGCGCGACGCCGAGCACTGCGAGCGTGTTGCCGACGACCTCGCGCGCGAGCGCGCCGAAGCGGAACAGATGCTCGAGCAGATCAGGATGATCAGTCAGGCGTACGACTACGCCATGCCGATACTTCGCAGGGCATTGGAGACCGACTCGCTGACGCCCGACAAGGTCAGCATGTTCCGTCCGCGCGACGCCGACACGAGACAGGCACAGCGGATCTACATGCAGCTTGCCGCCAGCGGGATTACCAGGACCATTCTGGACGCGGCACGCAAGGAGTACGAGACGCGCCTCAGCTACAAGCTGAACCCGGAGTTCGAGCCGCGGCCGATCGTGGGCGACGACTACAAGAACCTGACGCAGCGTCACTATGGAAATGCGGACATCATGGGCCCCGACGCCAAACACGGAACTCACGTGGCGGGGATAATCGCCGGCATGCACCAGAACCGCAGGGTCGACGGTGAGCCTGCGGTGCGGATCATGGGCCTGCGCGCCGTGCCCGACGGCGACGAGCGCGACAAGGATGTCGCCAATGCGATCCGATACGCGGCGGACAATGGCGCCCACGTCATCAATATGAGTTTCGGCAAGGCGTACTCGCCTCACAAGCCAGTCGTTGATGAAGCGGTGCGATATGCCGAGTCACGCGGTGTGCTCATGATCCACGCCGCAGGCAATGATGGCGAGGATCTCGCCAGCTCCTCGAACTTCCCCACGCCGGTGTACGCCGACGGCGCGCGGGCGACGCTCTGGATCGAGGTTGGCGCATCGTCGTGGAAGGGCGCCGATAGCCTGGTGGCGCCCTTCTCGAACTATGGCCAGGAGCAGGTGGATGTGTTTGCTCCCGGCGTGGACATCAGCTCCGCTATTCCGGGCGGAGCGGTGGAGGCGCAGAGCGGGACCAGCATGGCCGCCCCCGTCGTGTCAGGGCTGGCGGCGCTGCTCATGGCCTACTATCCGCAGCTCACCGCCAGCGACGTCCGGCGCATCATCCTCGAGTCGGCCGTGCGCTACGCGGACCTGCCGGTGCTGCTCCCGGGAGGGGATGGCGCAACGGTCCAGTTCGGAACGCTGTCGGTGACGGGGGGAATCGTCAACGCGTACGAGGCCATCCGACTGGCCGATCAGACCGGCACGGGCAGCCGCTGACCGGACACCGACGCTCGAAAACCGGCACGGCAGCGCCAGTCGTTGCTGCATCAGGGACAACGGCAACGACATTACGGCCGCGGCGGCAAGCTCACCAGATAGCCGCCGCGCACCGTGGCGCCAATGACGATGGCGGCCGCAATCAGTACCACGTTCTTGAAGATGTACTGACCTTCCAGGGTAAGGCCGAACGGAAAGTCGGTGAATACGCGTTCAGGAAGCAGCACGATCGGAGAGAGCGTGCCCGGCATCTGGAGGAAGAGCAGCAGAATCGTGAGCCGCAGCGCCCGACCTGTAAGAAAGCCGAGGCCGATGAGAATCTCCCAGACGGCGAGGACCGGCATGAAGATCTCGCCCGGGATGTAGGGGACGGTCGCCAGCACCAGCTCCTCGGCGGGACTGAGCCCCGGCACCAGCTTGAGGGCACCGAACCAGACGAACACCACGCCCAGCCCGATGCGGAGCAGCAGGATCGCGTGCCGAGCCATCCAGTCGGTGATCCGAAGGTCTATCGGATCGATTCGATGAGGTATCTCTCGCACTACGTCTTACCCACTCACCCCGACGACCGCTTGTCAGTAGATGTAGACCGCCGTCCCCACCGGCACGTTGAGGAACAGCCACTCGATGTCCTCGTCGAACAGACGGATGCAGCCATGCGTGGCGGCACTGCCGATGGTGTATTCGTGCGGCGTCCCGTGCAGAAGATAGCCGTTTCCCAGGTCGAGCCGGAACCGTCCCAGCTCGCCAGGAATGCGCCGGTTCTCGGTACCGAACGGAGGCATGTAGAGCGTATCATCGAAGATGATCTGCTCATCTGCGGGCAGCTGCTCGAACACTCCGTCCTCCAGTATTCCCACGTAGCCGTCCCGGATCTCGAGCACGCGTCCATCGCTCAAGACGTGCGGGCGGTTCGCTGGCAGGGGCCGAAGATCGAGGTCGAGTTGCGCCGCTACCTCCACATAGTGCCAGTCAGGAGGGACCCAAACGGGAGACTCCTCCTTGCGCAGCACCGTGCGGCGACCACGCGGCGTGTCGAATCGCCAGACTCGGTCGCCGAAGGCCAACACCGAGTCGCTCATCCCCACCGCAATCGGGGCCACCAGCATCGTGTCGGCTCCATCGATTACATGAAGCCGCCGCTCGAAAAGCTCGACCACCACGCGGTATCCACGGGCGCGCTCGGCGCTGCCACGAGCACGCTCGAAGTCGAGGCTGTCAGCGCGCGACCGGAACTCGCGGGCCGGCTTTAGTGGCTCCGCATCCTCGTCGATCGGCGCGAGCGTAGCCGGCAGGCTGGCTCCCGGATCGGCCGGAATCGACGCCACGGGAAGCGTCCGCGGATCGCCGCCTGTCGCGCCGGTATCCAACTGCGCCAGGGTCGTCGCTGGGATGGCGAGGCCAAACAGGAGGGTTGGCATAAACCGCATCGTAGCTGCCTCCGGATGCGACCACCCGCCGCGCGGCGCGAACCGCGCGACGGGCGTCGCGAATCACCGGTGTTCTCTCAGAAGGTGATTCCGACGATCAGCGGAACGTAGTCAGCATTCCGGCCTTCCGTAAACACCGTCACGTACCGCGACTCCACGAACAGCGACGTGGCTCCGATGGGGAACGCCCAACCAGCGCCGCCATTGATGCCGAAGCGTGTCGTGTTCCGCATCTCCCACTGGCCAAACTCCGGATCACCCGGCTGGAACACCGGATCGTTATCCGTAGCCATCGCGAAGTCGCGGAAGTGGTGCAGTCCCAAACCGGCGATCAGGTACGGGCCAGTGCGGGCGAGAGTCTCACCGGCACCGAACCGGAGCGTACCGTTGAGCATTGCCGACCACACCGTTGCCGGGTCGGTCTCGAGCTGCACAGGACCAGCCGCGAACGTCCGTCCGGCGAGCCGGTTGTAAGTCAGGTCAATGCGCATGCCCCACGGATTCTCAACCGGATCCCAACCGATCGGCATGGTGACGTTCCAACCGGTGTCGTAGGCATCGCTCAACCGTCCCATCGGGAAGTTCGCCCCACCGGCGAGCCCCCAGTAGAAGGCGCCGCGACGATCCAACATCGGCACCGGGGGCGGAAGGGGCTCGACCGCGAGCGGCGGCTCAGGCTCCATCGGCTCTGCAGGCTCAACCGGATCTCTCGGCTCCACCGGATCTCTCGGCTCCACCGGATCTCTCGGCTCCACCGGATCTCTCGGCTCGGCCGGGTCCATCGGCTCCATGGGCCGCGCCTCTTCTACCACAATGGTCGTGCGTGCTTCCCGACCATTCACCTCCGCCACGATCGTTGCCGTGCCCGGACCCACGGCGATCACCCGCCCATCCTCCGTGACCCTGGCCACGTTCGGGTTCTCACTCCGATAGAAGACTTGCCGGTCGTAGATGGTGCGTCCATCGGCCGCCTGCAAGTCGGCCGTCAGGCGCACGGTGTCATTCACGGCGATGGTGGCTCGGTCCGCCCGCAGCGATACGGTCGCGACCTCTGGGGCGACCACGCCGGGATCTTCACGAACGACCGGAGTGTCCTTCCTCACGGGTACCTGCGCCTCGGCCGACGTCATTCCTGTAATCGTCAGCGCAAGGGCAAGCCCCAGCGCACCGGGCGTCACATAGCTCAATCTCATAGCTGGCCTCCTCCGTCTATCAAAATTGCCTGGTCTCCTGCCATTCCGCGGTGCGGGACACCCGGCATTCTCGCCGCCGCTACTTGGATCGACCCTCGTCAACGCGAGCGACCAGGGTGCTGCTCTTCCGCGCAGTCCCGCTGCGGCACCAGTCTGTGATAGGCATCCCCCATGCCGCGGCGGCAAGTGACCGTGGGAGTATCGGACGGCCCTGGCGGAAGCGCTCGCCAGCGCGGCTAGGAAGCGCCGTCTGATGGCGTTCCGCCCCTCTACGGCGCTCTCCCAAATGCACTGGGCCGCGGTCCCATGGAGCGGCGCGTCGAGTCGAGGGCGCTCGGCACCGCAGAAAGCGATCTGCAAGGTCCGCGCAACCGGGTGGCATTTCACCCGCGTGTCCGAGCCGTATCTTTTGATTCGATCCGGGGTTCCTTCGGGCGCCCGACCTAGGGCGGAGCAGGGTTCCTGCATACCCCGCAGTCGCGCCCGTCTCACCGCCTTCAAATGCCGAGCAGCATGACATCTCCAGTCGCGGTCGACACGCTCGATACTCCCGTGCCACTCGTGGATCTCGACCGCATGCGTCGCAACCTCGACCGGATGGCCGACTACACGAGCGCGCACTCCCTTTTTCTGCGTCCGCACGTGAAGACGCACAAGACACCGCAGCTGGCCGCCGAGCAGACGATGCGGGGCGCGGTGGGGCTCACCTGCGCGACGACGCTGGAAGCCCAGGTGATGAGCGGCACCGCCGCCGATCTGCTGGTGATGTACCCCCCCGTGGGAATGCCGCGGCTGTCTCGACTGATGGACCTTCCATCCGATGTGCGACTCACGGTCGCGCTCGATTCCGTGGAGGCGCTCGAGCTGCTCGCGGCGGCGGCGCGAGAGCATGGTCGAACCGTGCATGTGCTGGTCGAGCTCGATACGGGGATGCGGCGGGTGGGTGTCCACGAGAGCGCCGATGCAGTGGCGCTGGCGCGAGCGGTACGTGATGCCGGTGATCCCCTGGCGTTCGCGGGATTGGCGTTCTACCCGGGGCACATCCGCGAGAGGGTAGGCGAGCAGGATGGCAAGCTCCGCGCGCTGTCACGGCAGCTGGATGACGTGGTGTCGACGCTGACGCGCGCCGGCCTGTCGCCGCCAGTCGTGAGCGGCGGATCCACACCTGCGGCCTGGCGAATGCACGAGCTCCCAGCTGTAACGGAGGTGCGCCCCGGCACCTACATCTTCAACGATCGCACTACTGCTGCGATCGGCGCCTGCGCTCCGGACGATTGCGCGCTCACCGTCCTTGCCACGGTAGTGAGCACGGCCTTGCCGGGACAGGCCGTGGTGGATGCAGGAAGCAAGGCGTTGGGGCGCGAGCCGCTGCTCGATGGTGGCAGCGGTTTCGCCTCCGTGCTCGATCACCCGGAAGCAGTCGTCGGTGCCATGTCCGAGGAGCACGGAGTGATTGACCTCCGCGACACCGATTGGAAACCGCGCGTGGGTGATCTGGTGCGGTTGGTACCGAACCACGTCTGCATAGTGGTGAACCTGAATGACATGCTGGTCACGGTGAGCGACAACAGAGTGGTCTCCGTTCTGGAGGTCGCCGCGAGGGGACGTCACGGGCCGCTGGCGGGCGTCGGGCCGGCCCGCGGCTGGACTTCGCAGCCTGATCATGGAACATTGCAAGCATGACCTCGCAGTTGGCGAAAGAGCTTGCCGAACGGTTCGCGGAAGACGCGGAGACTCTGCGAGCGCGCGCCGCGGGGCCGGCACCTGATGTCGGCCCCGACGCCGCCACCTCGGAACGCATGGCAGATGCGTGTGACCGGGTGAGCGCGCTGTTCGCCAGTGCGCAGGCAGCCGAAGAGTCGGCGCTGGCGTCGCTCGTGCCGGTGCTGGAACGCTATGAGCGGGACGAGCGGGATCTCAATACCTGCGCCGTCTATCGCGGCGCCAGGCTGCGACTGCGCGACGTACTCGGCAGCGTCTGACCATCAGCGAGCGGCGCGGGCGCCCCTCCCCCGCTCCTTCCAGGGCATTGGAGGCACCGAGGCGGGAGCAGCGAATGCCCGCCCAATCGCGGCCCACGCGCCAGCGCGTTCGATCTGTCCGTAGGAGTAGACCGCGAATCCGGCTACACCACGGCTCCGTCCCAACGCGATCTGGCGCTCGATCTCCGCTCCGCCCTTGCTCGCGTCCACGCCTATGTAGAGGTGCCGTCGCCCAACCTGCTGAATGCGCTCCAGATGGTCGTCCAGCAGGCACGCCCAGTCGGCGAACCCGCAGTAACGCTGGTTGATGAGGTAGTACGTCATCGGGGCGGCGACGTCCAGATAACCATCCATCGCCCACGCCAGCGGATCCTGCATGAACTGCGCGCGTCCCCGCGAGGAGCGCCACTGCCATTGATCCTCGTAGATCCCCCACACTGCCGCCGACAGTGACAGGCTCTGGCGTACCGACACGATGCTGTCGAAAACCTCCCGCACGGTGAGATTGATGAGGATGCGCCTGAACTCGCTCCACCCGTCCGGGTCGCTGGCCGGTGGCCGGCCGAACAGCGCGAGACTCTGTGCGTCGTACGACCACGCGGTACCCGGATAGCGGACGCGATCGAGGTGAACGCCATCGATGGCGTAGCGGCGTGCGATGTCCGCCGCCACATGCGCGAGCTGCGTGCGGACCTCCGCGTGAGCCGGCGACAGCCAGATGTACTCGTGCCTGTTCGGGCACGGCATGGTGGTGCCGGCGCTGTTCACCATCGCCAGCGCTGGATTCTGCCGCAGCAGATGCGACGGATTGCCCGGCGCCGACTCGCGGAGCATTGCGCACGCCGCGGGAGTGTTCGCGGCAAATCCCGAAAGCGCGTTGATCCATGCGTGCAGCTCCATCCCCCGTGCGTGCGCCTCCCGTACCGCCACCTCCAGCGGATCGTAGCGTGGAGTTCCCCCCAACGTTCCGCAGAGGGTGACTGAACACGGCTCCAGCGAAGACCGATACATGGCGTCAGCAGTGCCGCGCACCTGGAAGTAGACGATGTTGAAGTTGGCGCGATGCGCCTTCTCGATGATGCTCGCGATGCTCGCCGGCCCGCCGTAATCGAATCGCGTCACCCAGAGCGCACGTCCCTCATGCCCGGGCGCCGGGCGCAAGGGCGCTGGGCG
>CAYXRS010000044.1:0-20596 GCA_964467195.1 uncultured Gemmatimonadaceae bacterium
CCCTACACGACGCTCTTCCGAGATCGGAAGAGCGTCGTGTAGGGAAAGAGTGTACACTTCGCTGCCGGAGGGCGGAGGCCGCATTGTTGACAATCGGCGCAGTTGCGCGGTCGGCCACCGTCACCGTGAAGTGGGCCCACGGCGGGGGCGCCCATGCAGTTCGCGATGCCTCGAGGGGTGCGAAGTCAGCGTACGACACCACGTACTGCGCGGAATCGGCGGCGGGTATTTTCAGGCATGCCGCTTCTTCCGGGGACAGCAGCACCCACTCACCGCGGTTGAGTCGAATCTCGCCATCGCGAGGCACCAATATCGACAGCCCTGGTACTACTGCGGCGCCGGCGACGGCAACTTCCTTCTCCAGGCCGAACGTCGTGCATGTTGCTGGCGCCGGGGGTGTCGGCACCTTGATGCTGGACGAAGTGCGTGCCAGCACGGGCGCAGCCACGCCGCCAAGCTGCACCGGGTTGGCGTCGAGCTCATCGAGGTGGACACCCACAAGAGTGGTTGTGTCGTTGGCGCCGCGCGTGGTGGTGGCCGCGGAGAAAACCGCGGGCCCGTCGGGGGATACTTGCACGGTCAGCGTGGTAGCTCGTGCCTGGGCGGCCGTGACGGTAACGGTGGCGCTACCGGGGCCCCCGGCGATGAGGACGCCACGCTTGAGCGGCTCGGCTGCCAGGACGGGTAGCTCCGGAATCCCGCGACTCTCGCCCGTCACGCGGTAGAGAACGTTCACGGCGGCAGAGCTACCGACCTTCGCGTTCATCTTGACGCTATCGGACACGTCGGTGATGGTGATGGCATCCCCTGGGGTGAGGATGATCGGTTCGCCGCCGGAGGGTCCGGTCGAATCGCCACTCCCTCCACAGGCGAGAATGGCGACAGCTACGCAGAGAGCAGCAATTCGGCCTACTGTTGGCTTGGCCGGGCGGGAGCGACACGACATCGGACTTCTCAGTGGAGAACGGTTTGGTTGCCACGTGCCGGTTGGCGGCCGACTCAAATGATCTGGCCGGGCAGGTGGCGCTGCATGAGTCAATTGACCTAATGGTGGGTGCTGATGCTTCGGGGGGGGGTTCGGCGGGTTTTCAGATTCAGTAAGGCTGAACAGCACAGTAAGGCGTGGCGCCGTTCTCCGGCAATACCCCCTCGACAGCACGCCGGGCCGGACGTACTCTACCGCGCAGGTCGGCGAGGATCCAAGCAATCTGCGCCCCCCACCACCGCGGAGGTGAGCCGTGCAGGTGGAGTGGATGGAGACGCTGCAACAGTTGGCGAGCCGGGCCTTCTGGTGGTCGCTCTGGCTGTTCGTCGGGCTGAATGCGGCCGCCGTTGCGGTTGTTGCGATTCGCCGCGACCGGGAGCTTGTCAACCGCTGGACGTCGCGGTTGCTCGCGGCCAACCTGGTGCTGCTGGGAACGGGGCTCGGTGTTCCACTGGCCGCTCACACGACGCGCGCGCTGATCTGGGTTGCGTCCCCGGCCGTACCGTCCGTAACCCAGCCAGGCTCGATAGCTCCCGAATCGCGGCAGAGAGAGCGCTAGCCGGAAGGGGCCGGGCCGGAAGGGGTCCGGAAGGGGTCCGGAAGGGGTCAGAGTCGTTGAAAACTGGTTTTCAACGACTCTGACCCCTCGTTTCCTTTTCCCCCCTGTTTCCCGGCCCCCGAGTGTGCGCCGACCAGCGGGCATGAATCCGGCGTGACAGCAGCCACGCCTGCCGGCGGAGCCGCTGGTTCAGCTCGCCCAGACTTCCAACTGCTCTGTTCCCGAGATGCTACGTCGACTTCTCCTGTCGCGGGCCCTCGCCACGCGACTTCGCACAGTCATTCCGATGGCAACGATGGCGCTCGCTTTCGCACCAGCGCTCCCGTCCCAGGTGATCTCGTCCGAGGAGCACCAATTTCGCATCGACACGGTTGCGACAGGTCTCGAGCACCCCTGGGGGATTGCGTTCCTCCCCGGCGGGGACATGCTCGTGACCGAGCGTCCGGGACGCGTGCGGCTGATCAGGGGCGGCCAGTTGCGCCGTGCTCCCGTGCCAGGCGCGCCGGAGGTGTTCACCAACCGGCAGGGCGGGCTGCTCGACATCGCGCTTCATCCAGGATTCTCGGAAAACGGGCTCGTCTATCTCACGTACTCGAAGCCCGGGGCGCGCGGTGCTACCACGGCACTCGCCCGCGCCAGGTTCGACGGCGAACGGCTAACGGATCTCCGCGACCTGCTCGTGACGAACGCGTGGCGCGATGGCGGCCCGCACTTCGGCTCCCGCATCGTGTTCGATGATGCCGGCATGGTGTACTTCGGGGTTGGCGACCGCGGACAGCGCGACCGGGCTCAAAGTCTTGCCGATCACGCAGGCACGATCATGCGATTGCACGATGACGGGCGTGTTCCGGACGACAACCCTTTCGTAGGACGTGAGGGCGCGCGACCCGAGATCTTCAGCTACGGACACCGCAACGCGCAGGGGATGGATCTGCATCCGACCACGCGTGAGCTCTGGCTCAACGAGCACGGCGCCCGCGGCGGCGACGAGATCAACGTGGTGCGCGCGGGTCGGAACTACGGGTGGCCGTTGATCACGCACGGCGTTGACTATTCCGGCGCGATCATCACGCCGGACACGGCTCGCGCCGGACTGGAGCAGCCGCTGCTGCACTGGACGCCATCCATCGCGCCATCGGGCATGGTGTTCTACACCGGCGACCGGTTCCCGCGGTGGCGGGGCCACGTGTTCAACGGCGCACTTGCCGGCGAGCAGTTGAGGCGCGTGGTGTTCGAGGGCGAACGTCCCGTGCACCAGGAATCGCTGCTCCGGGGCCTGGCTCGCATTCGCACGGTGAAGCAATCACCGGACGGATATCTATACCTGCTGACGGACGCGCAGAACGGATCGGTATTGCGGCTGGTGCCGTAAGGGGGTCAGAGTCGTTGAAACGCCGTTTCAACGACTCTGACCCCCTTCCCCCCTGCCCCTTCCTGTCCGATTCCGGAACGGCCGCATCCCATCGCCGGACACACGCCGCTCCCGCGCACCGGTATCGATCAATGCGAACTCGTTCTCCTTGCATGAGTTCCGTTCGCGGCCAGTGGCGGTACGATCCTTCCCTTTATGGGCCGCGGATCAGCACCGCCACACCGTCAGGAAGAGCAGTGGACATACCCCGCCCTCCGAAAAAGAACCGTCGCCGTCAGCTCGTGATCGCGGGCGCCGTCGTGGCTGCCGTCGTGTCCACCGCGGCACTATGGCGCATTGAACCCGCCTCGCCGTCGGTGGATCGCTCCACGATCTGGCCCGATTCAGTTCGACGTGGCGACGTAGTGATTCAGGTGCGCGGCCCGGGCACGCTGGTCCCGGAGAGCGCGCGCTGGCTCGTCGCCCTCACGCCGGGCCGCGTCGAGAAGATCAATGTGCGGCCAGGTCAATCGGTGGAACCGGGGACGGTGGTGCTCGAGCTGAGCAACCCTGACGTGCAGGTGGAGGGTCTCAATGCAGAGCGGCAGCTCGCCGCCGCCGACGCCGAGCTGGCCAACCTTCGCTCCACGCTGGAGACACAGATTCTCGACCAGCGTTCAGGCGTTGCGCAGGTGAGCACCCAGCAGCGCGAGGCGGCTCGCCGTCTGGAGGCGTCGCGCGGGCTCGCCGAGCGGAATCTGATCCCGCGCATGGAGCTGCAGCGGCTCGAGGACGAGAATGAGGAGTTGACGGGACGGCTGGCGCTCGAGCAGGAGCGACTGACAATCCTGGTCTCTTCCAAGGAAGGGCGACTGGATGCGCAGCGCCGTCAGATCGATCGTCTCCGCGCCATCACCGAGTTCCAGCGCAGCCGCGCGGCATCGATGCACGTGCTCGCCGGCGTACCGGGCGTGATCCAGGACCTGGGACTCGAGGTGGGACAGTGGGTGATGCCGGGCCAGACGCTCGCTCGCGTCGTCGAACCGGGCCGCCTGATGGCGGTGCTGCGGATTCCCGAGACGCAGGCCCGCGACCTGGCGGTCGGACAGGCGGCATCGATCGACACGCGCAACGGCATCATCCCCGGACGGGTGATCCGAATCGACCCGGCCGTCCAGAGCGGCGCGGTCGCCGTTGACGTGGCGCTGGAAGGCGAGCTCCCGCGCGGCGCTCGTCCCGATCTGAGCGTGGATGGCACGATCGAGCTCGAGCACCTGCGGGATGTGCTCCACGTGGGCCGGCCGGCGTACGGGCAGTCGCACAGCGTAGTGACGCTCTGGAAGCTTGTCGATGGCGGGCGCGCCGCGGTCCGCGTGCCAGTGCGAATCGGCCGCGCTTCAGTGAACGTCGTCGTGGTCGAGGACGGGCTCGAGTCGGGAGATGTGGTCATTCTCTCCGACATGTCCAGGTACGATCGGGACGACCGAATCCGCATTCAGTAGCAGTCAACGAAAAGAACCAATCCACCATTCGAGTCCGTCGAGGCCAGCGATGAGTGCAAATGAATCAGGAGCAGCGGGTGCGCTTGCCGGGCATCGTGCCCAGACGCCGGGCAGTGCGGCCGGTGACCCGCTCGTGAGGATGCGAGGCGTGTCCAAGGTGTTCGTCACCGAGGAGGTAGAGACGCACGCGCTGTCGGACATTCACCTCGACATCTTCAAGGGCGACTACGTCGCGATAGCCGGTCCATCCGGCTGTGGGAAGACGACGCTCCTCTCCATACTCGGATTGCTCGACTCTCCCACTTCGGGTGAGTACAGGCTCGCCGGTGAGCCGGTGGAGAATCTCACGCCGCTGCAGCGAGCGCAGATCCGCAACCGCGAGATCGGCTTCATCTTCCAGTCGTTCAACCTCATCGGCGATCTCACGGTCTACGAGAACGTGGAGCTGCCGCTCACCTACCGCAACATGCCGTCCGGCGAGCGCAAGCATCGCGTGCAGGAAGCGCTCGAGCGCGTCGGAATGAGCTATCGGATGAACCACTACCCGGCACAGCTCTCTGGCGGACAGCAGCAGCGCGTGGCGGTGGCGCGGGCCATTGGCGGCAGTCCGTCGATGCTGCTCGCCGACGAGCCAACCGGCAACCTGGACTCGGTGAATGGCGAGGCGGTGATGGATCTGCTGCGCGAGCTGCACCGCGGCGGTGCGACGATCTGCATGGTGACGCATGACCCGCGCTACGCCGAGTATGCCAGTCGTGGGGTTCACCTCTTCGACGGAAGCATCGTGAGCGATGAACAGAGCGGAGCGAGGGAGCTGCTGTCCAATGCGTGACCACCTCCTCCCCGACATGCGCTTCGCTGGCCGATTGCTTCGGCGCCAGCCTGTGTTCACAGCTGCCGCCGTGCTCACACTGGCGCTCGGCATTGGCGCTACGGCGCTCGTGTTCAGCCTGATCGACGGTGTGCTGCTTCGACCCCTCCCCTTCCCCCAACCCGAGAGGTTGGTTCAGGTCTGGGAGACGACGCCGAGCGGCAACGAACGCAATGTGGTGGCGCCGGCGAACCTGGTCGACTGGCGCGAGCGGACCACCGCATTCACGGGACTGTCCGCCCGCATCAACCAGCCGATCACGCTCGGTCGCGACGATGGCCCGCGCGAGATCCGTGCGGACTTCGTGTCTCCGAACTACTTCGATGTCCTCGGCACGCGTCCGATGATGGGTGGCACGTTCGCCCCCGAGACGGGTGAGCAGGCGCCGATCCAGCACGTCGTGGTCAGCCACTCGCTGTGGGTGAACGAGTTCGGCGCCGATCCCGGGATCATTGGCCAAACCGTGCCGATCGGTGGAGCGGACGGCCTGGAGGTGATAGGCGTCATGCCGCCCGGCTTCGGGTTGCCCGGCGTGGAAGCGGACGTGTGGCTGCCCTTCATCGCGGAGCCCGGCAACCGCAAGACGGCGGGCCGGTTTCTGCACGTGGTAGGACGGCTCGCGCCTGACGTCACGATCGAGCAGGCGGATGCTCAACTGTCCGCGGCGGCGGCGCATCTTGCCCAGGAGTTCCCTGATTACAATGCCGGCTTTGGCGCCACACTCGTGCCGCTCCAGCAGCAGATCGTCGGCGATGTTCGTCCGTCACTGCTTCTTTTGTTCGCGAGCGTCGGTTTCCTTCTCCTGCTCGCCAGTGCGAACATCGCGAATCTGCTGCTCGGCCGCGCCGCCACGCGCACGCGCGAGTTCGCCGTGCGGTTGTCGCTCGGCGCTACCCGTGGGCGCGTCGCACAGCAGCTCCTTACCGAGAGCATGCTGCTCGGCGCAATCGGCGGCTCGGTGGCGCTGGGGCTGGTCGTCGCCGGACACCAGTTCCTGCTCCCGCAGCTTGCCGGCGCGCTCGACATGCCACGACTTGCCGACGTGAGCATGGATGGTCGAGTGCTGGCGTTCACCGCGATCATCACGCTTACGATTACCGTGCTCTTCAGTCTCGTGCCAGCACTCACCACGGCCGAATCCGGTCCGGCAACGGCGTTGCGAGAGTCCGCGGTGGGGTCGATGAGCAAGCGGCGCACTCGCCTGCGCGGCGCGCTCATAGTTGGCCAGGTCGCCCTCGCAACCATGCTCCTCATCGGCGCCAGCCTGCTCGCGCGAAGCCTGTGGGAGCTGCAGCGAACGGATCTCGGGTTCCGTGCAGAGCAGGTCGTTGCGATGCGTTTCTCCCTGGTGGGCGGCTCGTTTCCCGACATGGAGCGCCGCAATCAGGCCATGGACGAGATCTTCGAGCGGGTGCGCGCACTCCCGGGTGTGGCAGCAGTAGGCTCGGTGAACTGGCTTCCGCTCGGCGGACAGCACTCGCGCACATCGTTCGCCATCGAGGGGGTACCGGTGACTCGGCCCGAGGAGGCGCCCGGCTCCGACATCGCGATGATCGACGGCGACTACTTCGCAGCCATGGGTATCCCACTGCTCGGCGGACGGACGTTCGGTCCGGAGGACCGCGCGGATGGCGGATGGGTGTTCGTGGTGGATGAGGCGATGGCCCAGCGCCATTTTTCGGCCGGAGAGGCGCTGGGCTCACGCGTGAACTTCTCGTGGGGACCGAATAGCCAGTGGGGACCGATCGTCGGAGTAGTCGGCTCGATCCGGCACCACGGCGTTGGCGAGGAGCCGCACCCCACCGCCTACTTCTTCAACCGCCAGATCCACTCACCGTCGTACAACCTGGTAACGCGGGCGGTGGGCGCGCCGCCGAATCTGGCCGAGTTGATCCGCCGCGAGGTGCAGGCGGTAGCGCCCACGCGGCCGATCGCCGACATCCGGACGATGGATGAGGTCGTCGCCGCGAACGTCGCACGTCCGCGGGCGACGGCGCTTCTCATCGGTGCCCTGGCTGGCCTGGCTCTCCTGCTCGCCGCTATCGGTCTCTACGGCGTCGTCTCCTACACCGCGGCACAGCGCACCCGCGAGATCGGGATTCGCATCGCGCTCGGCGCCAGCCAGAAAAGCGTGCTCAGACTGATCCTGCGCCATGGGATGCTGCTCACCGCTGTCGGGCTCGTGCTGGGAGTTGCGGGCGCGGTCGCGGTGCAGCGGCTCATCTCCGGAATGGTCTACGGAGTGCGCCCGTCGGATCCGCTGACCATCGGACTGGCTATGATCTTCCTGTTCGGTGTTTCGCTGCTGGCTAGCTGGCTCCCTGGGCGCCGTGCGACCAGGGTGGACCCGCTGGTGGCGATCAGAAGCGAGTGATGCGCCCGGAGTTGCGGCGCGAGGCCGCGGACGCAGGAGAACCGTAGCGCGTATGCGAGCCACAGCGTGTCTCACTCCGGCGCTGGCGGCGCTGTGTCTTGGCACCGCCTTCGCCTCCACCGCTACCGCGCAGATCGCCAGCGCGGACACGCTTCGCGCCGGCGGCGTGGCGAGGACCGCCGCGGCATGGGCGTTTCTTCCCACGGTAACATTAGGGGCAACGTGGGCACGATCCGAGTTGGGACAGACGCGCGATGCGATCACGAGCGCGCCGCGCAACGAGCAGGGTTATTATCGACTGACACTGAGCTGGTCGCCGCTCGATCAGCCCGGCCGGTGGATGGCGCAGCGACGTCCTGCCGTGGCCAGGCAGGTGGAGCTGAGTTTGACGAGGCTGAGCCGCGCGCGGTTGCTGAGGGAGCGCTCGGAGCTCAACGTCGAGCTCGCGGCGCGCCGCGGGTGTGGTGTTCGCTGAGCTCGAGGGCCCCTGCCCGGAGTGACTCATTCGATGGCGGACTGACGTGGAGGACGCGCCAAGAATCCTGATCGCCGACGACAGGGCCGACGTACTCCAGGCTCTGCGGCTCCTGCTTCGGCCGGAAGGCTTCGAGATAACGTCCGCATCGTCGGTGAGGGACGTGGCCGCAGCGCTCGCCGAACGCGAGTTCGACATCGTACTGATGGACATGAACTACGCGCGCGACACCACGTCCGGCCGGGAGGGGCTGGACCTGCTCACCCGGATCAACGCCGTTCACCCGCATCTTCCGGTGGTGGTGATGACGGCCTGGGGAAGCATCGACAACGCCGTCGAAGCCATCCGGCGGGGCGCCCGCGACTATATAGAGAAGCCGTGGGACAACGCACGACTGCTGGCAACCCTACGCAATCAGACGGAGCTGGGTCGCGCACTACGGAGGTCCGCCGCGCTCGAGGCGGAGAACCGGCGCCTCACCTCGGATGGCCTGCCGACGCTGATCGCCGAAGCCGCGAGCATGGCGCCCGTGCTGCGGGTCATCGAGCGCATCGCCCCCTCGGACGCGAATGTGCTCATTACCGGGGAGCACGGCACTGGGAAAGAGGTGGTGGCGCGCTGGATCCACGCTCGTTCGGGCCGTGCGCGACGGCCGCTCGTGACCGTCAACGCCGGCGGGCTGTCCGAGGGCATCTTCGAGAGCGAGCTCTTTGGTCATGTGAAGGGCGCGTTCACCGATGCGAAGTCCGAGCGCGTGGGCTACTTCGAGCTGGCGCACGGCGGCACGCTCTTTCTGGATGAGATCGGCAACATGCCGATGAAGCTTCAGGCCAAGCTGCTGCGCGTACTCCAGACCGGAGAGTTCCAGCGTGTAGGATCAACGGTGACTCGCCGCGCCGATGTGCGCATTCTTTCCGCCACGAACATCGACATTGCCGGCGAGACAGCGAGCGGGAACTTTCGCGAGGACCTTCTCTACCGGCTGAACACGGTCGAGGTGCGGCTCCCGCCGCTTCGCGAACGGAGGGAGGACATTCCTCTCCTTGCCGCGCACTTCCTCGATGTCATCGCGGCGCGCTACGACAAGCGGATCGCGATGTTCCAGCCGTCGGCGATGGAGGCGCTCCTCTCCTATCGCTGGCCCGGCAACGTTCGCGAGCTTCACCATACCATCGAGCGCGGTGTGCTGATGGCTCGTGGCGAGAAGATTTCCGCGGAGGACCTGAGCCTGGGTCGCCGCAGCGCCGAGCCGGCGGGAAGCGAACCGCGCCTGGAGGAGCTCAGCCTGGAGGAGGCTGAGCGGCTTCTCATCCGCCGCGCACTGGAGCGCCACGGTGGCAACGTGAGCCAGACTGCCGAAACGCTCGGCCTCAGCCGGAGCGCTTTGTATCGCAGGATGCAGCGCTACGGACTATGAGCCGGAGGGGTGCGGGTCCAGCGGACAGGGGCCTGGGATGGAGCGCGCGTGTGCGCTTCGATCTAAGGATCCTCCTCTACGCACTGGCTGCCGGTTTGCCCGGAATCGCCGTGGCGATGACGCTGATCTGGACGACGCAGCTCTCTCTACTGGTGCGTCTGGCAGCGAGCGCTGCGCTGCTGGGTGCGTGGCTGGCCTTCGCCTTCGCCGCGCGTTCCGCTGTTCTGCGACCGCTTCAAACGGTGTCGAACCTGCTCGCGGCACTTCGTCAGGAGGACTACTCCATCGAGGGGCGTCACGCCGACCGCCACGATCCGCTCGGCCTGGTCTTCCATGAGGTCAACGAACTTCGTCGGCTCATGCGCGAACGCCGATTGGGAGCGCAGGAGGCGACGGCGCTACTCCGCACGGTCATCGAGCAGATCGATGTCGCGATTCTCGCCTTCGACGAGCAGGGACAGGTGAGGCTCGTGAATCGCGCCGCCGAACGTCTTCTGCGCGAACCGGCACCGCGGTTGATGGGGCGCAAAGCGGACGAGATCGGACTCGGCTTCGCTCTGGAGGGCGAACCGCCGCGAACCGTGGATGCGGCATTCCCCGGTTCTCCCGGCGGACGCTGGGAGATCAGGCGCAAGACGTTCAGGCAGCGCGGTGAGCCGCACGAGCTGGTCGTGCTGTCCGACCTGAGCAGAGCATTGCGCGAGGAGGAGCGCGTCGCATGGCAGCGACTGATCCGCGTGCTGAGTCACGAGATCAACAACTCGCTGACGCCCATACACTCGATCTCGCAGACGCTGCTGAGTGCACTCGAGGCTGATCCGACGAAGAGCGGCGAGGAGCAAGAAATGACGGAAGGTCTGACGATCATTGCTGGCCGGGCCCATTCCCTCCGCCGGTTCATGACATCGTACGCGCGGATGGCGCAGCTGCCACCGCCGGAGCAGCATGCCGTGGACGTCGCCGCGCTGGTGGAACGCGCCGCCGCTCTCGAGCCGCGCGGACGAGTGGAGGTGAGTCCCGGACCGCCGGCGGTGATTCAGGGTGACGCCGACCAGCTGGACCAGGCGCTGATCAACCTCGTGCAGAACGCCGTCGACGCGGCGTCGGAAACCGGCGGAGCGGTCCGAATGGGATGGTCACGCAGCGACGGCTCGGTCGAGATCTGGATAGAGGACGAAGGCCCGGGTCTCCCGCCCTCCGCCAATCTGTTCGTGCCGTTCTTTACCACCAAGCCGAATGGATCGGGTATCGGACTGGCGCTCAGCCGTCAGATCGCCGAGGCGCATGGCGGGTCGCTGGTGCTCGAGAACCGAACGGATGGCTCGGGCTGTCGAGCGAGAGTCACGCTGCCGGCGTGAGCCAGGCGCACGGATCCCACGCCGCTGCGCACGGATCCCACGCCGCTGCGCACGCATCACGTCCACGCGAAGGGATCACACTTCGTGCACCAGCTCTCGCTCGTACGCGGTGAGCAGATCGGCGCGGCTGATCGTTCCGACGTAACGCTGACTGCGCTCGTCCTCCACCACGGGAAGGAGGTCCAGCTCGCGTGCGTTCATGCGCCGCAGTGCGACGCGCAGCGAATCGCTCGGCGTCGCCACCTCCACCGGCTCGGCGAGGTCGGCAGCGATCAGGACCGAGGCCAGCACCCCACGATCGAGCATCACCTGCCGCAACTCGTCATACGTGATGACGCCCAGCAGCACACCGCCATCATCGAGCACCGGAATCGCCGGCTGACGCGTGTGGCGAGCCACTTCCACTATCTCCTCCAGGGTGGCGCGCGACGACACCGTCAATGCGCGGCGGTCTATGGCATCCACGGCACGCAGCCGCTCCATCAGCGCGCGGTCGGCGCCATGGGCGAGGTGCTCGCCCCTTCTCGCCAGCCAGCCGTCATAGAGGCCGTGCGGTGTCAGCCGCTTCGACACGGCCAGCGAGATGACCGATACGAGCATTAGCGGCAGCACGAGCGTGTAGTCATCGCTCAGCTCGAACACCATGAAGATGGCCGTGAGTGGCGCGCGCGCAGCACCAGCCACCAGCCCGCCCATACCCACCAGCGCCCACGTCTGCGGGTTCACGCCCGCGGCCGGCAACAGCTCCGCGGCAAGCCGGCCGAGCCCGCCACCAAGCGCGGCGCCCACAAAGAGAGCCGGCGTGAACACACCGCCTGAACCGCCCCACTGAAGTGTGAGTGCCGTGGCCAGAATCTTCGCGAGGGCCAGCGTGACCAGTACGTACCAGGCAAGCCCTCCAAAGATCGAGGCGGGAATAGCCAGGTGTCCGCCGCCCATGAGCAGCCCGCCAGTTGCGAGCACGATGAGTCCGGTAAGCAGCCCTCCCAGCAGCGGTCGCAGACCGGCAGGCCCGGGCACACGCTTCACCCAGTCGGCCGCGCCAAAAAAAACGCGCGAGAAAAGCGCAGAGAAGGCGCCGCACGCCACACCCAGCAGAGGGAAGAGAAGCAGTATCGTGAGCGCCTGTCCCTCGGGCTGCGCCGGCAACTCGAATGCCGGATACAATCCCAGGAACGGCCGCACCACGAGCGCACCAACCACGCTTGCGACGACTACAGGACTGAATGCGCTCACGGAGAAAGATGAGAGCACCTCCTCGAGCGCGAAGAAGGCACCGGCGAACGGCGCGTTGAATGCGCCCGAGATTCCGGCCGCTGCCCCGCAGCCCACCAGGATCTTCACCCGGCGTGGGCTGAAGCGGAACCAGCGTCCGAGAGCCGAACCGGTGGCGGAGCCGAGCACAGCGACTGGTCCTTCGCCGCCGGCCGAGCCGCCGGAGCCG
The DNA here is from genome assembly GCA_964467195.1 of uncultured Gemmatimonadaceae bacterium. GTDB lineage: Bacteria > Gemmatimonadota > Gemmatimonadetes > Gemmatimonadales > Gemmatimonadaceae > CAYXRS01. The sequence goes on from CAYXRS010000044.1 coordinate 12,337, forward strand.
AGTGTCAGTGCCGATGCCAGGGTGCGCACCAGTACCGGCCGTCCGCGCACGCGCCCGCCTCGCTTCGCCACCGAGAGCTGCACGTCTGACACGTTCTGCCCGTCGGGTATTCCCGCCCTCCTCACCACGAACCACGCCGCCCAGATGCCGAGCGCCGTTATGACGGGGAGCGTTACGGCGTGAGCAACGCTGTCGATGCGCGCGCCCAACCAGTCGACGAAGAAGCGGTGGGCCACGTCGACGAGGCGATAGAAGGCCACCACACCCAGCCCCGCTGCAATGCCGATGACGGCGGCCAGCCCCATGAGTAGTGCGCCTTCATCCCACCCACGCCGCTCGACCCACGCCAGCACACGATCCCAGCCGCGTGAACTGCGCGCCAGGAGGCGGATCGGTCTGAGATTGCGCGCCCAGCGCGGCGGATCACCGCCGCCTGGCATGCGGAGGCGTGGCACGCGACAAAAGGGAACGCCGATCGGTTGAGGTCGCAAGGCAGAGAGTCAATCCCGCGCAACATCCCCGCTCCACCGGCCGACAGCGTTTACCGCAGAGAACAACTGAGATGCGAAGAGGCGCGGAAGAATATGTCCGTCTCTGCTTCCCTGCGTCGCTGAGGTCGATGCCGTTGACCGAGAACGCTAACACGCAATACGCCGGTGGCAGCCGCAAAGGTCAGAACGTCGCGCCTACAAGGAGAGCTCCACCTGATCGAACTGACGTCACACCCTTACTATCGCGCATCCGCCTGGCGCTCGCGCCCGTCGCGACGAGACGCCACTGACTCACTCGAAACATGCGATGACTTGCTTGCGCGCTGGGACGCTGACACGGGTGCCTCGAGTGTGCGGAACAGGTTGTTCAGCGACTCGGCCAGTGTGGGGTGGGCGAACACGGCGTCACGAAGGGCTGTATAAGGCAGGCGGCCCATCATGGCTATCTGGAGCATGCTCATCACCTCACCGCCCTCCAGCCCCAGGACCGTTGCACCCAGGATCTCACCGCTGGCCGCATCCACCACGGCCTTCATCATTCCTCGCGATTCGTCCACCTCGAGAGCGCGCGCCACGTGCGTCATCGGCATGGAGGCCACCAGCACCTCGCGGCCCTCGCGAACTGCCTGTGATTCGCTCATGCCGACGCGACCCAGCTGCGGATCGATGAAGACGGTATAGGGAACGAGCCGGCCTCTGATGTTGGCACCGCCGTCGCCGAGTAGATTGGTGCGAAGAACACGGAAGTCATCGTACGACACATGGGTGAACGCAGGGCCGCCCTTCACGTCGCCGATTGCGTAAATGCCAGATGCGGTCGTCTCGAGCCGGTCGTTGACGACCACACAGCCGCGATCATCCAATGCTACTCCGGCAGCCGCCGCATTCAGCGTATCGGTGTTGGGCGTGCGGCCCACAGCGGCAAGGACGTGCGAAGCGTGTATCGCCCCGGTTGCGTCACCGGTATGGACGGTCAGCATCGTTCCCCCTTCGGGCGCCGGTGATGCCCGATCGACCTGCGTGCCACAGAGCACATCGATACCATCCTCACGCAGTATTTTGGCGACGGCGTCGGAGATGTCGGCATCCTCGCGGGCAAGCAGCCTGGGGCCACGCTGGATGATCGTGACCGCGCTGCCGAACCTGCGAAACATCTGCCCGAACTCGAGCCCGATGTACCCGCCACCGAGAACGACCAGGTGCCGCGGCAGCTCGTCCAGCTCCATTATTGAAGTGGAGTCGAGCACAGCCACTTCATCCTGTCCAGCGATCGCCGGCCGGCTTGGACGCTCCCCCGTGTTGATGAAGATGAGCGGGGCACTGAGATGGAGGGTGCCACCGCTGGCGCTTTCCACCACCACCGAGTGCACACCGCTGAACCGCGCATCGCCCTCGATGAGATTCACACCGGCGCGCGCGACGCGTCTCTCGGATCCTTCGCGAAACGTGTGGACGATCCCACGCTTTCGTTCGCGAACGCGGGTGAGATCCACGCCCGTAACAGTCCCCACCACGCCATAGTCGGCGCCGCGCCGGGCGAGATATGCCGCCCGCGCGCTCGCGACCATCGTCTTGGTGGGCGTGCAGCCCTCGTTGATGCAGGTACCTCCAACATGGGCACGCTCGATCAGCGCTGTGAGCCGGCCCGCGCGAGCGAGTGCGCTGGCGAGCGGTCCTCCGCCCTGGCCGGCGCCGATGATGATGGCGTCGAATTGCTCCGTGGTCATGGGACTCACCGCCTCCCACACGCTCTCTCGGGACCTGAACATTGACACTATAGAGTCCCGGGCGGGAGGCGCTGGAGAGGACTCGTTTCATTGCCTTGGGAGAATGACACGGGGACGGGCGCTCAGCGCCCGTCGTCGCCGGCCTCCATCCGACGCAGCACCCAGTCGATCGGAACAAGCTCGTCGCTGGGGATTCTTACATGCGGCTGGATGCCGACGTTGTCGATCGCGGCATGTGGCACGCGCTTGGAGCGCGTGACCGGGTGATTCAGCACGAGCGTTCCCTCAGGCATGTGCGCGCTTCTGACGTTGCCGAAGTCCAGGATTCCCGCCGTTCGATCTCCGTAGACTGTCACTTTGCGGCTCTTCCTCGCTGCAAGCAGGAACTGTTCGCAACTGCTCGCGCATCCCCGGTCGGTGAGGACGGCAATGCGGCGCGGCTTCTCCAGCACGCGCGGTTCCCGGTGCACGCGGTCGGGGAAGTCCAGCCAGCCGCCCTTTGCCGTCCTCATCTGCGCGGCGAGCCTGGCAAGCTGTGCACGCTGTGCCTCGGGAAAGGTGGTATCAGCCGCCAGCCGCTCCTGCGCGAGGATGTTCTCCTCGGTTGCCAGAGCGCGGCTGCTGACGATCGTGAATGGATGCGTGTAGATCAGCGGGATGAGCTCCCGATAGTTGAAGTCCGAGCCGCCGCCATTCCCGCGTACATCAATGATCAACCGGTCGGCGCCCCGGATGCGATCACCCTCCGCGGCAAAGAGAGAGTCCATTCCCCGTGGGTTACCAAAGGTCGGTATATGCACCAGCACCGTACCCGGAGCCAGTTCGCGCGCCGCGAACCGCGTGTTCTGGCTGGCCAGATACTCGTCTCGCGACACATCGTCCGGAGCATCAGGCCAGACGCGCAGCCATGTGGAGCCCTGATCGAGCAGGAGCATGTTTCGTCTGACTTCGCCCTTCCACTGACGCTCGGAATGGTCCAGCATGTAAAAGCGCACGTCATACCCGCCACTGGGAGCGTGTGTGAACGTCGCCTTCATCTGGCCCGGCACCCACCAAACCGAGTCCGCTCTGAGGATGGTCATCGTGAAGTCGCGATCAGCGCCCCTATCGCGCAGCACCGCCACGCGGTAAGCACCGGTAACTGACTCCCAGACGCCCTCCAGCGGCTCACGCGACGCGCCAAGCGAGTCGAGCGTCGCTCTTGCCTGTTTCTCGGTAAGCTCCGTGCTTTCCCAGTCGGCGAAACGCGCACGGATCGCATCAGGACTCTCGTTAGCGGAGGAGCCGGCCGCGTCGGCGGTCGACCGGCGGCCGAAGCTGAGATGTCCATCCTGGAAGAACTCTCTCCAACGGGCGAGAATCGCGTCACATTCGGCGGTGACGGCTACGGACGCTGCCGCGGGTCGCAACTCGCCCAGCAGTGACTCGTACGCCGGTCGCGTCGCGTCAATCACTTTGACATCGAAGCCCGCATAGTTCCGAGCCGCGTAGTCGCTGATCCATTCGAGCTCAGCGGCACAGCTCGGCGTTGGCGCCACCGGCGCGGATTGGGCCGCTGCCGCCGGTGCGACAAAGGCCAGCAGGATGGCTGTGAGACGGTTCATGACGGTCGTGCGGTCAAGTTTCGCTGGCCGTACGCATACCCGGCCGGCAGGGATTCACCCACCTTCGACAGGCGGAGTCCGGGCAGAGTTTGGATCATGCGCTCGCACCGCCCCACAACCGGATCGCACTCCCGACGAAACCGAGGTCGGCCGCGGCTGCACGGCGTTACACCAGACTCGGCGCCTGCTCGACCACCGGCAGTCCCCCAGCAGGTCTGTCGAGTGCCTCGCGGACCACCTGAGCGAGCACCGCTGCTCGAAAGGGCTTGGGAAGAAACGCCGTATCGGGATGGAGCACACCGCGGCGTATGATCTCATCGTTTGTATAGCCCGACATGTACACCACCGGCAGGTGCGGCCGCACCGCGCGAATCCGCTCGGCCAGCTCCCTACCGCCAAGTTCCGGCATGACGACATCGGTGAGCAGAAGGTCGATCCGACCGTCGTAGTCAGCTGCCAGCTTGAGGGCATCGGGTCCGCTCAACGCCGACAGGACGGCGTAGCCACTCTCCTCCAGCATGCGCCGCACCAGGTCGAGAAGCGCTGCTTCATCCTCCACGAGCAGAATCGTCTCCGAGCCGCGTAGCCGTTCACCCGGTGATTGAGCGGGCTGCGGTTGCGGAACTTCTGCCAGGCTGGGAAGGAGAATCCTGAACGTGGTTCCGACACCCTCTTCACTCTCCACGGCAACGGCACCGCCGGATTGCTTGACGATGCCGTAAACCATGGACAGTCCCAGTCCGGTACCCTTGCCCGGCTCCTTGGTCGTGAAGAAGGGCTCGAAGATCCGGTCGCGCAGCTCGCGCGGCATACCCACACCGCGATCAGTCACGGAGAGGATCACGCACGGACCCGGAGCCATCAGTCCGCTGCGGACATACTCCGAATCCGCCGTCAATTCGATGTTGGCGGTCTTGATCAGCAGCGGCCCGCCACCAGGCATGGCGTCGCGCGCATTCACGGCGAGATTGACCAGCGTCTGCTCGATCTGTCCTTGATCAGCAGTTACGGCGCCGAGATCGGGCGCGAGCTCCGCACTGATGGTTATGTCCTCGCCTATCAGCCGTTGGAGCATTGGCGTCAGCGCCTGCACCACGGCGTTCAGGTCTATCACTGCCGGCTGGAGCACCTGCTTGCGGCTGAACGCGAGGAGCTGTCGAGTGAGTTCCGCCGCGCGTCGCGATGCCTTCAGGATCGCATCCGCATCGGCTCGGTGGTGACTATCGTGGGGAAGACCCGTGCGCAGAAACTCGGCGTGGCCACCGATCACCGTCAGCAGATTATTGAAGTCATGCGCGACGCCGCCGGCCAGGGATCCCACGGCCTCCATCTTCTGGGCATGGAGGAGCTGTTCCTCCAGTCTTCGGTGAGCGGTCACATCCCTGAAGCTCCAGACCCGCCCGTTGGTGGCGCCGTCGATCTCCTGTGGCTTGGAGTACCGCTCGAACACCCGCCCGTCCTTGAAGAACAGGATGTCGTAGCTCTCGGCCGTGGGTTGCGAGTAGAGCTCCCGCACCTTCTGGAGGAACGCATCGGGATCCACGAGCTGCTCGAGCACGAACGCGAGCGCTCGCTCGTCATCGCCGGAGGCGATGATCTCGTCGGGAATCCGCCACAATTCGGCGAACTGCCGGTTGGTGCGTATGATCCTGCCATCGCGGTCCACAACCAGTATTCCATCGGCCGTCGACTCCAGGGTGGCCGCGAGCAGTGAAAGCGTTTCCCTCAACTCCACCTGAGTGCGCTGGCTCTCGGCGAGCGCGTCACGAAGCCGCAGAAAACGCTCGACCATCTCCTGCGACACCGTGTCCATCGAACGCTCGAGAAGCGCCCGGTCATCGTCGGATTGCTGGTACGCCGCGTCGATGGCCTGCACGAACTGTCGCAACGCCTCGGGAACATCGTCCACCGAGCCAAAGTGCTGACGGAGCTGACGAGCGAGCAGCTTGTGCACGCCTCAACGCTCCGCGAACGTCGTGATGGTCATGGTTTGATTGTGCAGCTCGCACTTGGCCGAGGCCATAAACGGTGCGATCTCACCGTATGAATAGAACCCGGTCATTACGGCACCATCGCCGAGTACGCCCCGGACGCTTTCCAATTCTTCCTCGACCCGCTGTTTGAGCACCAGCTTGCGTCCTACACAACTGATCAAGATAGCCAGGTCCGGCGCGATGGTACCTAGTGCGCTGAAGCTGGCATCGGCAGCGCCATGGGCACCATCAATGAGGCGATCGACGTTCGCCTTCATGAGTCGAACGTAGCCATTCTGGGGGACATCGCCGGCAAAAACGAGACTGCCGGCCTCCTCGTCGATGCCGAGGATGGTTCGCACGATGCCTGGATCACCGCCATTCCCGCGCAGGCTCAGAGGAAAGAGCAGGCCGCTGGCGGGGAGCCCCGCCGCGTAGGGACCGAGATACCTCTTGTACAAATCGAGCGCCGGGGCGCCATCCAGCTCGTAAAGAATGTTGGCCTCGGACCTCGTCACGAGCCGCTCCGGCCCGAACTGGTCCCAGCCGCCCATGGAGCCGTATCCCACACTGAGCCGGTCTCCGTAGAATCCCACCACCGCAACGCCTCCGTCGGTCGAGAGCCGATCCAGACTGACGGTCGTCCTGTGGAATCGCTCGCCGTCGCCGGCCAATCCCCCGGTGACGGCAACGTGGGTTTGGAGCCCCTCGCGCAGCCCCTTCACCAGCTCGGAGCCGTTCACCTTGAGACCCTCCGCCAGCACGAAGACATGTGCCAGACCTTCGGCCGGCAGATCACGAGCGAGCTGCTCCCCGGCGGCCGCGCTTGCCGCGGGGTCGCTGATCGTCCGATATGCCATGCGCAGAGAGGTATGCTCGAAGTGAATGGCGGTTGCGACGATGGTACCGTCCGCCACCGAGGTCCCACAGATCTCACCCGCGGTGGAACAGCCAAGGATACGAGCACCCGGATATCCCTCCATCAGCGTATCGATCGCGTTGCTTGCGGTAATCGCCGAGTTTGCCGCGAAGAACAGGACGAGCTGCACGGGTGGCATGTCACTCGCACCAACAACCGGGCTCCAGCCGGCTCCTTCGGTCCACTGTCTCTGCTCGATTCGCATGCCGGCTCCGCTCAGGCCTCAGTCTTCGAGCGCCGGCTCGTACGCCAGAGGCGGCTCCTCCACCACTTCGTGTCTCGCCAGAAGACGCGCGCAGGTGTTCCAGCGAAGAATGGCGGAATCGTTGCCCGCCGGCCTGATGGATTCAGCTTTCTCGTAGCAGCTCATTGCATCGCGCAGCCACTCCGACACCACGTGACGCGCGCCCGGAGCATCGCGGTGCAGCAGCGCCTTCGCCTCCCGCTCGCAGATGATCCCGGCGTAGTACGCCCGCTGATACTCGTCGGCGATCCGGTCGAGCAGCTCGCGCGAACGCTGCACGCCCTCGGAGAGCTCATGCCCGATCTGATCGGTGATCGACAGCAGCAGCATAACCACCGCGGCCTGATTCTCCGGATCCACCGACAGCACGTCCAGGCAAATGCTCTCCGCCGCCGACGAGTCGTTCAGAAGACGATACCGTTCGGCCTTCTGGAGGGCGGCCGGGATGCCTGCCCGGGTGATGGTCTTGAGCTTGGGCATGGAGGACTCCGTGAGGTGATTCACTGTTCGGTGTTTGCCGTCGTTCCTTCTCTTACCACAAAGGCGCAGAGGCGCGGAGAATTACGCGAGACTCATGATTACTGATCGAAGGAACCTGCATTGGAGATTCAGGCGATGCACCGGTGCCAGCGTAATCACAATGCCGTTGTTATCATTTTTCTTGCTTCCGCCGGCTGAAGATCTTCACCAGCTTGCCGACTGGGTCGAAGTATTCATCCACCACCCGTTCCTTGAGCGGGATGATCGCGTTGTTCGTGATCGTGATGCCTTCCGGGCAGACCCTGGTGCAGCACGCGGTGATGTTGCAGTAGCCGATCCCACCCGCCTGGCGCAGCTCGGGCACGCGATCAGCGGTGTCCAGGGGATGCATCTCCAGCGCGGCGGCGTGGACGAAGTAGCGCGGTCCAATGAACTCCTCGTGCTTGTCGTGGTCCCTCAGCACGTGGCAGACGTCCTGGCAGAGAAAGCACTCAATGCACTTCCGGAACTCCTGCACACGATCCACATCTGCCTGCGACATCCTCCATGTTCCATCGGGCGCATCCGGCTCGCGGGGGGTGAAGGGCTTGATCTGCCGCTTGACTCGATAGTTCCACGAGACGTCGGTCACCAGGTCGCGCACGTGCGGGAATGCCTTCATCGGCTCCACGGTGATCGGCTTGGCCTCGGGAAGCTGATCGAGGCGGGTCATGCACATGAGCTTGGGGATGCCGTTGATCTCCGCCGAGCACGAGCCGCACTTCCCCGCCTTGCAGTTCCAGCGCACGGCCAGGTCGTTTGCCTGCTCGGCCTGGATCTGAT
>CAYXRS010000044.1:20696-22562 GCA_964467195.1 uncultured Gemmatimonadaceae bacterium
GCCTTGCAGTTCCAGCGCACGGCCAGGTCGTTTGCCTGCTCGGCCTGGATCTGATGAATGGCGTCCAGCACCACCATCCCGTCCGCCGTCTCCGTGGTGTAGTCGGCCAGCTCACCGGTGCCGTTCTCGCCGCGCCACACGCGAAAGGTGCGACGTCGATGCCCGACCGCCGCATCCTGCGCCGCCTGGGCCGCGGTGTAGGCGTCGCCGCCATGACTGGTCGTCGTGGGAGTGGCCATTACTTCATCTCCTCAATGATGGCTCTGAGCGTCTCCGGCATCGGCGGTATCGGCGCGCGGCCGATGCGCATCTCACCGTCGGGACCCCTCTGTGCGGTGAAGTTGACGGTCGCATAAGCCGGATCCTTGTCCGGACAGTCCTCCCGGAAATGCCCACCGCGGCTCTCGTGTCGTTCCATCGCCGACCGTGTTATCGCTTCCGAGATCGTCAGCAGATGGCGAATGTCGAGAGCGGTGTGCCATCCCGGATTGTACTCCCGGTTGCCCGGTGCGGTCACGTGAACCGCACTCGCCCTGAGCTCAGCGATCCGCCCGAGCGCGCGATCCATGTCCGCCTGGGTCCGTACGATTCCAACCAGCTCCTGCATGCACTCCTGAAGCTGATCCTGGATCTGATACGGGCCGGTACCATTGCGCGAAGCCGAGCCGTCGAAAGGCGCCAGCGCGTCGCGCGCGGCGGCATCGGCCTGCGTTTCATCCACCCGCGCGGCGCCGTGTTCCTTCGCGAACTGCGCGGCGTACTCTCCTGCCCTCTTTCCGAACACCAGCAGATCGGAAAGCGAGTTCCCACCCAGCCGGTTGGCGCCGTGCAGCCCCGCCGCGCACTCGCCCGCGGCAAAGAGCCCTGGCACGTTGCTCATCTGCGTGTCGCCGTCAACCCGGATACCCCCCATGATGTAGTGGGTGGTAGGTCCCACCTCCATGGGCTCTCTGGTGATGTCGATGCCGGCAAGCTGCATGAACTGATGGTACATGCTTGGCAGCTTGCGCTTGATGTGCTCCTCGGACCTGGGAAGCCGCTCCTTGATCCACGAGATATCCAGGTAGACGCCACCATGCGGACTGCCCCGCCCTTCGCGCACCTCTCGCACGATGCATCGTGCCACGTGATCCCGCGTCAGCAGCTCCGGAGGGCGCCGCGCGTTCTTGTCGCCCTGCGTGTAGCGCCAACCCTCCTCTTCGTTGTCCGCCGTCTGCGTTCGGTAGTTCTCGGGAATGTCATCGAACATGAAGCGCTTACCGGTGCTGTTGCGCAGCACTCCCCCCTCGCCACGCACGCCCTCCGTCACAAGGATGCCGCGCACGCTTGGCGGCCAGATCATCCCTGTGGGATGAAACTGCACGAACTCCATGTCCTGCAGGGCGGCGCCGGCATGGTACGCCAGCGAGTGCCCGTCGCCCGTGTACTCCCAGCTGTTGCTCGTGATTCGGAACGCACGCCCAACTCCCCCCGTGGCGAGCACGACAGCCTTCGCCCTGAATAGACGGAAGCGCCCCCGCTCACGTTCGTAGCCGAACGCTCCGCTCACGCGGCCGTCGTCGGTGAGCAGTGCGGTGACCGTGCACTCCATGTGGACGTCGATTCCCCGGTGCACGCCGTGATCCTGAAGCGTACGGATCATCTCCAGCCCGGTGCGATCACCAACGTGCGCAAGGCGCGGATAGCGGTGCCCACCGAAGTTTCGCTGAAGGATCCGGCCGTCGGCCGTGCGGTCGAACAGCGCGCCCCACGCCTCGAGCTCGCGGACGCGGTCCGGTGCTTCGCGCGCGTGCAGCTCGGCCATGCGCCAATTGTTGACGTACTGCCCGCCGCGCATGGTGTCGGCGAAGTGCACGCGCCAGTCGT
>CAYXRS010000045.1:0-22458 GCA_964467195.1 uncultured Gemmatimonadaceae bacterium
GCCTGCGCCGTCCGGGCGTCACGCGGGACGAAGGCGCGCGCGACGAAGCGCTGCACATCCTGCGAGCGCTGGACGATCGGGCCGAGCGTGCGATGCTTGTCGCGCTTGGCGCGGCGGTCGAGCCCACCTCACCGCACGCGATGCTCGCGGTGGGCGATACGGCCTCCATCGAGGTGGCGGTGTACAACCGTGGCCCCCTGCCGTTCGTCGTGGATTCGGTGGTGCTCGTGGGAGACGCTGTTGCCCGGGCCGCCAGCGCACCGCGTGTCCTTCTTCATCCGGACAGTGCCGCCGCGCTCCAGCTCGTCGCCCGAGGTGCTCGCGAGAGCCAGCCGTGGTGGCTGGCGAGCGAACGCGTCGGGGCCATGTTTGCACCGCTCATCGATGGCCGTTCAGAGGCGGACCATCGCATCGCCGCGGTGGAAGTATATCTGCGCGTGGATGGGCTTACCTACACGCTGGTGGAGCCGGTGGTGCATCGCTTTGCCGATCCGGTGCGTGGTGATGTTCAGCGAATGCTGGCCGTCGTGCCGGGGATCGGAATCGCGCTGGAGCGCTCGGTGGAGTATGCGCCGGCAACGGAGTCCGTGGAGCGCACGGTGACGGCCCAGTTGCGCTCGGGATCCGCATATCCGCGACAGGTGCGCGTGAGCATCGAGCTCCCTTCAGGGCTCCGCGCCGACACCGCTGCTCGCACCATCACACTCGAGCCCTTCGAGGCGCGCACCGTCTCCTTCCGTCTTGCCGGCGCGGTGGCTGCGCGGCGCGACAGCATCCGGCTCGTTGCCGAGAGTGACGGGGCTCGCTTCGCAACGGGCTACACGGCCATCGAGTACGACCACATCCGCTCGCGACAGCAGCACCGGCCGGCGATACTCGCGCTTCAGGGTGTGCCTCTGCGCATGCCATCGGGGCTTCGCGTTGCGTACGTTCGGGGCGTCGGCGACAATGTGATGCCGGCGTTGGAGCAGCTGGGCGTTCAGGTGACCGCACTGGACCCCGCCGACATTCCGGCCACCGACCTGGCACGCTTCTCGACAATCGTCGTAGGGCCGCGTGCCTACGCAGCGAGCGATGAGCTGGTGCGCCACAACCGACTCCTGCTCGAGTTCGTTCGGCGCGGTGGGACCATGGTGGTGCAGTACGGCCAGTACGAGATGATGCGGCCCGGCATCATGCCGTACCCGATCTCTATCCGGCGACCGCATGATCGCGTGACGGACGAGAACGCACAAGTCACCATGGTCGAGCCCGGTCATCGCGTGTTGCGCGGCCCGAATCAGGTGAGCCTCACTGATTTCGACGGCTGGGTGCAGGAGCGAGCGCTGTACATGCCCGCCGAACGAGACTCCGCCTACGTCAGCCTGCTGGCGATGAGCGATCCTGGCGAGCAGCCGCACGACGGCGCGTTGCTGGTGGCGTCGTATGGTCAGGGTGTATACGTGTATACGACGCTCGCCTTCTTCCGGCAGCTTCCAGCCGGCGTGCCGGGCGCGGCGCGCCTGTTCGTCAATCTGCTCGCGCCGGCCGGCGCAAACGGTAATCGCGCACTGGCGCCATGATGGCTGCGTTCCTGCGTTTCGTCGCGATCCCGGCACTGCTCGCCCTTCTCGTCGCATGCGGCGGCAACGGGCGCACTGTCCTCACCGTGTACTCTCCGCACGGCAGCGACCTGCTTGGCTGGTTCGAGCGCGAGTTCGAGGCGGCCAATCCTGAGATCGACGTGCAGTGGGTGGACATGGGTTCACAGGAAGTGATCGATCGCATTCGCGCCGAAGCCGCCAACCCGCAGGCGGACGTCTGGTTCGGCGCGCCCGGCGAGATCTTCGATCGCGCCGCCGCAGAGGGGCTGCTCGATCCGTACCGCCCCACCTGGGCTGACGCCGTCGATGAGGATGCGCGCGGAGTGAACGACAGCTGGTACGGCACCTACCTCACGCCGGAGGTGATCGCATACAACAGCGATGTAGTAAGTGCCGAGGACGCGCCGCGCGAGTGGGAGGATGTGCTCGATCCCCGCTGGCGTGGACAGGTGCTGATCCGCGATCCGATCGCCTCCGGTACGATGCGCGCCATCTTTGGCGGACTAATAGCGCGATCCGTGAAGCGCACCGGTTCCCCCGAGGAAGGTTTCGAGTACCTCCGGCGGCTCGATGCGAACACGAAGGAGTACGTGCTCAATCCCACGCTTCTGTATCAGAAGCTCGGCCGGCAGGAGGGATTGATAACGCTCTGGGACATGCCCGACATTGCCACTCTTCAGCGGCGGCACGGCATCCCGGTCGACTACGTCATTCCGGCAAGTGGCACGCCGGTCGTGGTGGATGGAATCGCGATAGTGCGAGGCACGAACGTCCCGGATGCCGCGCGGCGCTACTACGAGTTCGTCACCAGCACCGAAGCCATGCTGGAAGCTGCCGAACGGTTCCTGCGCCTGCCCGCCCGTCGCGACATCCCGCCCGATTCCCTCCCGGACTGGATTCGCGAGGCGCAGGCCCAGATCAGGCCAATGGACATCGATCGCGAACTGCTGGCGGAGCGCCTGGACGAATGGATGCGGTACTGGGACGCCAACATCCGCAATCGCTATCGCCGCCAGTGAGCGCCGGTACCCTCGCCCTCGTCGGAGTAACGCGACGCTTCGGCTCGCATACCGCCGTGGACGGCGTGTCGCTGGAACTGCAGCAGGGCGAGCTGCTCGCGCTGGTAGGCGCTTCAGGCTCGGGCAAGACCACCACGCTGCGCATCGTTGCCGGCTACGAGACACCGGATGCCGGAAGCGTACTGCTCGACGGCCGCGACATCACTCACCTTGCGCCGCAGAAGCGGGCGTTCGGGATGGTTTTCCAGCACTACGCGCTCTTCCCGCACATGACGGTGGGGGAGAACGTCGCCTTCGGACTGGCGGCCCGCGGTGTCTCCAGGAGCGATCGCGGCGAGCGGGCACGTCGGGCGCTCGAGAGCGTGGGGCTGGGTGTGGCCGGAAACCGACAGGTGCAGTCGCTCTCCGGCGGTGAGCAGCAGCGCGTGGCTCTGGCGCGCGCCCTCGTCATCGAGCCGCGCGTGCTTCTTCTCGACGAACCGCTCTCCAACCTCGACCCCACGCTGCGCGGAGCGATGCGCACCGAGCTCCGAGCCACGCTTCACCGGCTGGGCGTCACCTCGCTGTTCGTGACGCACGATCAGGAAGACGCGTTCGCCATCGCCGATCGGGTTGCGGTGATCAAGTCGGGCCGGCTCCTTCAGGTTGGCGCGCCGGAGGAGTTGTACGACAGACCCGCCAACCGCGATGTGGCCGAGTTCATCGGCAGCTCATCGCTCGTGCCTGCCACTCGCGAGGGCGACGCGGCGGTGATCCGCATAGCGGGCGAGAGCCGGCGATACCGCGCGCACTGGGACGGCTTCAGTGGCGGCGAAGGTATGGCCGTCCTGCGTCCCGACGCGCTCGGCTTTTCGCGTGCCGGCGATCCCGACGAGGGCTGGCGTTGCGAGATCATCTCGAGGCGATTCGCTGGTGCGCTGCTCGCCTACCGCGTGCGCGCCGCCGATGGCACCGAGCTCGATCTGTTCAGTGCCGAGCGCAATCTCAACGTTGGCGACCGGGTGGGCGTGCGCCTGGTGCGCGAGCCGGTCGCGGTTGTCGGCCGGTGACCGTTCCGGTCGTCCCCACGCCTCGTGCCGCGGTCGAGCATCCCGGCGCGGTTCCACCTCCTCCGCCCCGCCTGACCAACGTATCACTCGGCACCTGGCTGATTGCCGGGCCCGTCATGGTGCTGCTGTTGTGGAGCGTGGTGTATCCCAACGTTCGTGTCGTTCTCGAGAGCTTCTCCGGCGGACTCGATCATTGGCGCGCCTTCATCGCCAGCCCGGCCGACCGGGAAGCGTTGCGCGCGACGCTCGTCATCTCGGTCGGGTCGGTGATTGCTTCGCTGCTGGTGGGGATGCCGCTCGCTTTTCTGCTGAGCCGCTTCGAGTTCCGCGGTCGCCGGCTGCTGAGCGTTCTCGCCACCTTGCCGGCGGCGCTGCCTCCGCTAGTCGGCGTCGTCTCCTTCCTCTTCCTTTATGGCGAGAGTGGGGTGGTGACGCGCGCAGTGCAGCGGTTCTTCGGGATGGAGCGGTCGCCGTGGACGTTCACCGGCATTTGGGCGATCATCTTCGTTCACGCGTACACGATGTACGTGTATGTCTTTCTCTTCGTCTCCGCAGGACTTCAGCGCTTCGACTCCTCACTGGATGAGGCGGCGGCTGGCCTCGGCGCCGGGCGCTGGCATCGACTGCGACGTGTTACGCTGCCGCTCCTCACTCCGGCGATCGCCGGCTCCATGCTGCTCGTCTTCATGAGCTCGCTGGGGTCTTTCTCTGCGCCGTACATCTTCGGCGGAGGGCTGCGCGTCCTCTCCACGCAGATCTTCGCTTCGCGCTTGAGCGGCGCCATGGGACTCGCCTATGTGGAGACGACCGTGCTCGCCCTGAGCGCGCTGGCCGCGCTGGCGCTGCTCCGTTGGATGCAGCGACGCCGGGAATATGCTCTCACCGGGAAGGGGCGCGGTTTGCGCACCGTCATACGGTCACCTGCCATTCGGGTGCTGGGAGCGGTGGCCGCCACGCTGTCGGTGGTCGTGCTCATCCTGCCACATATGATGGTCATATTGGTGGCGTTTGCGCGCGACGGTGCCTGGACTACGCAGGTGCTGCCGCCGGAATACACGATGGACAACTTCCGCCGACTCGGCACGGACGCGCGGCTCTGGGTGCCCATCCGGAACAGCGTTACCATGGCCGGAGTGGCGACAGCCGCTAACGTGGTGGTCTGCTTCCTCGCCGCGTATCTCATTGTGTTCAGGCGCTTCCGCGGCCGCGGCCTGCTCACGGTGCTGGTTGCGCTGCCGTGGGCGATTCCCGCCACCGCCATCGCCATCGGCCTTGCCGCCACGTTCAGCACGTCGCATCTGCTCACCGGACGCGTGCTGCTCATCGGCACCTTCTGGATCCTGCCGCTTGCCTACTTCATCAGGGGCATCCCGCTCGTGACTACCGCCGTGGAGGGTTCGCTGCGGCAGATGGATCCGTCGCTGGAAGATGCGGCGCGAGGACTCGGGGCGTCGTGGTGGATGACGATACGGCGCGTCATCCTTCCGGCCGCGCGCCCCGGACTGGTGGCCGGCGCGATGCTCGCGGCGATCACTGCGGTTGGCGAGTTCGTGGCCAGTATCGTGCTCTACACGCATGCCAACAGACCGATCTCCATCGAGATTCTGGCCCAGCTTCGAAGCTTCGCCTTCGGCACGGCGGCGGCGTACAGCGTGCTGCTCATTCTGGTCGTGACGATCATCACCTTCACGGCGCGTTGGGTGGAAGCGCGTCTGGCGCGCGGGGAAACCATGAGTGCCACGTGAGCGCATGACCGATACCCGAGCATCAGCCCACACGCCCGTTCGCGGACAGAGAGACAGCTCCCGCCGTCTTCCTCACGTCGTTATCGTCGGAGGAGGCTTCGCCGGAATGGCCGCCGCTCGCGCGCTGCGCAGGGCTCCGGTTGATGTGACGGTACTCGACCGCACCAATCATCACGTCTTCCAGCCACTCCTCTACCAGGTGGCGACAGCGGTGCTCACCGCCAATGACGTGACATCACCCATCCGACGACTCCTCCGGCGGCAGAAGAACACCACCGTGCTCCTTGCGCACGTTCGTGAGATCGACGTTCGCCGGCGCGTGGTCCGCTACGACGATGACGGCAGCGAGATGCAGTACGACTATCTGATCGTAGCCAGTGGAGCTCGACACTCGTACTTCGGCAACGCCGAATGGGAGCCGATGGCGCCCGGCCTCAAGACGATTCCCGATGCCGCTGAGATCCGGCGGCGTTTTCTGATGGCCTTCGAGCTAGCTGAGAAGGCCGAGGATCCCGAAGAGCGCGATGCCTATCTCACTTTCGTGGTCGTCGGCGGTGGGCCTACCGGAGTCGAACTCGCGGGAATGATTCCGTCGGTCGCTCGCGATGTCCTGCCGCGCGAGTTTCGACGCGTCGACACACGCCGCGCCCGTGTTTACCTGATCGAGGCGCTCCCCCGCATCCTGCCATCGTTTCCCGAGGATCTCGCCCGGCGGGCCGAGCGCGATCTGGCGGAGCTGGGAGTAGATGTGCGCACGGGGTCGATGGTGACCGGAATCGAGCCGGGCGTCGTGCACCTCAAGGATGGCGATATCCGCGCGCGCGCGGTTTTCTGGGCGGCCGGCAATGAGGCATCGCCGCTCGGTGCCGATCTCGATGCGCCGCGCGATAAGGCAGGGCGCGTCCAGGTGGAGCCAGATCTATCCGTGCCGGGACACCCGGAGGTCTTCGTCGCCGGCGATCTTGCCGCGGTCAGGCATGGTGAGGATGGTCTCGTCCCCGCGGTCGCGCCGGCGGCCAATCAGATGGGGGAGCACGCGGCGGTCAACATAGTGCGCACCTTACGCGGCGAGGAGCGTACGCCCTTCAGGTATCGAAACAAGGGCGAGCTGGCAACTATCGGCCGCTACCGCGCGGTAGCCAACTTTGGCCGCTTCAAGATCACCGGGGCGATCGCGTGGTGGTTCTGGTTGTTCGTGCACATCATGTATCTGGCCGGATTCCGCAACCGGCTGAGCGTGCTTATCGAGTGGGGCTACGCCTTCTTCACCAATCAGCGCGGCGCCCGTCTCATCTTCCAACCCGACTACCTGGACCGGACGAGCCCGCTGCGTGAGGAAGACGCGGCTGCGACGCAGGATTGGTGATGCGGATCCGTGCACCGGAATCCGCGGGCGCCGGCGTGCGCCAGGCGGCCATGAGCGAGTCACGGTCGAGCCTGTGGAAGCGCGGCGGAAATCCATCCGTGTCGCCGTCTGGTCGCAGCAGGTAGACAGAGCGCTCCGGGTGCCGAGCCAGAATCAACGAGTCCCGTTCATGAAGGTCGCGCACGTACAGATTGCCCGAGCGCGAGAGGAGAAGAGGTGCGAGCGGAGTGAACCCCTCGTACTCCTCGCGCGCCCTTCGCAGGCAGCGCGCAGAATACCAGGAGTCGGGGAGCACACGCCCGGCTCCACCGCCACCGAATGGAGCCGGTACCGTACGCGCTGAATCAGCCAGCAAAGGTGAGAGCCTGGCATGCGCTGCATCGCCGCGCAGGCCGGCTGCCTCAGCATCCGACACGGTTTCCTCGAGCGCGCACAGATCCACGTGATGATAGAGTATCTCCGCCTGCGGTCGCGCCACGCCCAGTGCTGCGATACGGGCGACGAGCTGCGAGCCCCAGCTCTCGCGAACCAGCACGATCGCGTCGCGCACTCCGGCGGCGGCCGCGGCGTCATCCGCATCCCACCGCATGGTGGCCATGCTGCCTGCGTACTCGCGGGCGCGCGTCGGAGCTGTCATGGCAACCGCCATCAGCGTAGACACCACCAGCGCGTAGATTGTCGTGCGGTGCGCGGCAGAGCCGGCTCCCCAACGCTCGCGGATCAACGCCGGCAGTCGAGCAGTCCACAGCGCCATGATCGGTGCCAGCGGATAGACAAAGCGCGGGCCGAGATAGAAACCGTCGTGCCAGTAGGCGAAGTACAGCGCAATCAGCAGCGCTCCCGAGGCAATGAGATATCGGTCCAGCGCCGACAATCGCCGCGTCAGCAGCAGCGCCGCCAGCGGAGCGAGCAACGACGGCACCGGCGCCTCGAAGAGGTGCGACTGCAGACGCAGGAAATAGAGATTGATCAACTCGAGGCCGCGTACGGGAGTGTGCGCGAATCCCCATGGTGTCTGGTGGAATCCCAGATCGTGCGACGCTCCCCATAACACCTGATACCCGAAGAGGAGGGGAGAACCGGTGGTCGCGTTGTTCACCCACATCAGAAGGAGCACCGGCAGCGCGACGCCCGCCCCGGCGGCGAGTGTTTGCATCCATCGCGAACGGTCGCGCATTGCGCGATGGACCAGCCAAGCCCCGGCTGGCAGCGCGAACGCCAGTGCGTCCACTGGACGGATGGTGGCGGCCATCCCAAAGCCGATCCCGCAAACGACTCCACCCCACCAGGGCGGTCGCGCATCGTTGACCAGGCGGGCGAGCCCTGCCGCGCCAATCAGGATCCACGCCAGCGCCGTTACGTGATTCATGTACGAGCCGGACATGAACAAGGTGAACGGCGCGAAGGCGAACAGCGCGACGGCCCCAGCGGTTACCAGTGGCCGGTGCTCGGCGCGCCGAACGATCGCCGAGAACGCCAGGATCGAGATTGCGCCGAAGACGGGAACGATCATCCACGAAGCACCGAGCAGGTCGCCTGCAGCAAGCATCGCCGGACCGCCGGCCGGGAACTGTCCATAGACGCGGCCCTTGGCATCCACCACGTTCACGATGGAGAAGAACTCGGGATGACTGTCGGCCGGCAGCCAGAGGGCTCCGCCGGCGTAAATGCGCGCCTGGAGGAGCTGCACGATCTCGTCGATGAACAACGGTGTGGCGCCTAACAAGAGCCGTGCGACGAGCACGTACGACGCCAGCGCCAGTGCCGTGATCAGCAGGGTGACGGGCCAGCTTGCGAGCCGCTTCTCGTGCGACAGGAGGATGCCATCATGCCAGAGGGCGTTCACTCGCTGCGAGATGATCGTCAGCAGGATGGCAATTCCTGATACGATGACGGCACCACTGCCCCAGTGTCCGAGCATCGCCCCGTACCAGGGCGCCTCGTGGCCGCCAGGAATCCAGTTGGCGATCGGAAGGAAGCCGAGCACGGCGATCACCAGGGCGGCTGCAATGCCGAGAGTCGTCCGCAGTGCGCTGGAGCCAGCTACCCCGGGCGACACTGCATCTCGTTCGGGTTCGGCCGTGGGTACGGCGCTCAGGGAGGATGCCAAGTTGGCTTGATGCGGATTGTGCAGGCCCTGCTGCTCACGAGGGTGACACACGGTCCCCAGCGCTGCTGCTCGCGAGGGCGACGCGGCCCAAAGCGCTGCTACTCACGAAGGTGACGCACGGTCACCAGCGGCGTCACGGGCGGCATGTCACTCCACGATTGCTGCCTTCCCCTTCGCCGCTCCCTCCGCTGCCGCGACCTCCCCCCCACCGGCGGCTCGCATCTCGGTAGTGGTAATCTGCTCCATTCCAAGACCCAGCAGAATCGTGCCGGCCACGATCGCCGCGGACGTCCAGAAAGGCTCGAAAACACCGAGCATGTCCCACGCCCATCCGGCCCATAGTGGATAAAGCACACGCCCCATCCCGGCAAACGTCTGCTGAACACCCATGTACATGCCGCGCTCGTGGCTGCCAACGACGCGCGAAAGCAGCGCCGTCACACTGGGGAAGGTGAGAGACGTCCCGAGCGGCATGAGCGCGATCGCAAGCGCCAGCAGGAAGAGCGTGTGCGTGAGAGGAAGAAGAAAGAGTCCCAGCGCCAGGATGGCGGCCCCTGCCCGCATGGTGCGTGCTTCGCCCAATCGATCCACGACGCGACCGAGCAGCAGCACGCGGAAGATCACGTTCAGCGCACCGATGTATGCAAAGAAGAATCCGATCGTGCGAGTGGTGACATCGAAGCGCTGGATGAGGAACAGCGTGAGGATGGCGGTGATTCCGTAGAATGCGGCCATGCCGAGCGAATAGATCCAGATCAGCCTCGAGGCCGGCTCGCGCACGTGTGTGATTGCTACGCGCAACAGCACCTCTCGCGGCCGCCGCGCCGTACGCGCCCGCTCCCTGGCCGCCAGCCCGTGCGATTCGGTCAGGAAGCGCCATGCGAAGCCCATGTTGATGACGGCCAGTCCGGCTGCCAGCAAACCTGGGGCGGCTCGTCCCCACTGGGCGCTCATGGATCCGAGCAGCGGTCCGAAGATGACGCCGACGTTGGTTGCCGCGCTCAACCAGCCGAGCGACTTCGCCCGGTCGCGCGGCTCCACCGCGTCCGCCACATACGCCTGAATCACGCCGACGGTACCGCCACCCGCGCCCTGCACCACGCGTGACAGCAGGAGCATCCAGAAGCTGTGCGAGAAGGCGAAAATGATGTACCCGATGGCCGCAGCGCCAAGCCCCACGATCAACGCCGGCCGCCGCCCGTATCGGTCCGAGAATCGGCCCCAGAACGGCGCACTCAGCAGTTGCATGGCGGAGAATGCCGACACCAGCACTGCAAGCCCGCGCCCGTCCGCGCCCAGCTCGGTGGCGTAGAATGGCAGCAGCGGAATCACCATCAGCGCCCCGACCATGTCCATGAAGGCCGTGGCCATGAGCACGAGGAGCTTGCCGAAATTGCCTGAGCGCATCCCGCTCAAGCGCCCGGTCGGTGGTGTGGTCACCTATTGGGCCCTGGCGGTTCGCCCAGTGGCATCGCCCGTGCGCGCAGGAAACGCGGAGGGAGGAAGAAAGCGCGCAGAGATCCCGATCATTGGCCAGGCATGTCTCGTATCATTCGTTGTAGCTTTCTGAGCTTTCTGCGCCCCTGCGGTCAATGCCGTCCACCTCCGCGCTCTCCGCGTGGTGACAAGAACAGAAGCCCGATCGATCACCATCCTCTGTCTCACCTACGTAGAACCCGGCGCTACTGCGCCTTCCCCAGCGCGGCCGGTGGCACGGCGCGGCCAACCACGCCTGCAAGCGCGATGATCGTGAGAAGATACGGAATCATCTGCACGAACTGCGAAGGAATGACCTGTGTTCCCTGAAGCTGAATCTGAAGCGTCTCGGCGGCGGCAAACAGCAGGCACGCCGCGCCGGCCCGTAGCGGATGCCAACGGCCGAAGATGATCGCGGCGAGGGCTATGAAGCCGCGACCGGCCGTCATTCCGTCTGTGAACTGGTGCTGGTCCAGCGCCAGATACACACCGCCGAGCGCGGCCAGCACGCCCGATAGCGCCACCGCGGCATAGCGAACGCGCGTTACGCGAATCCCCAGTGTCGCCGCCGCTTCGGGATGCTCTCCTACCGCACGCACACGCAGCCCGAACGCCGTCCGATAGATGAGCAGCGCGAGCAATGGAAGCGTGAGCAGTCCGATCCAGATCAGCGGATTTCGCAGCATCGGCATGACCAGGCTCTCGCCGGCCGCGGGCGAAGTCAGCCCCTCCACCCGGGGCGAATTGGACGAGCTCTCGAAGAAGAGCCGGAGGAGGTAGCGCGTGATGCCTATCGCCAGCAGGTTGAGCGCGATCCCGGTGACGATCTGATCGGCCCGGAAGCGGATGCTCGCAACGGCATGCAGCATCCCGAACACGAGACCTCCGCCCATGCCGCACAACACGCCGATCCACGCGCTCCCCGTGTAGTAGCTGCCGAGCGTTGCTGCAAAGGCGCCGCTGAGCATGAAGCCCTCGAGCGTGAGGCTGATCACACCGGCGCGTTCCGCCACCACGCCGCCAGCGGCGGCGAACAGGTAAGGGATCGCAATGCGAATCGTCTGCGCAACGAAAAGCGCCACAAACACCGTCATCGCGCCATCGCTCCTCTACGCGCCTGTAGCAGGATTCGCCGAACCTCGGGCACCGAGGCCGCCACAGCCAGGATCACGATCCCCTCGAGCACTTCCACAAGCTGCTTGGGCACGACGGCATTGATTGCGAGCCCTCCCTGAGAGAGCGTCGCGAAGAACAGCGCCGCCAGGATCACGCCGATGGGATGATTGCGCCCCACCAGTGCCACGGCGATTCCCATGAAGCCCGCTCCGGCGGCGAAACCTTCCTCATAGTAGTAGCGATGGCCGAGCACGTAGTTGATGCCGCCGAGTCCCGCCAGCATTCCGCTCATTGTCAGCGCGCGAACCCACATTCTTCCGAGCCGTACTCCGCCAGCTTCCGCCGCCGCCGGCTGGAGTCCCACCGCGCGCAGCTCGAAGCCCGGACGCGACCGAAAGAGAAACCAGCCGACACAAATCGCCGCCGCCAGCGCGAAGAGAAGCGTGATGTTCGCCGCCGAGCCGTGGAAGCTGCCGATGAACTCGGAGAGCCGCGGCACCGCGCCGGCGCGCATCTCCTCGGTGTGCAATGTTTCCGGTACGGCCAGGTGCGCCGCTACCAGCCAGTTGAGAAGGGCGAGCACAATGAAGTTCAGCATGATCGTGACGATCACCTCGTGCGCGCCGAACCGTGCCTTCAGCATTCCCGGCACGAATCCCACGGCACCTCCGCCGGCCGCCGCGGCCGCGATCGCCAGTGGCACGGCCAGCAGCGCCGGTGTTGCTGCCGGCATCAGCAGACCCGCCATCGCCGCAGCAAAGCCACCAGCCGCCAGCTGTCCCTCCGCGCCGATGTTGAACAGCCCGGCGCGAAGGCCTAGCGACACCGCCAGTCCGGTGAAAATCAGCGTCGTCGCCTTGTAGAGGGTCTGACCGAAGCCGTACCAGTTCCCCCAGGTTCCCTCCAGCAACAGCCGGTATACCACCGCTGGCGACTCGCCGTAGGCGATGATGAGAAGATCGCCTGCCACGAGCGCGATGAGCAGGGCGACCAGCGGCGGCAGCACGGCTTCCTCCAGCTTGGCGATCCGCGACCGGCCGGCGGTTGGCCTGGCCGAGGGAGGCGCGGCTGTGTCGTACTGCGGCGATGTGGTGGGACTGCTCGTCATGCCGCGCTGGCCCCGCTCGACGTGGCGCCGGTCATCAGCTGGCCGATCGCTTCCTCCGTAGCGTCTGCTCTCGGCAACACGGCCACGATGCGGCCGCCGTACATCACCGCCACGCGATCGGCAAGCGCAAGGATCTCCGACAGCTCGGCGGAGACGAGCAGGATCGCCTTTCCTGCTGCCCTGGCCTCCCGCAGCCGCCCGTGGATGAACTCGATTGCACCCACGTCCACACCGCGCGTCGGTTGCGCGGCCAGCAGGCACGAGAAAGTCGATCCCATCTCTCGAGCGATCACGACCTTCTGCTGGTTGCCGCCGGAGAGGGAGCGAACGGGGAGCAACGCGTCGGCCGGCCGAATGTCGAACTCTCGAATCTTCTCCACGGCGTTGGCGGCGATTCCGGATCTGTCGAGCCGCCAGCCGCGTGAGTATCGGTGCTGCTGTCCGAGTATCAGGTTCTCGGCCAACGAGTAGTCGAGGACGAGACCGCGGAGGTGGCGGTCCTCCGGAATGTGCGCCAGTCCGACCTCCGACCGTGCACGCACATCGAGTCGCGCAATGTCGCGGCCGCACAGGAGAATCCGCCCGCTCTTCGACGGTCGCAGTCCCGCGATCGTCTCGATCAGCTCCGTCTGGCCGTTGCCTTCCACGCCCGCGACGCCGACGATCTCACCCGGCGCTATCGAGAGCGTGACACCGTTCACACCGCACCGCCCGCCAGAGCCGGCTACCACGAGATCCAGCAGCTCCAGTGTTGCTCCGCCGGTAGCTCGCTCGCCAGCCACGTACGACGCCTCGCCGGGCAGCGCTACCTCGCGCCCCACCATGGCGCGGGCGATCTCGGCAGGAGTGGTCTGCGCCGTAGTCATTCGGTCAACCGTCCGGCCCTGTCGCATGACCGTCACGCGGTCCGAGACCTCGATTACCTCGCTCAGCTTATGGGTGATCAGTACGATTGTACCGCCATTGGCTTTGAGGCCGCGCAATACTCGCCAGAGGTCACTCACCTCAGGGGGCGAAAGAACGGCGGTAGGCTCATCGAGTATCAGCAGACGCGCACCGCGAAAGAGCGTCTTCAAGATCTCAACTCGCTGCGCCTCGCCCACCGACAGATCGGATACGGTGCGCCGCGCATGGATTCGCAGCCCGTACTCGTCGGCCACGCGTTCGACGTCGCTGACTGCGCGCGCCATGTCCAGCGCTGGCCCGCGCAACGGTTCACGACCCAGCACCACGTTCTCGGCGACGGTAAGTGTCGGCACCAGCATGAAGTGCTGGTGCACCATCCCCACACCGCCTTCGATAGCCTGGGCGGTGCTCCATCCGGTGACATCCCGGCCGTTCATCTCTACGCGACCGCCATCCGGCTGGTACATGCCGGCCACGATGCGCATGAGCGTGCTCTTTCCCGCGCCATTCTCCCCGACCAGTGCGTGGATCTCACCACCTTCCACCTCCAGCGACGCACCCCGATTCGCCTCGACCAGACCGAAGCGTTTCGTGATGTCGGTGAGTCGGAGTATGGACACGAGGCCGGAGCTCGGGATTGGGGTTTTGTGATACGGGAGGCGACGGAGAGGGCGGTGAGGTGACGTTTGGGTCTAACGCGGCGGTAAGGTTCGGCTCTTCGGAACCTCGAACCCCCAACCCCGAGCCGGGCCCCTTGTCATCGTGTCGCCGGCACCGCTATACGCCCCTCAATGATCTCCTGCTTCAAACCCTCTATCCGGGCGTGAATGTGGTCGGGTATGAGGTCGCGGTTGTTCTCATCGTACACGTAGCCCACGCCGTCCTCGGCAAGACCGTACCAGTAGATCCCACCGGCAAAGGTCCCTTCGCGAACGCGGCGAACGGCATCGTAAACCACCGCATCCACGCCCTTCACCATTGAGGTGAGGATGTAACCTGGTGCCTCGCCGTACTGATCGGCGTCCACACCGATCGCCAGCTTGCCGGTGCGCCGGGCAGCCTCGAATACACCGAGCCCGGTGGAGCCTGACGCATGAAAGATCACGTTGACTCCTGACTGGTACTGGCTCAGCGCCAGCTCCTGGCCGCGGCCGGGGTTCCGGAACGCCTCCGGAGTGACGCCAGCGTATTGCGCAACTACCGAGCAATCCGGGCAGACGTGCATGACTCCCGCTCGGTAGCCTGCCTCGAACTTGTGAATGAGTGGGATGTCCATCCCTCCCACGAACCCAACGCGCTTCGATCCTCCCACCAGCGCGGCAAGGGCGCCGACCAGAAAGCTGCCCTCCTCCTCCCTGAACTTGAGTGCAGCGAGATTGGCGGGCGGCTCGATCACGTTACCCTGCGCATCGGTTCGCAGTGCGTAGTCCACGCCTGCGAATCGCACGTTGCCGTACTCCTGCGCCAGGCCGGTGAGGTCGTCGCTGAAAATGAAGCCGACTCCCACCACCAGGTCCATACCTTGCGCCGCCAGCAAACGAAGACCCGCCTCCCGGTCCACCCCTTCCCCCGGCTCGATCAGACGAATGTTCGCGCCCAGCTCCGCCATCGCTCTTTCAGCGCCCAGATAGGCGCCATCGTTGAACGATTTGTCACCTCGTCCACCAACATCGAATACCACGCCCACATCCGGCCCATCTCCCGCCGCGACCGCGGCCTGCCGGGGTCGAACGAAGAGAAGCGCTACGTGAACGGTGAGGAGAACGAGGACAGCGAGGACGAGCTTTCGCATGAGGTCCAACAAGAATCGCGGGGCGTACGCTCCTCTGCAAGGCTGACCTTCCGGTTCGGCCGTTACCCTCTTTGATTCCTCCCCATGACACTCGAGCGGCTGCGCACCCGCTTTTTGGTCCTGGGGTCCGGTGTCGCCGGGCTGCACGCCGCTTGGCGGGCCGCAGAGGCTGGAAAGGTGGTGGTGCTCACCAAGCTTTCCCTGTTCGATTCCGCTACCGCCTATGCGCAGGGTGGAATCGCCGCCGCACTCGGAGCTGGCGACTCACCCGAGGATCACCGCCGAGACACTCTTGCGGCGGGGGCCGCCCTGTGCGATGCGGAGGCCGTGGAAGTTCTGGTTCGCGAGGGGCCTGCCCGCGTGCGCGAGCTGCACGCCGCAGGAGCCTCCTTCGATCTGGATCCCACTGGGGACTTCCTGCTTGGCCGCGAGGCGGCACACTCGCGCAGCCGCATCGTGCACGCTCACGGAGATCGCACCGGTGCCGAGGTGGCGCGTGCTCTCGCCGAGCGTGTGCGGATGACGACGGCGGTTCGCGTGCTGGAGCGCGCGAGGGTGCTGGATCTGATCATCACCGACGAGGGTTGTTGCGGTGCACGGGCGAGTTTGAGGGGCCGCCCGCTGGAGGTAATTGCCGACGCCACGGTTCTGGCGACTGGCGGATGCGGCCAGGTCTACGCGAAGACCACCAATCCTCCGGTGGCAACTGGCGATGGATTCGCCGTCGCCCATCGTGCGGGTGCGCGTCTGGCGGACATGGAGTTCGTGCAGTTCCACCCGACCGCCCTCGATACCCCGGAGAACCCGCTGGTGCTGATCTCGGAGGCGGTGCGGGGGGAGGGCGCGACTTTGCATAACGCTGACGGCGAGCGGTTCATGGCCGCACTCCACCCGCTGGCCGAGCTGGCCCCACGCGATGTGGTGGCGCGCGAGATCTTCCGCGAGATTCGCCGTACAGGGCGTGTGACGGTTGACGCCACCGCCCTTAGCGACACCTTTCCTGCGCGGTTTCCCGGGATCTTCTCGCTGTGCATGGCGCGTGGCATCGACCCGCGCCGCGACCGCATTCCGGTCACGCCGGCGGCGCACTACATGATGGGTGGTGTGGTGACCGATCTCGCCGGCCGCTCCAGTGTTCCGCGCCTGTATGCCTGTGGCGAAGTGGCCAACACGGGTGTGCACGGCGCCAACAGGCTGGCGTCCAACTCTCTGCTGGAGGGTCTGGTGTTCGCGGAGCGCGTAGCTCGGGATGTTGCCGGGACTCCCGTTCTTCAGGCTTTGCCGGAGGCGTCGGAGTGGTCCGTTCCTCCGCTGATCGACCGCGGCGCCGCGCAGGTGGCCGCCAACGCGATTCGCGACACGATGTGGGCTCATGCCGGTATCGACCGCGATGAGCGTGGATTGCGAGCCGCGCTCGCCGATCTCGACGCCATCGACGCCCGCCTCACCGGTGGCGCCACCGAGGAGGCCAACATGGCCGTGACCGCGCGCCTGATCACCGAAGCCGCTCTCCTGCGCAAGGAATCACGCGGCGGGCACTTCCGCAGCGATTTCCCGGAGGAGAGAAGACAGTGGCAGGGAAGGAGGATCGTGTGGTAGCCTCGGGCCAGGTTCGCCTGGCCAGTGGCTTCTACCCCCTCACTTCCGGGGCTAGCTTTAGAGAATGACCCAGAGCTCTCATTTCTCCGAGCTTCACGACGAAATCCGAGTCCTGGCCCGGGCGCGGAACGCGGTCATTCTGGCGCACAACTACCAGCGTCCCGAAGTGCAGGATGTCGCCGATTTCGTAGGCGATTCGCTGGGGCTTTCGCGCGAGGCGGCGCGCACGGAGGCAGAAGTCATCATCTTCTGCGGCGTCCACTTCATGGCCGAGACGGCGGCTATTCTCTCGCCGGAAAAGACAGTACTGCTGCCTGACATGGCGGCCGGCTGCTCGCTTGCCGCGCAGATCGATGCCGGCCAGCTGCGAGCGTGGAAGGCGGAGAACCCGGGTGCGGTGGTCGTGTCGTACGTGAACACCTCCGCGGAGGTGAAGGCCGAGAGCGATTATTGCTGCACGTCGGGGAATGCCGTCGATGTCGTGAACGCCATCCCTGCCGACAGGGAGATCCTCTTCTTGCCCGACATGTTTCTGGGGAATCACGTGCGCCGTTTGACGGGTCGGAGAAACATGCAAGTGTGGATGGGTGAGTGTCATGTGCACGCGGGGATCGACCCGGAGCACATCGCCCACGGACGGGCCGCTCACCCGGGTGCCGAGTTTCTCATACACCCCGAGTGCGGGTGCAGCACGAGCGTCCTGGAGGCGATGTCGGCGGGTGACGTGGAAGAGGAAGGCGTGCATATTCTGTCAACCGAGGGGATGATCCGCCGGCCAGCTGTGGCGGAAGCGGACGAGTTCATCGTGGCGACGGAGGTAGGCATCCTTCATAGACTGCGGCGCGAGAATCCCGGCAAGACCTTCTACGCCGCCAACGACCAGGCGGTGTGTACGTACATGAAGGTCACCACCCTTCCCAAGGTGCTTCACTCGCTCCGGGAGTTGAAGCATCACATCACCGTTCCGCCGGAGGTCGCTCGGGAGGCTCGACTTGCGATCGAGCGCATGGTGAGCATCGGCGGCACGACAGCGGCGCGTCCTGGCGCCGATCCGGGGGAGTAGTTGCGCGAGCACCGCCCTCCGCGCGCCGTGACACCGCGTTCGGGCGACGCGGTTCCACCTGATGATCCGCTGCGATTCCCCCTCTCGCCGGATGAACTGACCGCTCTCGTACGTGCGGCGCTGGAAGAGGATGGTGCGTTTGCCGACGTCACCACCATTGCTACCGTAGTATCGGACCGCCGAGCACATGCCGTAATCGTGGCCCGTCAGGGAGGGGTGATCGCCGGCGTGCCACTCGCCATCGCCGTCTTCAGGCTTCTCGATTCTCACGTGGCCATTCGCGTGGATGCCGACGACGGTGAGCGCGTTACCGCGGGTATGAGAGTCATGCAGATTACCGGAGATCCCCGTGCGCTCCTCTCCGGCGAGCGGGTGGCGCTCAACTTCATGCAGCGGCTCTCCGGTATCGCCACATCCACGGCACGCTACGTGGAGGAAATCCGGGGAACGGGTGCCCAGATAGTCGATACGCGCAAGACCACGCCTGGGTTGCGCAAGCTCGAGAAATACGCCGTGCGCGCCGGCGGTGGACGCAACCATCGGATCGATCTCTCACAGATGGTGATGATAAAGGACAACCACCTGGCGGCGGTCGATGGCGACATTGGGCGAGCAGTTCGCCGCGCGCGAGAGTTCGCTCCCGAGGGCATCGATGTCGAAGTGGAGTGCGATACGCCGGATCAGGTCCGCCAGGCGATCGCTGCCAGCGCGGACATCATCCTGCTCGACAACATGCCCAGCGAGCAGCTCCGCGAGTGTGTAGACATGGTGCACGGGCAGGCGATGACGGAGGCTTCCGGGGGAATCACACTCGCCAACGTGCGCGCAGTTGCAGAAACCGGAGTCGACTGGATCTCCATCGGGGCGCTCACTCATTCGGTGCGGGCGCTTGACCTGGCGATGGAGTTCGTGGCGCCGCCGTGAACCCGGCCTCCAACCTCGAATCACGTGCTTCTCCTCACCACCGCGTTCACCCTCGGCGTACTGCACTCCTTCGCGCCCGATCACCTGGCGGCCGTAAGCGCCTTCGTGAGCAGGCGCCCATCGTGGCGTCGGGCGGCGTCGCTGGGCGCTCGCTGGGGGATCGGCCACTCGCTCACCATCCTGTTGCTGGGTGGCGTCCTGGTAGCAAGCGGAATGCGGCTGCCGGACGCGTTCGAACCACTGGCCGAGCGCGCCGTTGGGGTGACCCTGATAGTCATCGGTTTGCTTACCGTTGCGCGGGCGATGAGACTGCACGCCCACTGGCACGATCATGACGGCGACCGCCACTGGCACCTTCACTCCCATCTCCGGGGAAGGGAAGGACACGACCACAGCCATCGGGCGCTGCTGGGTATCGGGATGCTGCATGGCGTTGCCGGCACTGGCGCGCTGGTGATCGCCCTACCGGTCAGCGTGTCGACATCGCCGGGAGGGGCGGTGGTATTCCTGCTGGTGTTCGGCGTCGGCACCGTGATGGCGATGGCACTCTTCGGGGCTGCCGCGGGGAGGTTGATTGCCGTCGCCGCTCGCACATCCGTGAAATGGCATCGAGCCACCATTGCCGTAGCCGGTGTCGCCTCGGCAGCCGTGGGCATGTGGTGGGTGATCCTCGGCGGAGGCTGAATGGTGATTTCTGGCGACGATCGGGTCAGAGGCAGGAATGCCGGCGCCGTGGCGTGGCACGTCGCTGGTGGCACTTCCGCTGATCACGGCAACGGTGGTCGGCGCCTCGAGTCTCAGGAGGTCTGCGACATCTGCTCGACCAACTCCGCGGAGTGGCGACGGTGCAAACTGGTCTGTCGAGTGTGCGGCACCATGCTCATGAGCTGCGCGGATCTGTGACAGCCGTGGGCGGCGCGGTGTTGCGTACAGCCTCCTCCAGCTGCTCTCCCAACCGAAGAGGGTCGGTAGTCGGCTCCTGGCAGCTATAACCGCGACAGACGTACGCCGTGGCGCGGTCATCGCGCTTCGGGCGGGAGGCCAGCAGCGCGATGCCATCCTCGCTGCCGGGCTCACCGCCCGCCAGCACGAGCGACGGAACGTACCGGCGCGAGATCTCGGTCAGTAGCGCATGCGTGTCTTCACCCTCCGGAGCTCCGGCGATCGCGACCTCCACGGCACCGTGGATCGCGAGGTCGGCGGCGCCCAGCATGTGGCCAAACGCCAACGCATGACGCGCCATCGGCTCGGCGAGCGTTTCGAGCACGTAGGTGGCACGCCGCCGGCGGTCGGCGTCCTGAGTCAGCTCCGCAAGCCGCAGCAACAGCTCCGTGGCGAGAGATGTTCCGGAGGGGAGGGCGTTGTCGGTCACCTCGCACGGTCGTGTGATGAGCGACTCGTGATCGCGAGCCGTATCGAAGAACGCGCCCGCCGCATCATCCCAGAACCACTCTACCATCGAGTCGCCGAGCTCGAGCGCGCGATCGAACCAGATCCGGTCCAGGGTGAGCTCGTACAACGCGAGCGCGCCCAACGCGACCGCTGCGTGATCCTCCAGAAAGCCGGTAATGCGCGTTTGCCCATCCTTGCGCGAACGCATCACCCGGCCGTCGTTCACCATGCGGGCGAAGAGGAACTCACCGTTGCGGAGCGCCAGGCTGCGGAGCGACGAATCCTCGAACGCGCGCGCTGACTCGGCCACGCCGCGCAGCATCAGGCCATTCCAGCCCGCCAGCACCTTGTCGTCCAGCCCGGGACGCACGCGCCGCTCTCGCGCTTCCATCAGCCTCGTGCGCGCCGAATCGATACGTCGTCGCACGTCGGCCTCATCCACGCCCGCGCGCGCAGCAAGGTTGCGCGTGTCCACACTCACATGCAGGATGTTCCGTCCCTCGAAGTTGCCGGTCGGCGTCGCTCCCCAGTGCAGTGCCGCCAGCGCCGAATCATCACCAAGCAGCTCTTCCAGCTCGGGGTGATCCCACAGGTAGTATCGCCCCTCCTCGCCCTCGCTGTCGGCATCGAGTGATGAAAAGAAGCCGCCCTCGGAGGATGTCATCTCACGACTGATCCAGGCGAGAAGGCGCTCCGTTACATCCCGAACGTCGACATCACCGGTTGCCTGCCACAGATGCGCACCCAATCGCGCGAGCAGTGCGTTGTCGTACAGCATCTTCTCGAAGTGAGGTACGAGCCAGTTCGCATCGACGGTGTACCGGTGAAAGCCGCCGCCCACCTGGTCGTGAATGCCGCCCTGCACCATGCGCCGGAAGGATGTGTGCGCCATCTCCAGTGCGTACGCCGTACCGGTACGACGCCAATATCGCAGCAGGAAATCGAGCGACATGACTTGCGGAAACTTCGGCGCCCCATCGAACCCGCCGTGGCGCACGTCGTAGTGCTGCGCCATGGCGCGGTAGGCTCGCTCGAGTAGTTGCGCGTCGAGCGCACCGCCGGTACGCCTGGGTGCCGTGGTGCGATCGTAAAGCTCGCGGAGCTTTGCGGTGGTGCGGTCGACGTCGTCTGGCCGGTTCGCGTACGCGTCGGCAATCGATGTGAGTACCCGGCGGAACGACGGCATTCCGTGCCGGTCTTCGGGGGGGTAGTACGTGCCTCCGAAGAACGGCAGCCCCCCAGGCGTGAGAAATACTGTCATCGGCCACCCCCCATGGCCGGTCATCGCCTGGACGGCGGTCATGTAGATGGAGTCCAGATCGGGGCGCTCCTCGCGATCCACCTTGATGCTCACGAAATGCCGGTTCATGAGCTCGGCGGTGGAGTCGTCCTCGAACGACTCCCTTTCCATGACATGGCACCAGTGGCATGCGGCGTAGCCGATGCTCAGCAGGATTGGCTTGTTCTCGCTGCGAGCGCGTGCGAGCGCCTCCTCTCCCCACGGATACCAGTCCACCGGGTTGTTGGCGTGCTGGAGGAGGTATGGACTGGTCTCGTTCGCCAGGCGATTTGGCATGTAGCCAGTGCGGTTCAGAGTTTGCGCGCGAGTGACGGTGCAGCGTCCTGCACTGCGGCTTTCACCACACGATGTTGCCTCCGATCGGAGATCAGCTGATTCCGCATCTCCGCCTGTCTGGATAACCGCTTCCATCCACGCTGGAAGATCCTTGCCACGCTACGCCGGCAAGCTATGTTGGCCGGGAATGCGATCCTCCACTCCCCGGCAAGAAAACGAAGCACCCTCTGCCTTTCCGCGTCTCAGCGGTACAAGCGTCCATTGGCGGTTGGCTCTCATTATCGTGGCGGTCACGGGCGTCGTACGCCTCGTTCTCGCCGCCGTCGTACCGCTGTTCCCTGACGAAACGTACTACTGGGAGTGGTCCCGGTCACTCGCTGCCGGATACTTCGACCACCCGCCGGGAATCGCGCTGTTCATCGCCGCCGGTACCACTCTGCTGGGTGACAACGTGCTCGGCATCAGGTTCTTTTCCGTACTCGGGGGCGCGGTCGCTGCCCTGGCGGTCGCACTGCTCGCCCGGCGTCTTGGCGGTGATCGCGCCGCGCTGCACGCTGCCGCCGTGCTCGCCTGCCTGCCACTGGCGGCGACAGGTCTGGTACTGGCGACTCCCGGCGCCCCGCTGCTCACGTTT
>CAYXRS010000046.1:0-22437 GCA_964467195.1 uncultured Gemmatimonadaceae bacterium
TCTACACCATGTACCACCAGCATCCGGTCGGGAAGTATTTCATTCAGGTGTGTACCACGTCGCCGTGCATGGCCTGTGGCGCCGAGGACGTGGTGGAGAGCCTGCTGCGCCACACCGGTTGCGGCGAGCTGGGCGCCACGTCGGGCGACGGCAGGTTCACCGTGATCGAAGTGGAGTGCCTCGGCGCCTGTGGGTTCGCCACACCGGTGATGATCAACGATGAGTTCCTCGAGTCGGTGACTCCGGAGAAGGTGCCGGAGTTGCTAAAACAGTTCCGCTAAATGGGCTATCCGCACAAACCGCACGACCGGGAGACGACGGTCCTCTCGCAGCATTTTGGCGATCCGGCTGCGCGCTCGCTGGAAGGGTGGAGACGGCGAGGCGGCTACAGGGCGCTCGAAACGGCGCTGGGAATGGCTGAGGCTGACCTCGTCACGATGGTGAAGGAGTCGGGACTGCGGGGTCGAGGCGGTGCCGGATTCCCGACGGGTGTGAAGTGGTCTTTCATGAAACCGGGAGACGGCAAACCTCACTACCTCGTCTGCAACGCCGATGAGTCGGAGCCAGGCACATTCAAGGATCGCGAGATCATGCGGTGGACTCCCCACGCACTCGTCGAGGGGTGTGCCATCGCCTCGTACGCCATCGGTGCCGAGACCTGCTACATCTACATACGCGGCGAATTCACCGACCCACTGCGGGCAATGGGCGAGGCGGTACGGGAAGCGTATGCGGCCGGCATTCTCGGCCACAACGCGATGGGAACGGGCAAGCGGATCGACATTCACATTCACAAGGGCGCCGGCGCGTACATCTGCGGAGAAGAGACGGCGCTGATGAACTCGCTGGAGGGGCGGCGCGGTAACCCGCGGATCAAGCCGCCGTTCCCCGCGGTTGCCGGCGTGTTCGGGATGCCCACGACGGTCAACAACGTCGAGACTCTGGCGGCGGTGCCGCACATCGTGAATCGCGGCGCCGAGTGGTACAGTCAGATGTGCCTTTCCAATCAGCGTAGCACCGGTACCAAACTCTTCTCCGTATGCGGCAACGTAGCGCGTCCCGGAAACTACGAGGTCGTGCTCGGTTTTCCGTTCAAGGAGTTCCTCTATGACCTGTGCGGTGGCCCGCCGGCGGGACGCCGGTTCAAGGCGGTCATCCCGGGGGGCTCGTCGGTGCCGATCCAGACCATGGAAGAGGCCGATGCAACGCTGATGGATTATGAGGGATTCATCGCTCAGGGGTCCATGCTGGGCTCGGGAGGTGTGATCGTATTCGACGACTCGCAGAATATGGTGAAGATGATCGCGCGCCTGGCACGCTTCTACGCCCACGAGAGTTGTGCGCAATGTACTCAGTGCCGCGAAGGTACCGGATGGGTCACGCGAATCCTCGAACGCATCGTGGCGGGGGGTGGCGTGTCGGGCGATCTCGACACGCTCCTCGACCTGTCGGAAGGCATGACGGGAAAAACGATCTGCGTGCTCAGCGACTCTTGTGCGGCACCGATCGTTTCCGGCATCAGGAAATTCCGGCAGGAGTTCGAGGCGCTGATCCCGGCGTCCAGGTCGATGGTCAGTAATGCGGTGGCGGTCTGATGGCGGGAGACGCACTGGTTCGGTTGACGATCGAGGGGCGTGAGGTCGCCGTCGCGCCCGGTACATCGATCCTGGAGGCAGGCAAGGCCGCGGGGGTGCTCATTCCGCACTACTGCTACCATCCGGGTCTGCCAGTGGCGGGGGTGTGCCGCATGTGCCTTGTGGAAGTCGAGGGCGCGCCCAAGCTGGCCCCCGCGTGCGCCACCGCCGTCGCGGAAGGGCAGAAGGTGCTGGTGCATACCGAGCAGGCGCTCGAGGCGCGCAAGAGCGTACTCGAGTTCCTCCTGATCAACCACCCGCTCGATTGTCCTATCTGCGATCAGGCCGGAGAATGCGAGCTCCAGGACTACGTGTTCCGCGAGGGGCGCTCGACGGGGCGGTCGCTCGACCCGAAACGCTTCAATCCCGTGGAGGATTTTGGCGGTGACGTGATCTACGTCGCCAACCGCTGCATTCTGTGCACGCGTTGCGTGCGGTTCATGGACGCAGTGGCCGAGGATCCGGTACTGACCGTGAGCGAGCGCGGGGACCGGGCGCTGATAGGCAAGTTCGAGGGGCAGGATCTGACCCACCAGTGGGCGGGCAATGTGATCGAGCTCTGCCCTGTGGGCGCACTGCTGTCGAAGGACTTCCTCAACAAGGCGCGGGCCTGGGAACTGGACCGGACGCCGTCGGTGTGCCCGAACTGCACGCAAGGTTGCAACACGATAATCGAGACGCGCGATAATCAGGTCGTTCGCATGCGGCCTCGGAGCAATACCGAGGTCAATCAGTACTTCATGTGCGACTACGGCCGACTCAACTACAGGTGGATGAACGAGGGCAATCGCCTCGAGGCACCACTGGTGCACAGGGATGGCCGATTGCAGGCCGCGGATTGGGACGCGGCATCGGCAGCCGCCGCGGCTGCGCTCAAGGCTCGGCGTGTGTTCGCTCTGGTCAGCCCAATGCTCTCCAACGAGTCCCTGTTCATGATCTCCCGCCTGGTGGAGCTCAGCGGTGGTGCGGGTGCATTCCGCGTGGAGACCGGGCACGAAGCTCCGCTCCCTGGTGCTCCCGACCTGTCGCTGCGGGCGGATCGCGCAGCCAACGTGAAAGGCGCGGAACTGCTCGGCTTCTCGAGGTCGGCAACGCCACTGGACGGGCTGGTTGCCGGCGACTGCCTGGTTGTCGCTGGCGAGACGCTGGCGGGTATCGACGCAGATGCGCTCTCACGCGCCGGGACGATCATCCTGATCGGAACACTGCTACCCGAGTCGGCCCGCTCCGCAGCGGTGGTCATGCCGGCCACCAACATGGCGGAGGAGGAAGGCACTTTCACCAACGTGCGCGGCCGGGTGCAGCGATACCAGCAGGCGCGGTCGGCACCAGGCATGTCGCGCCCGGTGTGGTGGGGCGTTACCGACATCCTTGGTGCTGCTGGAGTGGATGCGCAGTACTTCCTGTCGAGCGAGGTCTTCACGGCACTTGCCCGTGCCGAGCCCGAGTTCGCGGGAATGAGCTACGAGACGCTCGGACTGCGAGGGGGTATGATCGCCAGCGCGCGCCAGCATGAGGGAGCGGGGGAGACCAGCGAGGTGGCGAAGTGACGCTGCCCGCCGCCCTGCTGCTCCAGGTTGCGCAGAGCCAGCTTCCACCGCCCAGCTTCTCGGTCTTCCTGATCTACGCGATCATCAAGCTGCTGGCAGTGTTCACGGTGCTCATGGTGGGGGTGGCAATGCTCACGCTCGCCGAGCGCAAGATTTCGGCGTGGATTCAGGATCGGCACGGCCCGAACCGCGTGGGTCCCGGGGGCTTGCTTCAGCCGGCGGCTGATGGCCTGAAGAACATCATGAAGGAAGAGGCGTTGCCGGCCGCGGCCTACAAGCCCCTTTTCATCCTGGCACCGATCATCGCATTCGTTCCGGCGCTGCTGACCTTCTCGGTGATTCCGTTCGCCGCGCCCCTTCCGCTGCCGTGGGGGCGCATGGAAATGGTAGTAGCCGATCTCCCCATTGGCTTCCTCTTCATCATCGCAATCGCCTCGCTGGGCGTGTACGGCATCACCCTCGCGGGCTGGGCGTCGAACAACAAATACTCGCTACTGGGTGGGCTCCGGGCGGCCGCGCAGATGGTGTCCTACGAAGTGGCCATGGGTGTAGCCTTGCTGTCCGTGCTCCTGCTCGCCGGGAACGTCCACCTGACCACTATCATCGAGCAGCAGCAGCTAATGGGATGGAACATCCTGCCGTTGCTTCTCGGCTTCTTCATCTTTCTGGTCGCCGGATTTGCCGAGACGAACCGGCTCCCGTTCGACATGCCTGAAGCAGAATCTGAACTGATCGCAGGATATCACACCGAGTACAGCTCGATGAAGTTCTCGATGTTCTTCATCGCAGAGTACTCGAACATGGTGACGGTGAGCGCACTGACGGTAACGCTGTTCTTCGGCGGCTGGTCTGTGCCTTTCTGGACCGCCGTCAACATGGCGCCGTGGGCGGCCTGGAAAACGCTGATCACGCTACTGGCCTTCGCCGTCAAGGTCGGGATCTTCCTGTTCCTGTTCATGTGGGTACGCTGGACGCTGCCGCGGTTCCGTTATGACCAGCTCATGGCGCTCGGCTGGAAGGTGCTGCTGCCGGTTGGGCTGACATACCTGGTAATCATGTCAGGCGCGATGCTCGTGCTGGAGCAGCTGGGGATCGGTACCGCCCCGGGGGCTCCCGCGGTGCTCGGCGTCACGCTGGCGTGGGCGATCCTTGGGGCATTGAACATCGTACTGGCTCTCGTGCTGTTCGTGATCATTGATCGCGGGCGGTTGGTGCAGGGTGCGGCCACGCGGGCGTCACCCGAGGAGCTGGCACGGCTGCGCGCGGCCCGTGCCCGTGCACTGGCGAGCGCGCCCCGCTGAGACGAGGACGACACATGGCGATTCAGGTAAAGGTGATGGCACGCGAGGTCGAGCGAGTGAGCTATGTGCGCGCCATGCTCAAGGGCATGGCGCTGACCTTCAAGCACCTGGTAGACCCTCACAAGGATACAGTGCAGTACCCCGAGCAGAAGTGGCCTCTGTCGCCGCGCTGGCGGGGAACCCACCGGATGCTCACCGACGAGAATGGCAAGGCCAAGTGCGTGGCCTGCGGTCTGTGCCCACAGATCTGCCCGGCCAACTGCATCAAGCTCGTTCCCGGGGAGGATGAGGAAGGAAACCGTTACCCGTTGATCTACGAGATAGATGAGTTCCGCTGCATTTTCTGCGGCTACTGCCAGGAGGTCTGCCCGGAAGAGGCGATCCATGTGGGCAGACATTACGAGAACTCGGAGTACAGCCGCGCCGGATTCGTTTACGACCTGGAGCGGCTCATGGCGCAGACGCACCCTGTATGCGAGATGTGGGACCCCTCCGACCCCAAAGGCGAGTGAGTCTCTTCTACACCTTTCATTTCTATCTCTTTGGGCTGATCGCGATTGCCTCTGCGATCGTCTTCGTGACGCGCAAGAGTCCCGTGGCAGCGGCGTTGTGGCTCGTCAACACGATGTTCGCGCTGGCCGCGCTCTACGTGATGCTCGGTGCACAGTTCATCGGCGCCATCCAGGTGCTCGTATACGCCGGCGCCATCATGGTGGTTTTCCTTTTCGTCGTCATGCTGCTGAACCTCGGTCATGCCTCCGAGCTGGACCTCCAGGGTCGTTACTCGCGGTTGGCGGCGGGCGCGGTCGGGCTCGCGTTACTGGCGCAGCTCATGGCGCTCAGCAGGCACCGGTTCACCGAACCGCGCGAGATGCCGGATGTAGCGGTAAACGTCACGTTCGACATCGCGCAGTCGCTTTTTACCGACCACGTGGTGGCGTTCGAGGTGACGGCATTGCTCCTCCTGGCAGCGATTGTCGGTGCAGTGGTACTCGCGAAGCGCAGGATCTGACATGATTGCCGAATCGCTTTTCTTCTCCGCCGTGCTCTTCACCATCGGCGTGGTGGGCGTTCTGACGCGCCGCAACGCGATCATCATCTTCATGTCCGTGGAGCTGATGCTCAACGCCGTGAATCTGGCGCTGGTGGGTCTCTCGCGGCTTCACGGAGTCGACGGACAGACGTTCGTGCTGTTCGTGATATCAGTCGCTGCTGCCGAAGCTGCGGTCGGTCTCGCGATCATCATCTCGATCTTCCGCCACCATGAATCGGTGGATCTCAAGAACATCAACCTCCTGAGAGGCTGATGCTCCTCCAGACGGCAGTTCCCCAAACGGCGCACCCACTCCACGGCACCGCGGCCGATTTTCTCTGGCTGCTGCCATTGCTGCCCCTGCTCGGCTTCGTCATCAACGGCCTCGTCTCGCTCCTCACCAGCTACCGGCGAGGACCCAACGATCCGTCGCTCCCGGCGGAGGTGGCTCACGGTCATGGACATGGCAGGGAGGCCGTTCAATCCGAGGAGCCGGTCGATCATCACGAGCCCAGGGCCCATCCGTTCGCGTGGATCTCCACCATAGTGGGGCCCGCAGTGCTCACCGCGTCGTTCGTGCTGGCACTTGCGATTTTCATGGCAATGGTCGGGGCGGGTGAGCTGTCCGCTCCGTTCGTTCAGCGGTACGGCAGCTGGATCCCGGTGGGCGACCTCCGGATCGATTGGGCACTACACCTCGACCAGCTCAGCATGGTGATGGTGCTCGTCGTCACCGGCGTGGGAACGCTCATCCACATCTTCAGTATCGGGTACATGAAGGAGGATCCCGGCTATCCGCGCTTCTTCGCCTACCTGAACCTGTTCGTGTCGTTCATGCTCGTGCTCGTCCTCGGCGCCAGCTATCCCGTGCTTTTCATCGGTTGGGAGGGGGTAGGGCTCTGCTCTTACCTGCTGATCGGATTCTGGTTCAGTGACAAGGTTAACGCCGACGCCGGAAAGAAGGCGTTCATCGTCAACAGAATCGGTGACGCCGGCTTCCTGATAGCGGTCTTCCTCCTTTTCGCGAACCTGGGCGCCCTGGATTTCGTAACGCTCACCGAGGTTGCGCCGGAGCTTCAGTATGGTGGCGCGCTCGTCACCGCCATCTGCCTGTTCTTCTTTCTCGGCTGCACCGGCAAGAGCGCGCAGATACCACTGTACACCTGGCTTCCCGACGCCATGGCCGGCCCTACACCGGTTTCGGCGCTGATCCATGCCGCCACGATGGTCACTGCGGGCGTCTACCTGATCGCCCGCAGTGCGTTCCTGTTTGCGATGGCCCCGGTGGCGAGCCTCACCGTCGCGGTGATCGGGGCGCTGACAGCGATCTTCGCGGCCACTATCGGACTCAAGCAGTGGGACATCAAGCGCGTCCTCGCCTACTCCACGGTGTCCCAACTCGGCTACATGTTCGTGGCCGTAGGAGTGGGCGCATACGTAGCCGGAATCTTTCATCTGACGACGCATGCCTTCTTCAAGGCGCTCCTGTTCCTGGGTTCGGGTTCGGTGATCTACGCAATGCATGCAGCGTATCATGCCACCCGCAGTCACGACGATGCTCAGGACATGCGCAACATGGGTGGCCTCAAGGCTTACATGAAGGTGACGTGGGTGCTGATGTGGATCGCGACACTGGCGATCGCCGGCTTTCCGCTGTTATCCGGATTTTTCTCGAAGGATGAGATTCTCGCCTCCGCATTTGCGCGCGCCCAGGGCTCGGCACTGGCGGAGGCCATCTGGCTCGGCATACCGGGACAGTGGGTGTTGTTCGCGGTGTACGCCGTCGCGCTGGCTTCGGCGTTCATCACCGCCGTGTACATGACGCGAATGATGCTCTACACGTTCCACGGACCGAATCGAACAGGTGAGAAGGAACGCTCATATCTGCGGGAGGCGCCCTGGGTGATGACGGGGCCACTTGTGATTCTTGCCCTTCTCAGCGCGGCAGGCGGCTGGTTCAACTTTCCGGAGATCGTGCACGAGTTCATACCGTTCGGTCCCGTTGGCCTGCTCGAGCACTGGCTTGCTCCCGTCGTTCATGAACCCACGGAGATGATTCTGGCGGGTGCGCCTGCACTCCCCGATCATGCAACTGAACTATGGCTGATCGCGATAGCGACGGCGGCGGGGCTCGCCGGTATCGTGACGGCGTTCGTGCTGCTCAAGCCGGCGCGGCTCGTGCCCAAGGCGCAGGCTCCGGAGGAGCATGGCATCGAGCGCGTGCTGGTGAACAAGTACTTTGTTGACGAGGCATATGACCGTGCCCTCGTTACCCCGACGGTGGAGGTGTCGCGGCGTCTCCTCTGGCGCGGCATTGATCAGGGGGTGATAGACGGCGCCCTCGTCAACGGCAGCGCCTGGGTTACCCGCGGGTTCGCCTGGGTTGGCTCGCAGTTCCAGACAGGACGGGTGGGCACCTACGCATGGGCTATCGTGCTCGGCGTGATTGCCATCCTTGGAGCATTCACTCTTCGCCTGGCCCAATGACGGACTTCCTCACGTCCATCGGCTACGAGCACTGGGTGCTGCCAGCGCTACTGATCATCCCGCTCGCAGGCGCGCTGCTCGTGCTGCTCACCGGCAAGCTCGGCGTGACGGGTGAAGGAGCAAACCGGGTACCGGCAGGCCCCCGATGGATCGCTCTTGTGACCTTTGTGGTCGAGCTGATCGTGTCGCTCGGGCTCTGGTGGTCGTACGATCCGGGCATTGCGGGTTGGCATGCGCTGGTGGATTTCCCCTGGATCGACATCTGGGGCGCACGCTTCACGGTGGGGGTGGACGGCATCTCGCTGTTCATGGTCCTGCTCACGACGTTCATCATGCCCCTCGCCGTGCTCGGGAGCTGGACGAGCGTGCGCGGCCGCACCGCCGCCTACTACTCGCTCATGCTGGTGCTCACCACTGGCATGCTCGGCGTATTCATCGCCCTCGACCTGCTGCTCTTCTACGTGATGTGGGAGGTCATGCTGGTACCGATGTATTTCATCATCGGGATCTGGGGTGGGGAGCGCCGCATCTACGCGAGCATCAAGTTTTTCATCTACACGATGGTCGGCTCGCTGCTGATGCTGGTGGCGATCGTCTATCTCTGGCACAACGCAGGTGGCACGAGCTTCGGCTACGAGCACATCCTGCTCACGATGCAGGTGAGCCCGGCAGCCGCACTCTGGCTGTTCGGCGCCTTCGCACTCGCCTTCGCGGTCAAGGTGCCGATGTTTCCCTTCCACACCTGGCTCCCCGACGCCCATGTGGAGGCTCCAACCGCGGGATCCGTGATCCTCGCGAGTATCATGCTGAAGATGGGCACGTACGGCTTCCTGCGGTTCGCGATGCCGTTCTTCCCCGATGCGGCCATGCACCCGACGGTGCGCATGATCTTTCTCGGCCTGGCGCTTACCGGAATCATCTATGGCGCGCTGGTGGCGATGGTGCAGCCGGACTTCAAGAAGCTGGTGGCCTACTCCTCGGTCAGTCACCTGGGCTTCGTGATGCTCGGCATATTCGCTCTCACGCTCCAGAGCGTACAGGGCGCGCTGATGGTGATGATCAGCCACGGAGTGTCGACCGGAGGACTGTTCCTCCTGATAGGAATGATGTACGAACGGCGCCACTCCCGAATGATAGATGATTACGGTGGGATCGCTCGCGTGATGCCCCTGTTTGCCGTGCTGCTGACGCTGGTGGCGCTCAGCAGCATCGGGCTCCCCGGTACGAATGGCTTCATCGGCGAATTCCTGGTGCTGCTCGGCACGTTCCGCACCTATCCGGTGCTGGCGGTGATTGCCACCAGCGGCGTCATATTCGCGGCGGTGTACCTGCTCTGGGCGCTCCAGCGCATCCTTTTTCAGCCGCTGACCAAGCCGGAGAACCGCGCGCTTCTGGATCTCAATCTTCGTGAAGCGGGCGTCATGGCCGTAATGGCCGCCGTCATCATCTGGATGGGTATCTACCCAGCGCCGGTGCTCCAGCGCATGGAAGGATCGGCGCAGGAATTCGTGGAAATGGTAGAGACCGGCGCCGCGGCGCGTTTGGCGCGGGTCAACCAGGAGGGGAATCGCTGACATGCGGTTCGACCTCGCCCTTCCCACCGACCTGGTCGGTGCCCTGGGACCAGACCTGGTGCTCGCGACCGGTGCCATGCTCCTCCTGATCTGGGCCGTATGGCGACCGGAGACGGCAGAGCATCAGTGGCGCGTTGGCCTTGCCAGCATCGTGCTCTGCCTCATGACGTCGGCCGCCGTTGTCTGGTACATGATGCAAGGGGCCAGTGCCACCGCCGGTGTGATCGCGGTGGACAGCTTTCGCTGGGTCGCCAGCCTTATCTTACTCATCGGCGCGATCCTGGCGATTGCGATTTCGATGGACTACAACAGGCGCGAGGGGATCTTCCTGGCGGAGTCACACGTTCTCCTGCTGATCGCCACATCCGGCATGTTGCTGCTGGCGTCGGCGCGCGACCTGATCCTGATCTTCCTTGGCATCGAGCTGATGTCGGTGTCGGTCTACGTGCTGGCCGGTCTCAACCGCCGCAGCGCCATCGCCGCCGAGGCCGCGCTCAAGTACTTCCTGCTTGGTGCCTTCGCCACGGCGTTCCTGCTATATGGCATGGCGCTAATCTACGGGGCCACCGGTTCCACCAACATCGGCGTCATCGGTGACCGACTGGCCGAATTGACCGCCGGTCAGGTGGGGCTCACCACCACGCCGCTGTTTGTCATCGGGCTGGGATTGATGATCGTCGGTTTCGGCTTCAAGGTGGCCGCGGTTCCGTTCCACATGTACACACCCGACGTTTACGAGGGCGCTCCGACTCCGTACACCGCCTACATGGCGACGGCGGTGAAGGCGGCGGCGTTCGCGGCATTCGTGCGCCTTTGGATGGAGGCGTTCGGCACGCTCGAGGTGCGTGTCATCTGGCACGCTGTCGTTTGGTGGCTCGCCGTTTTGACAATGATCGTCGGCAACGTGGTCGCCCTCGCACAGCGGAACATCAAGCGCATGCTCGCCTACTCGAGCGTAGCTCACGCGGGATACATTCTGGTTGCCGTGGTGAGCAGCTCGGCCGCTGGCGCGTCCGCCTTTCTCTTCTATCTGCTGGCCTACACGTTCGCGACCATGGGCGCGTTTGCTGTAGTGATCGCCGTGAGTCGACCCGGAGAACGTGGACTGAGTCTGGACGGCTACGCCGGCTTGTGGCGGGCGCGACCTTGGTTGGCCATAGCGATGGCCGTATTCATGCTCGCATTGCTCGGGTTTCCGATCGCCGGCGGGATGGGGTTCTTCGCCAAGTGGTACGTGATCCAGGCGGCACTCGCCTCCGAACCGGTTCCACAGATATTTCTCG
Organism: uncultured Gemmatimonadaceae bacterium; assembly: GCA_964467195.1. Classification (GTDB taxonomy): domain Bacteria; phylum Gemmatimonadota; class Gemmatimonadetes; order Gemmatimonadales; family Gemmatimonadaceae; genus CAYXRS01. Next base: position 10,863 of record CAYXRS010000046.1, read on the forward strand.
CCGTGTGGGTCGTAGTCACCAGCGTGGTCTCCGCGGGCTACTACCTTGGCGTGATCATGGCGATGTTCATGCAGACGCCAGCCGAGGGGGCGGCGCCGCTGCCGCCGATTCCAGGGCTCACGAAAACCGTCATCGGCGTTTCGGCGATCGTGATTCTCGCAATCGGCGTTTATCCGAACCAGGTCCTTCGGCTGATGCGCGACAGCGCGCCGGCTGTAGCGACAGAGGCCCCGCCAGACGCGCGGGCGAGCATCGCGCCCCTGCGCTGACGAACTCCGGGGCCGCGACAGCGGCCCCGCGCATTTGAGGGAAAGGCAATGGTAATCAGTCGCGCGATCTTTCGGCAGTACGACATCCGGGGCATCGTGGGCCGCGACCTCACCGAGGAAGCCGCGCTCGGCGTTGGACGTGCCTACGCCTCCTTCCTCGACGCGCGCGGAGCGCGCGGTGCTGTCGTTCTCGGTCGTGACAACAGGCCGAGCGGACCGCTTCTCCGCGATGCTCTCGCCGCCGGACTGACCGGCTCCGGCTACGACGTCATCGACATCGGTGTGGTACCGACGCCGGTACTCTACTGGGCGCTGCACCACCTCGACGTGGTGGGAGGAATCCAGGTCACCGGGTCCCACAATCCGCCGGAGTACAACGGTTTCAAGCTATCGGTCGGCAAGACATCGCTGCACGGTGATGGTATACAGGAGCTGTATGCAGCGATCGAGCGCCGTGACTACCTGCGCGGAGAGGGTAGCTTACGGCACGAGGAGGTGATCGACCGCTACGTGGACGACATGGTCGCTCGCACCGGTCAGCTCGCGCGCCCTCTGAGGATTGCGGTGGACTGTGGGAATGGTGCCGGTGCCCTGGTTGCCCCGCAGCTCATGCAGCGGCTCGGGCTGTCGTTCTTCTGCCTGTACTGCGAAAGCGACGGCACATTCCCCAATCATCATCCGGACCCAACGGTCCCTGAGAACCTGGAAGAGCTGATCGCCACCGTACGGCGTGAGAAGCTGGACCTGGGAATCGCCTTCGATGGCGATGCCGATCGCATCGGTCTCGTGGATGACCGCGGCGAGATCATATGGGGGGATTACCTGTTGATCCTGTACGCCCGGGATGTCCTCCGTCGCACGGGGAAAGGCCAGTCGATTGTGTTCGACGTCAAGTGCTCGCAGGCGCTGGTCGATGCCGTGTCAGCCGCCGGAGGCGAACCCGTGATGTGGAAGACTGGTCATTCCCTCATCAAGGAGAAGATGCGGGAGACGGGGGCGCCGATCGCCGGAGAGATGTCGGGCCACATGTTCTTCAGCGAAGGCTTCTATGGACATGATGACGCTCTCTATGCCGCCTTACGACTGCTGCGCATTGTGGCAGAGGCAGGGCAGCCTGTCTCCCGTCTGTTATCGGATGTCCCCACTTTCGTGTCGACCCCCGAGATCCGTATCGAGGTGCCGGAGGAGTTGAAGTTCCAGATAGGCGAGGATGCCGTGCGCCACTTCTCGGCCATCCACGAGGTCGTCAACGTGGACGGCGTGAGGGTGAATTACGGTGACGGATGGGGACTGATTCGCGCGTCGAACACCCAGCCTGTGCTCGTGCTGCGATTCGAGGCACGCACCGCGGAGCGGTTGAAGGAGATCAGGAGCGAGTTCGAGGATTGGCTGCGTTCGCAGAGAGTGACGGTGTAGTGTGACGCTCCGCCGAACGCTTCTCTACCTGCTCGGCGCCCTCGCCGCTGTCCTACTGGGTGGTCGAATCATTGCCGCCATCTACGTCGACTTCCAGTGGTATTCGACGCTGGGAGCCGCCACTCTCTGGCGGGAGAAGGCGTTCGCCATGCTGGTCACCCGCGGCGGCTCCGCCTTGCTCGCCACACTGTTCGTGTTCGCCAACCTTTACGCAGTGCGCCAGAGCGTGGTCTCGCTGGTGCTCCCGCGCCGGGTTGGCAACATCGAGATCGGCGAGGAAGTGTCTGGAGGCCGCATGTTGGCCATTGCCGGCGTGATCTCGCTCCTGCTGGGTGCGCTGCTCACTCTTCCCGCGGGATCATGGGTCTCGGCGCTGCGTGTTCGTCATGGTACGTCGTTTGGCGAGAGCGACCCTTATTTCGAGAACGACTTCGGCTTCTGGGTCAACTGGCTGCCGCTCGAGCAGGCGATGTTTCTTTGGTCGCTGATCGCGGTTCTCGCCACCGCGGCCGTGGTGATCTTCCTGTACGCGCTCACCCCGAGCCTCCGGTGGCAGAGTGGCTCCCTGTTCGTATCGAACTACGTACGACGCCACCTGACGATCCTGGGTGCGCTGCTTCTCGTCGTGCTGGCGTGGAACTACCGACTGGATGGCTTCGGGCTGCTCCTGTCGGGAAGTGGTCCAGATGGTGCGTTCTCGTACATAGATCATCGGGCGAGACTGAACGCCAACATCTGGCTGTCACTGATCACGCTTGTCGCAGCGCTGGTCATCGCCTGGTTCGGGTGGTCGGGACAGCTTCGCCTCGCCCTCATCACGTTGGTTGGCGTCCTGCTGCTCTCCGTAGGGCTGCGTACCGTAATGCCGGCAGCCATTCGTCGTCTGGCGGTGGTGCACGACTCGGAGGCCCGGGAGCGGCCATACGCCGCCATTCGCGCAGGCTTCACGCGGCGCGCTTTCGCGCTCGACCGTGTCGTGCGCGATACGGAGGGGCTTGCCTACGAATCGGCTGCGGAGGCATCGCGATCGGTGGCGGTGTGGGATCCGTTGGCGCTGGCGCGTGCGCACGCCGCCGTGGCGCGTGCCGATGTCCTACCACCGGCCATCGGATGGATGCCCGATCCGGAAGGTTTGATTGCGGTGATCCCTCAGCCCGGCGCCGGTGCCACGGCTGCGTCACGCGCCGAGGGGTGGAGTCTGGTCCGCGTGCTCGCAATGGCGGGGGACATGCGCGGTGAGCCGATCGCGATCGGAGCCGATGGCAGGCCCTTTCCGTTACCGGCGCGTTCCGCGCCGCTACTGGTTTATCCCGGTGCCAGCGGACACGTGGTCGTCGAAGACACACTCGGACGCATCGGCGCGCCAGAGCTTGCCTCGCTGCGATCTCGGCTGGCTCATGCGTGGAGCATGCAGAACGTGCCGCTGCTGTTTGGCGACCTGCCGCAGATACGCCCCAGCATCATCAGGACTCGCGACCTGACCGAGCGGGTACGCGCGATCGTGCCCTTCCTGACGGTGGGGAGCGTCATCTGGCCGCTCGTCGCCGCGGACACGGTGCATTGGATGGTGGACCTCTACAGCGCGTCCCGAACGTTTCCGCTGAGTGACCGCGTGCTGCTGGATGAACGCGAGTATCGCTACGCGCAGCGCGCAGCCACGGCGATCGTAAACGGTTCGACCGGGCGTGTTCTCGTGGTCGCGGATCCGGGAATGGATCCGGTGACGCGTGGATTCATGAGCGCGTTTCCGTCGCTCTTCACGACGTGGAACCGTATTCCCGAGTCGTTGATTCAGGCCGTGCCGCCTGCCGTGGATGAAGTGCGGATGCACGCGGTAGTGCTCGCACGGTACGGCCTGCGAGGCGAGATGGTGAGACGCGGAAGGCCGGCGGGAGCGGAGGGCGCCGACACGCTGTTTGCACGAGGTGCGCCACCGCTTTTCATGCTGCCTGGCGGTATCCTGGGGTGGAGCCATGCGGTACTCGACGCACGTGATCGCATAGCGGGGCTCGTCGTCGGTACCGGCGGCGATGAGCGTCTGTCTCACTGGCTTCCTCTGGCTCACGAAGGCGAGAGGTGGTCGACGACTCTCGACCTGCTTCAGCGCGCTGTAGATACCATTGCCGACTTCCCGCAAGACGCACGCGGCGTCCGTGGCCGGCTGCGCCTTCTCCCGACGCATGAGGAGCCACTGATCGTCCAGACGCTCTATGCCTGGCGCGATGATGGCCCACCGACGCTTGCGCGAGTGGCAGCAGTGGCGCGCGGACGCGTGCGGCTCGGTGCATCCGTGGCGGCAGCGCTGGGCGTTCCGGATCCCGCGGTGGCTAACGATGCCGAACCGCTCGACCACGTGGAGTTCCGCCGCCGCGTTGCCGAGCTGTACGACGCGATGCGAGCCGCGATAGGACGCGGCGATTGGGTCGCCTTCGGCGGCGCCTACGAGGCGCTCGGCACGCTGCTACAGCGTCCATCGCAATGAAGTTGCTCCCCCATCAGCGGCAGAATAGCCTGCAATCCGGCCGGGTCCGTCACGGAGAACGAACATAGCATGCCGACTCCGACCGCCGTAATCGCCGTTGGCGGCAACGCACTCTCTCCTGCTGGCGAGCGCTCCACCATTCACGATCAGTTCCGCCACACGCGTCAGAGCCTCGTCCCTGTGGTGGATCTGGCGCTCGATGGATGGAACGTGTGTCTGGTGCACGGCAACGGACCACAGGTTGGCGACGCGCTAGTTCGCAACGAAGTCGCGCGAGCAGAGGTGAGTCCGCTTCCTCTGGGCGTGCTCGTTGCCGCGACCGCTGGCTGGATCGGTTACATGATCCAGCAGTCGTTGGAGAATGCGCTGCGAGAAGCAGGCAGCGAGCGAGAAGTGGCCGTCGTGATCACCCAGGTGCACACTGCGCCCGACGATCCGGCGCTCATGTCCCCTGCCAAGTTCATCGGCCATGGCATTCCCGAGGAGCGTGCGGGCGAACTGATGGCGGAGGGCGTGGCGATCAAACAGGATGCGCGAGGTCGGTGGCGGCGCGTGGTGGGCAGCCCCTACCCACTTGCCGTCCACGAGATCGGCGTCATCCGCCGGCTGGTTGAGGGCGGCACGCTTGTCATAGCCTGCGGTGGTGGCGGCGTTCCCGTTTTTCGCCACCCGCAGTTCGGGGTCGAGGGGCTCGATGCCGTGATCGACAAGGATTTCGCGGCGTCGGTGCTGGCGCGCGATCTCGATGCGTCGCTGCTGCTCATTCTGACCGATGTCGACGCTGTCTACGTGGACTACGGCACACCGCGCCAGCGAGCACTGTCGCGGCTGTCGACGGTGGAGGCAGAGCAGCTCGATGTCGCTGGTGCGCTGGGAGAGGGAAGCATGGCGCCAAAGGTGCGCGCCGCGCTCGATTTCGTGCGACGCACGGGCGGCCGCGCTATCATTACCGAGTTGAGCCGCGGCCGCGAGGCCGTGCGTGGCAACGCCGGAACGACGATTACCATGGAGAAAGAGTGAACATTCACGAGTATCAGGCAAAGGCAATCTTCACGAAGTACGGCATGCCGGTGCCTCCGGGGGAAGTTGCGACCACGCCGGCAGAGGCGGAGCGGATCGCCGAGAAGTACGGCGGGGCGGTTGTTGTGAAGGCCCAGGTGCACGCCGGAGGGCGCGGCAAGGCAGGCGGCGTCAAGCTGGCCAGCTCAGCCCGTGAGGCGCGCGACCATGCGAGCCGCATTCTCGGCATGGAGATCAAGGGGCTGGTCGTCGACAAGGTACTGGTTACGCCGACGGTCGATATCGCCACCGAAGCATATGTGGGCATCATCGTTGACCGCGCCACCAGGAAACCGGTCTTCATGGTGAGTCCAGCCGGCGGTATCGACATCGAGGAAGTGGCGGCTACCACGCCCGAGAGGATCCTTCGCCTTGCCGTGGACTCCCGCTACGGCCTCCTCAACTACCAGGCGCTGCGAATGGGATTCTTCCTGTACGGGGAGGTGGCGAAGGCGCGAGCCGCGGCGAAGATCATGCACCAACTCTACCGCGCGTTCATGGAGAACGGCGCATCGCTGGCCGAGATTAATCCGCTGGTAACCGCGCCATCCGGAGAGCTCGTCGCGCTCGACGCGAAGATGGTCATAGACGACAACGAGCTGGAGCGTCGTGCTGACCTGGAAGCGCTGCGTGACGCCGGCGCCGAGGAACCGAGCGAGGTCCGTGCCCGCGACGCCGGACTTACGTTCATCAAACTGGACGGCAATGTCGGCTGCGTCGTCAACGGCGCCGGTCTTGCCATGGCCACCATGGACCTGGTCAAGTACTATGGCGGCGAGCCCGCCAACTTCCTCGACATCGGCGGGTCGTCCAACCCGGACAAGGTCGTAAGCGCACTCGAGATCATCACCAGCGATCCGAGCGTCAAGGCGATCCTCTTCAACATCTTCGGCGGTATCACACGTACGGACGACGTCGCCAATGGCATCGTGACCGCTACCAAGCGCACGCCGCTCGAAGTACCAATCGTCATCCGGCTCACCGGCACCAACGAGGAAGTCGCCGTTCGAATCCTCGGCGACAACGGCTTCAGCGCGATGACCGACATGGATGAGGCCGTTCAGGCGGCCGTAGCGCTCGCCACCGGAGGGCGCGCCGCGTGAGCATATTCATCGATTCCAACAGCAGCGTCCTCGTTCAGGGAATCACCGGCCGCGACGGATCCTTTCACACCAAGCAGATGATCGAGTACGGTACCCGCATTGTAGGCGGTATCACTCCCGGCAAAGGGGGCCAGCGCTTTGATGGCAGCGTTCCCGTGTTCGACACCGTGGCCGACGCCGTGAGTGAAACTGGGGCGAACACGACCGTCATCTACGTGCCACCGCCGTTCGCCGCCGATGCCATGATGGAGGCAGCCGACGCGGGTGTGCGGCTCATCGTCTGTATCACCGAAGGCGTGCCGGTGCTCGACATGACGAGAGTTTACCCTTTCGTAAGGGAGAAGGGCTCCAGACTCATCGGGCCCAATTGTCCGGGTCTCATCTCGCCCGGGCAGTCCAAGGTGGGCATCATTCCCGGCCGCATATGCGCCGAGGGACCGGTGGGACTGGTGAGCCGCTCGGGGACGCTCACCTACGAGGTAGTCGACCACATGACGAAGGCAGGGCTGGGGCAGACGACCTGCGTCGGGATCGGCGGCGACCCCATCAACGGCACCGACTTCATCGATTGTCTGGAGGCCTTCGAGGCCGACCGCGATACGCGCGCCGTCGTCATGATCGGCGAGATCGGCGGCACCGATGAGCAGGAGGCTGCGCGATTCGTGAAGGAGAGGATGACCAAGCCTGTGGTCGGTTTCATCGCCGGACAGACCGCGCCGCCGGGACGCCGAATGGGCCATGCCGGCGCCATCATCTCGGGCTCGTCGGGCACCGCGGCGGAGAAGATCCAGGCATTCGAGGATGCGGGGATGCAGGTAGCGAAACGACCGATCGACGTCGTTACACTCCTGCGTGAGGTGATGTGAAGCTCTCCGATCTGCTGCGGCCGGAGCGGGTGCTGCTCCCCTTGGAGGCGACGAGCCTCACCGAGGCGGCATGGGCGTTGATCGAGCGCCTAGTCGCCACCGGCGCGGTGGAGGACCCGGAGAAGCTCCGCAGCCGCGTCGATGAGGGGAGGGGGGAGGACATCGTCGCCCTCGGGGATCGGGCGTTCCTCACGCATTATCGCACGGACGCGGTGAGCGATCTGGCGGTGGCGGTCGGCATCTCCCCCACGCCCATCCGCCGGGAGATCACCGACGCCGAAACGCAGAGCGCTCGAATCGTGCTTGTGATTCTCGCTCCGCCGCGCATGGCGGCGCGATACCTACAGGTGCTCGGCGCGTTCGCGCGGCTGCTCGGAATGCAGGAGATGCGCGATTCGATGCTTGCTGCCTCATCACCCGAGGAGCTCGTCAATCTTGCCGCTCTTAGTTCACAGGTCATGCCGGAACAGCTGGCCGTGCGCGACGTGATGGCCGAGCACCCGCGCACGACGCGCCCTGACACTCCCTTGAGGGAGGCGGCGCTCCATATGGTCTACGCCGAAGTCGGCGCGCTGCCGGTTGTCGAAGATGGTCTACTGGTGGGTCTGCTGGGCGAAAAGGAGCTGCTCTCGCACCTCACCAGCAGCTATCTCGTGGCCGGCGCGGCGCGGCGCCCCGCGACATCCGGCGTCTCCGGGCGAAGCACCGTCCGCGAGATCATGACGCGCCAGGTGTTGTGTGTATCCCCGGAGCAGCCCCTCGCGGAGGTGGCTTCGCTCATGACCAACAAGGATGTGGCTGGAGTGCCGGTGGTACGAGAAGGGATGGTGATTGGCTATCTCACCCGCTCCGACATCATCCGCAAGCTCATAGGATCGTGACAATGGCAGGTACTCGGACGCTCACAATCATCAAGCCCGATTCTTTCGGTGCGGCGAAGACGGGAAGTATCCTCGCGGCGCTGGAGGAGGCCGGATTTTGCATCGTTGCCGCTCGCGTGATACGTCTCTCCCAGGCGCAGGCGGAGGCGTTCTACGCGGTTCACCGGGAGCGGCCCTTCTTCCCCTCACTCACGAGATTCATGACGTCGGGCAGGTGCATGCCATTGGTGCTCGAGCGGGAGGATGCCGTCGCGACGCTGCGCCGAGTTATCGGGGCCACCGATCCGGCGGAAGCAGCCGCCGGCACGGTGAGGAAGCTCTTCGCCGAGTCCAAAGAACGAAACGCCATTCACGCTTCCGACTCGGATGACAACGCCGAGCGCGAGGCGCGCTTTTTCTTCGCAGAGGCAGAATTGGTCTAGGGGGTGCGAGGCACCTGGGCGGCAAGATCGAGAGCGAGAAGAAGCGCCAGGATCCACTCGGCATCGGCCATTCCGTGTTTCCCGCCGCTTGGCAGCGGAGTTCGGCACCCCGGCTGTAACCCTCTGTCCCGTCTTGCCTTGCCCCCTACGGTCAGGTAAATTGTATGGCTATGCTGTCGTACAACATCCGAGACCTCGAGCAGCACGCGGCATCGGTGGATGGCGCACTCGATTCCGACGATGCGGTGTGGGAAGAGGAGGACGTTCGCCCTGTTCGGAAGATCCGTGTCACTGGTCGACTGTCGGCCGCGGGCGCGGGCCGCTTCTATTGGAGCGGGCAGGTGGAAGGTACCGCGAACGTGGTCTGCCGGCGTTGCCTCGTCCAGACGCAGGTGGACGTTTCGGAGCCGGTGCACGTGATTTTTGCGGAAGAGGGCGGAGTGGAGGGCGACGATCCGGACGTATTCCGACTCGGGACCCGGACACCCGTGGTGGATCTACGCCCAGCGGTTCGCGAGCAGTGGCTGCTCGGTGTTCCCAGCTTCGCCGTCTGCAAGGAGGAATGCAAAGGCCTCTGTGCGCGCTGCGGCGCCGATCTGAATGCCGGTCCGTGTTCCTGCCCGCCTGAAACTGACAGCCGCTGGGACGCGTTGCGTAGCGTACGCAACGAGCCCGGTGGCAGACCCTAATCTGATTGAGCGACCATGGCCGTCCCGAAGCGCCGCACCTCGAAGCGGAAGAAACGCGCCCGCAACACGCACAAGAAGGCCCCCGCGATCGCGATCCAGACGTGTCCGCGCTGCGGCTCCATGAAGCGCCCGCACCGCGTCTGCGCGGAGTGCGGCTACTACGCCGGCGAGCAGCGGATCGAGGCGCGGGAAGGATAGTTGGCGCGGATCGCGCTGGATGCGATGGGGGGCGATCACGCCCCCAGGGCGCCCGTCGAGGGCGCTCTTCTCGCTCTTGACGAGCTGGAGCCCGGTCACACGATCCAGCTAATTGGGCGGAGCGACAATATCGTCACCCAGCTCGACGCGCTCCTCAGTGGCCCCCTGGCACACGCCACCGCGGTCCGCGAGCGGATAGAGCTCGTGGAGGCACCTGACATCATCGAGATGACGGACAAGCCCACCGCGGCGGTCCGCTCCAAGCCGAACAGCTCCATGGCGGTGGGACTGCGGATGCACGCCAGCGGGGAGAGCGACGCCTTCGTTTCGGCGGGAAATACGGGAGCCCAGATGGCGGCGTCGGTGTTCCTCCTTCGTCTGCACCCCGGGCTGACGCGACCCGCGATCGGTACGCTGTTTCCTACCGCGCGCGAGCCGGTAGTCGTGGTGGATTCCGGCGCAAACGTGGACTGCTCCTCCGCGGAGCTGCTCCAGTTCGCCCGGCTGGGCTCAGTATACGCCGAGGATCTGCTCGGCCGGCGTAACCCTGTGGTGGGGCTGCTGAGCATTGGCGAGGAACCCGAGAAGGGGAACGCCGCCGTGAAGGAAGCACACAAGCTTCTTGCGCATTCCGACATCAACTTTCATGGCAACATCGAGGGACGTGATGTCATTGCCGGCGAAAGCGAACGAGGTCCGTTCGATGTCGTCGTGTGCGATGGCTTCGTGGGGAACGTGCTTCTCAAGTTCTACGAGTCGGTGGCGCCGCAGCTCAGCCGCATGCTGGCCGAAGCGGGAGTGGCGGAAGATCTCCTGGAGCGTGTCTTTCGCACGCTCGATTACTCGGAGTACGGCGGCGCGCCGCTTCTCGGTGTGCGTGGCGTCAGCATCATCTGCCACGGCAAGAGCTCGCCGCGTGCCATCAAGAACGCTTTGCGAGCCGCGCTTCGCGCAGTTGAGACACGCATGAATGAACACATTGGACGGCGCCTTGATCGGCCGGCGCTGGAAGGCGTGTGAAGCGCCCCATAGTGCAGTTGCTGAGCACGGGTCGATACGTGCCGCCGCGTGTGGTTACGAACCACGACTTCGAGAAGATGGGACTCGAGACGTCCCACGACTGGATCGTGGAGCGCACCGGCATCGTAGAGCGACATCTGGCTGGACCCGGCGAGACGACGTGCAGCATGGCCACCGAGGCGTCGCGCACCGCCATGGAACGCGCTGGCGTGCAGCCTGGTGAGCTCGATGCGATCATTCTCAGCACCGCTACCCCCGACCGGCTGCTTCCATCTACCGCGGTCGACGTACAGGCATCCCTGGGTGCGACGCGGGCAGCGGCCTTCGACGTCGGCGCGGCATGTTCCGGCTGGATTTACGGGCTCACCGTTGCCGAGGGTCTGATCAGCGGTGGATCGGCCGAAACGGTGCTGGTGGTCGGTTCCGAGAAGATGAGCTCAATAGTGGACTGGACGGATCGTTCCACCTGCGTGCTCTTTGGCGACGCGGCGGGCGCCACGGTGCTTCGCCGCTCTGTGAGGGGGAAGGGTATCCTGTCTTCTTTCCTGCGCAGCGACGGCACGCTCGCCGAGCTGCTGTTCCGTCCGTCGGGGGGCGCAACCGTGCCAATGACGGAGAAGATCCTGACCGACCGGAGCCACTTCGTGAAGATGGCCGGGCGTGAGGTGTTCAAGGCAGCCGTGCGCTCGATGTCGGAAGCGGCCGACCGCGCGCTGGATGGCGCCAAGCTGACCGGCAACGATGTCGATCTGCTCATTCCTCACCAGGCGAACATCCGTATCATCGAGGCGACGGCCAAGCACGCCAACATCTCGATGGACAAGGTGTACGTGAATGTCGATCGCTACGGGAACACGTCCTCGGCATCGATTCCATTGGCGCTGGACGAAGCGATCGAGACGGGGCGTATAGGTGAGGGCGCTATCGTGCTCCTGGTTGCGTTCGGGGCCGGCTTCACATGGGCGTCCATGGTGATACGGCTCTGAGCATGGACATCATCCTGCTTTTTCCGGGACAGGGCTCACAGAAGCCTGGCATGGGGCGGGACCTGTACGATGAGTTTCCGGCGGCGCGCGAAGTCTTCGAGACGGCGGACGCAGTGCTCGGATTCCCCCTCAGCCGGCTTTGCTTCGACGGTTCGGAAGGGGAGCTCACCGCCACGCGCAATGC
>CAYXRS010000047.1:0-21997 GCA_964467195.1 uncultured Gemmatimonadaceae bacterium
GCGCGAGCTCATATCCCACGACGCCGAGCCCGCACACTACGCCCACCGCCGCCGGTGCCAGCATCGAGGACCGTCGTTCCGGTTCCCGTGCGAAGATGTTGGTGATGTGCACTTCCACATAGGGCACATCGACGGCCAGGAGTGCGTCGCGAATGGCAATGCTGGTGTGTGTGTAGGCTGCAGCGTTGATCACGATGCCTTCAACTCGACCCCGCAAGCCCTGTATCACGTCGATCAGCTCGCCTTCGCCATTCCGTTGGGCGAACTCGAGCTGCACGCCGAGTTCGGTTGCAACCGCGTCCAGCTGGGACGCTACATCGTCGAGCGTCCGGTTCCCATACAACGAAGGCTCCCGGACGCCGAGAAGGTTCAGATTCGGGCCGTTCAGTACGGCGATGCGCACTAGCGTTTGAGCCCGTCGAGCCACGAGTGGAAGATCTCGTCATCCCCGGGCAAGTCGCCCCCGGTCCCGCTCGCCGGCCCGTTGCCGCCGTCCGGTACCCCCCCACTTCCCGCATTGGGGAAGAATTCGTCGAACGACACGTCTTCGGCGGGCTTCGGGCTCGCCGGCGGATTCCCGAACACGGACTCCAGGGAAAGCTCGTCCTCCGCCGCGCGGGCCGGGCGGCCACGCTCCGCCAAATCGCCGCCGAACTCCGGAGAGAAGGCCGCTGCCAGCGCGGAAGCCGCTTGGTCGTCACCAGTGGTTACCTGCGCCCCCGGAAAGAGGTGGCCGCCCGGCGGACTCACCGACTTAGCTGAGCGGGGCGCGCGCCGATTCATCACTCGGGCAAACACCTCCCGAATGCTCGCCTTCCCCGACCCCACCGCCGATGACGGCTCCACTGCGGCCAACGCATTCTCCAGCCGGGCGACATGAGCCCGGAGCATCTCGTTGCCGGGGTGCTGCGCCGCCAGCTGCCGATACACCTCGAGTGCGGAGTTGAGATGACCTTGGCGCTCGTACACGTCTGCCGCCGTCTCTGTCACGAACGCGGGGTGATCACTCTCACCGTTCGGGAAGCGCACCAGTTCGTCCGTGCTCGGAGGTGCCGTCTCGCTGACATCAGCTGCGTCCCCGATGCCGTAAGCATGATCACTCGATCTGCCCGCATCGCCATTGGCGCGGCGCTCCGAAGTATCATCGCTGTAACGCGCATCAGCCGATTCCACTAGGTCCTCACCCTCGACGCGATCGTCGTCAAAGGTCAGAATGTCTTCGCTCGGCATGTCGAAACCCACCGAGCTCGAGCGATCCACCGGATCGTCGAAGGGGCCGGACTCCGGCTCGATCTCGCCCGCCGCGAATCCCTCCGCGCGGGACTCTGGATCGTGAGACTGGACATCGAGCGACTCGACATCGGGCGGATCGATATCGGCTGAGCCAGAATAGGCGGACGCACCGGCATCGTGCGGCGTGCCTGAGGGAATCGCAGAATCGGATTCGCCAAACACAGGGGCGGTGTCGTCACCAGCGGTGGTGCTACCATCCGTATCGCGCGGTCCGTCGAGCAGTATCACTTGCGGTACCACTGTTGCGGTGGCGGCATCGGCTCCCGTTTCAGGATTGATATCACTCCAGTCGATCGGCTCCGGCTGCACATCGGTTACGGGCTCGTCCGCCTCGGCCGCCATTGCTGCCGGTGTCCCGCTAACGTCAGCGAGGGTCACTTCCTCGACCGGCGCTTCCGGGATGGGCTCGACCCGGTCGTCGAGGCTGCTCAGCCGCGCGGCCACCTCCTCATTCTGCGGATCTACCTCGAGGAGTCGACGGTACCATGAAGAGGCCTCATGGATGTCGCCGCTCTGGCGGGCGATGTCCCCGAGGTGGCGTAGTGCGATGAGATTCTCGGGATCGAGCTGGAGCGCGGCTTCGAATGACAGCCGCGCCTCCTCGATCGCTCCACTCTCGAAGAGTGCCTGTCCGAGAACGATGTGCCCGCTGATGTACCCTGGGTGTTTGGGTACATGCTCGCGGCAGAGCGCAATTGCCCCGTCGAGATTACCGGATTTCCGGTACTCGTTGGCGAGGCGGGCAAAGACCCGTCGCGGATTCTCATTGAATTGGCGCTCGAGATCTTCGATCAGGGCGGAGTTGGCCATGCCGTGCCCCTCGGGGAGAAGACCAGGCCCCACAAGGGGGGCCAGCGGGTGGTCATATTACACTCATCTGACGATCGAAGTCAATCGGAAGTCATACGCTGCCTTGATTTTAGGACGATTCCCCGGGTACATTTAAAGGTTAAATCCCCCGGAAACCCCTCAGAACCTGCTCGTAAGGAGTTACGCCCCGTGTTGCAGCAGATGCGGAGCTCCGCCAAGTACCTGATTCTGATCCTGATCCTGGTCTTCATCGGCGGCTTTTTGCTCTACGATGTCGCCGGTCTGGGACAGCGCCCAACCGTAACCAGCGGGACAACGGTCGCCACCATCAACGGGCAGACCGTCACCTGGCAGGACTGGGTCAACGCATATACGCCAATGATGCGGGAGGCACAGGCGCAGCAGGGTCAACTGAATGACGACGAAATGCTCCGGATTCGCAATACGGCATTCGAGCAGCTCGTCGGCAACATAGTGCTGGCCCAGGAGATCCGGCGTCGCGGCATCACCGTGAGGGACGAGGAGATCCGCCAGGCCGCCTTGGTCATGCCCCCGGAGCAGTTCCTCGATCATCCGGATTTTCAGACGGAGGGGCGGTTCGATATTGAGAAGTACCGCAGGTTCATCACCAGCCCCGTCGCCTTGCAGCAGGGTGTGCCGCAGATGCTCGAGTCGTACTACCGCTCCGAGCTTCCGCGCCGCAAGCTGTTTCAGCAGGTCGCCGCCACGGCCTACGTGACTGACGGTCAGCTCTGGCGTGCTTGGCAGGACATGCGCGATTCCGCGCAAGTCAGTTACGTGGCTCTCGGCCCCCAGCTGGTGGCGGACACCGCCGTCGTGGTCACGCAGGAGGAGATCCGAAGTTACTTCCGTACTCACCAGGCCAGGCTGGGAGACCGCCCGGGCGAGGCAGTGCTCTCGGTAGTACGGATCCCCCGCGAAATCACCGCCGAGGACACCGCTCGGACGCGAGAACAGGCAACGCAGCTTCGACAGGAGATCGTCGACGGCGGCGACTTCGCCGATGTTGCGCGACGCCTGTCCCAGGACAGGGGTTCCGCCGACCGAGGAGGTGTGCTGGGTCCGACCATTCGGGGCCAGCTGGTGCCCGAGTTCGAGCAGATCGCCTTCTCGATCCCCGTCGGTGAAGTCTCGCAACCGGTGCTCAGCCCCTTCGGCTATCACCTGATCCAGGTGGACTCACGGCGAGCAGACACGGTCGAGGCCCGACACATTCTGCTTCGCATCGAGCAGGGCGAGGAGTCGGCCAGGGAGGCGGACCGCCTGGCCGACGAGCTTGCCCGAATCGCTGCCCGGGTTGGCGAGGGCGCCCGCTTCGACAGCGCCGCGCGGGCGCTGGATTTGTCGATCGCGCGAGTCGCGGCAATGGAGGGGGAGCCGGTCTTTTTCAATGGGAGCTATGTGCCCGGCGGCACCGGGTGGGCCTTCAGCGGAGCCGGGCGAGGGGAGACGAGCGATCTGATCGAGGCCGAGGACGCTTACTATCTCGCACGGATCGACTCGCTTCGGCATGGCGGCCCCGTCCGGCTCGAGGACGTTCAGGACGAGATCCGCGTTGAGTTGATGCGGGACAAGAAGCTCGATGCGCTGGTCCCGCGGGCGCGAGAGATTGCCGCGGCAGTGGCTCAGGGGCAGACCCTGGAGCAGGCCGCTTCGGCTCAGGGTCTGACCGTCGAGCGCACCGAGATGTTCTCGCGGGGCTCCGCAGTGCCTGGCGTCGGCCAGTTCAACGAAGCAATCGGCGCCGCATTCTCGCTCCCAGTGGGGGCGACGAGCGCTCCAGTGCGAGCGCGGACGGGCGTATACGTTCTCCGCGTCGAGAGGCGCGTCGTGTCGGATCGCGCCGAGTTCGAGCGTCAACTGGAGCAGCAGAGGACCGAGGCGCTGAATGCCAGGCGCCAGGCGACCGTCCAGCAATTCCTCAGCAATCTTCGTGAGGAAGCGCGCGTAGATGACCGGCGCCGACAGGTCGAGGCTTCGGCGCGCGGCCTGGCCGCGGGGTAGGCCATTTTTTCAGGCATTGGCCGGCAACGAAACGACGCCCCCGCGACAAATCGCCGGGGGCGTCGTTCATCAAGACCGCTGGTACGATGCGGTCAGCCGAGCAAGCGCTTTGGCTCCGGCCGCGATTCGTCCTCGCTGGCCTGCGACGGGGGAGCCTCGCCGCCGCGCACCCGATCACGATCTTCCTTGCTTCCCTCGTTGATCGATCGATCAATGTCGGTGATGCTCCGTTTGAACTCACGGATCCCCTTCCCCATCGAGGCTCCGATCTCCGGCAACCGCTTGGCGCCGAAGAGCAGGAGTACCAGGAGGAGGATCACGAGAATCTCCGTGAACCCCAGATTGGCGAACGGCATGGCTCCCTCCCGTTAGAACAGCGACCGCGCGATCAGATACGCCACGAGTACGCCAAGCAGGCTGAGCAGCGACACATCGAAGGCGACGGTGAACGCAAATTTCAGCACGATCAGATCCACCGTCAGCGGCCCCGCCTGTGGAGTGACTCCCAAGGTGAGAAACTCCTTCACCGCTCCGGCTGGCAGGAAGTTCCTCGCGAAGTGCGTGAGGAATCCACCCACGATGAATCCTACAACCAGGACGAGCGCATGGAAACCCGGTCGATGTTTCGCCAGCCCGCGCGGCGCCATCAGCGGCTCCGGTCCACGGCGTAGTCGATCGCCGAGTGGAGGGCCGCCAGCGAGGGGCCCTCCGGCAAGCCTGCCAGTGCGGACTCGGCATCCTCGGCGTAGCGCTGAGCCTGCTGGCGGGCATAGTCGAGGCCGCCCCGCTCCGCCACGATACCGACCACCAGGCCGATGCGTTCGTCAGGCGGCTCCGGTGTCGAGAACAGCGTCTCGATCTCCGCCCGTTCCGCGGGCGAAACGGACTGAAGTGCCGCGATGAGCGGCAAGGTCACCTTGTGCTCGCGCAAGTCCAGGCCACTGGGCTTCCCAGTCACCGATTCCTCTGCAGTGTAGTCGAGCAGATCATCAGCTACCTGAAAGGCCATGCCGAGACACTTCCCATAACGGGCGAGCTGCTGCCGGTATTCCACCCCTCCAGCGATGGCGCCGATCTCGCACGCCGCCGAGAGCAGCGAGGCCGTCTTGGACCGGATCAGCGCCTCGTAGTCGGCCTCCGAGAACGAAAGCGCATCCAGCGCGGCAAGTTGTCGCATCTCTCCCACGGTCATCGCGTTGGTGGTATCGGCCATCACGCCCAGCACCTCGAGGTCTCCGTCGCGGACCAGCTCGACCATGGCGCGAGAATACAGGAAATCGCCGGCGATCACGGAAATCTGATGACTGAACAGGGAGTTCACCGTGGGCATACCACGCCGAAGCACGGAGTGATCGACCGAGTCATCGTGAACGAGTGTCGCAAGGTGCACGAGCTCAACAATCGCGGCCAGAGGAATGGCGCGCGCCGGAACTGGACCTTTCACCGAGCTCGAGAGCAGCACCATGGTCGGACGAAACATCTTGCCCTGCATCAACATTAGGTGCTCGGTGACTGCTTCGAGCAATGGGAAGTTGGCCGTAACGGTCCGACGAAGCTCCCGTGACACGCGCGCCAGGTCCATCCGCACAGGAGCCTGGATATCCGCCAGCGCCGGTGTGGCCGACCGCGGGAGTCGGACGCTCATCGGCCACGCTCGAGTGCAGCCAGCCTGGCACCGGTATCGGCAAAACCAATGTCAACGGCAAGAATGCGCTCGTAAAATCCTCGAGCTTCATCCTGTTGACCGAGCGCCTCGTGCGCAGTGCCGAGCAGGTAGAGCACACCCACGAGCACGTCATCCCCGTGACGTCTGTCGGTGAGAGCACGTGCGAGAATGGTCACGGCGATCTGAAACTGTCGCTTTTCAACGAAGCACTGTCCCAGGGACTCGTACGTACGTATCCGGTTCTCGGTACCGCGGAGCGCCTTCTGAAACTCCGCGATCGCCTCGTCCAGCAGACCCATCTCCTTGTAGGCAACGCCAAGATCGTAATGGCTCTCGTGATCGGTATCCTCGACGTTGGCGGCCACGCCCTCCTTGAACATGTCCAGCATGCGTCGAAAATCGACCTGCTCCTGATCTTCGGTTTCGGGAACATCGGCGACCATTCGCGTGGATCTTGGTGCGTTGTCCTCGGCCAGCCAGGAAGCCAGGTTGACGAATGACTCACGGTGCTCCACTGCAGGCGCGCCGTTGGCAGCCGCCTTCCCTCCCTCGGCTGGTCCCTCCCGTACCGTTTCCGATTCCGCCGGTGTCGACGCTGGATCCACCGTGCGGAGAGCTTCTCGTGCGCGACGATCATCCGGTGCCAACTCGACGACGCGCGCGTACACGGCGCGGCACTTTTCGACCTGCCCGCTGCGAAACAGGCAATCCGCCAGACCGAGATAGGCGTCCACGAGCCGCCCCCGATCGTTTGTACGAAACGCGTACTCGACCCGCTTCTGCTGGTGACGAATGGAGTTCGGCTCGAGTCGGAGGATTTCCTCCACTACCGACCGCGCGCCACTGAAATCCTGTACCCTCTCGTAAGCGCTCATCGCCACCTCGAGCGCACGCATGCCACCCTGGCGGTCACCGTCTTCGAGGAGTGCCTCACCAAGCTGCTGGTGCAAGTGGCCGCTGTCGGGGGACTGTTCGATGGAAAGGCGAAGCCGGTCCGCGGTACTCAGATCGAGTGCCGGCGGCTCCTCTTCGTCGGACTTCACAGTATCGGAGGCGGACGCCAAATCGAGCGCAGGGTCGCTTTGGCGATCGGGAGACCACGGCTCGAGCGGTTCGAAGTCGAACGGCTGCGGTTCATCGCTCGAATGAATGAACGATAGCGCACTACCCCCGTCAGCGTCCTCGGCTGCGTCGTGGGCACCCTCGGCAGCCGCAGACGGAGTCGATCGAGGATCCTCGTCCACGAGATCGATCTCGATGAGCGACGGCAGGGGATCGCGGGGTGTTGCATGGCTCAGCGGCGGCGGCGTGTCCTCTCCGTCAGCATCTTCTCCCGCGCTTTCGTCAAGACCCAGTAGCGCCGACTGGTCGTTCTGTATCTCGATCGAGAGCAAAGGTGCCGGCGCACCAGAGATCGTCAGGTCGGATTCGGCCTGCTCCGCAATGAGCGCCTCCTCGGATACAGTGTCCTCCTCTGGGATCGCCGCGTCGGATTCAGGTTGCTCCTCGATGGTCGTTGGCACCGACCGGTCCTGGAGCTCTGTCTCTGCAGCTGCATCGTCCGCGGGTGCCTGGACAGCCCCGGTTGATCCCAGCACAGAGTACTCGAGGCCCTCGACCGCAGTATCCTCCAGACCACCGTCAGGACCACCATAAAGCTCGGTGGAGGTGAGCTCGAGACGGTCGATGGGGGAAATGTCGTCGGCGGCGAAATGGGTCGTCTCGAGCCCGTCCACCTGAGGCAGCTCCACGCCAGTCTCCCCGGACTCTTGCTCGGGTTCCTCCCCCATGAAGGCCGAGGTGAGTCCTTCAACGTGGCTGACCAAAGGCGGTGTCTCGACAGGTACATCGGCAATGATCAGAGGCAGATCGGAAGCAGGGCCGGCTCCACCATCCTCGGGTGCCTTCCCACTCGCGGGCGATTTTTCGGCGGGTCCAGGCTCCGGCGGATCATAGTTGACGTCGAGAAACACGAGATCGCCCGGTTTACGCGTCGGCGTGATAGCGCCTTGGCGCGGCGCCACGTCCGGATCGATCGCTCGCATTCGATCCGCCGTGGCGCGAGCCTCTCGTGACCGTCCTTCGGACTGGAGCTTCTGGTAGAGCACCTGAAGCTGCCCGATCGCCTCGGACTTGCGATCCTTTCGCGCGAGCTGGTCCGCCAGCATCAGCCGTATGTCCTCCTGGTCCGGACAAAGATCGGCCAGCTCGGCTAGCGCGCGAAACGCGTCTTCGATCTGACCCGCGCGCTGCATGCGGTCGGCGTACTCGAGAAAGTTCTGCTTCGCGTCCGCAATGAATCCCTTCTTGGCGCTGATCCGCCCCAGCTTGTAGTAAACCGAGGCGCGGCCCGGCGCATTGCGAAGAATCTTGTTGCAGAGTGCGATCGCATTGTTAAAGAACCCGCCCTCCGTGTACAGGTCTACGGCTTTCTCGTAGTAGTCCACGGCCTCACTCACCTTGCTCCCGCGCATCAGCAAATCACCAACGCGGTTGTAGAGCGCGATGTCGGACTCGTCCACCTGGTCGCCCAGCGCATCCAGAATCTGGATGTACTTTGCCAACGCCTTGTCGAGCTGTCGCTTCTGCTCGTGCTCGGCGGCCTGCTTTCTGAGCTTGGTGACGTTCGTGGAGGACATCGGCGGGTGGCGGCTCCAATGAGCGCACCCCATGAGAGCAAGGGCGCGGTGCGTTAAATTACGGGTAAGTCGCACGGGTGACAAGCTTTGCCACGCGCATAGCTACCCTTACATCGACGGTCTCCGTACCAGTAAGGCAACTCGCGCAGATCATCTCCCTCGAAGATCGCCAGATCCGCGGAGAATCCTTCGCTCAGCTGACCCAGGCGATCGGCGCGCGCCAGCGCCGCCGCTCCGTTCACGGTAGCGGCGATCACGGCTTCCGCCACGCTGAGACGCAGCTGGCTCACGCCCAGCGTCAGCATCAGGGGAAAGTTGACGGTGGGTGAGGTGCCGGGATTGAAGTCGGTGGCCAGGGCGACGGCCACGCCGGCCTCGATCAGCCGTCGTGCCGGGGCCCGGCTCGTCCTGCCAAGGAACAGCATCGTTCCGGGAAGCAGCGTTGCGACCGTCCCGCTGTGAGCGAGCGCGACGATTCCGGCGTCCGAGACGGCGGCGAGGTGGTCAGCCGACGTGGCGCCCAGCTCTGCAGCCAGCTCGGCGCCGCCCGACGGCTCCAGCTCGTCGGCATGCAGCTTGAGCGCCAGTCCTGCACCGCGACTTGCTCGCAGAATACGCCTGCTTTCCTCTACGGTGAATACGCCAGGCTCGCAAAAAACATCGGCGAACTCCGCCAGACGTTCATGTACGATGAGCGGGAGCATCTCGTGTTCGAGAATGCCCATCCAGCGTTCGCGCCCGTCGCGGGATGCACGGTGCTCCAGAGGGATCTCGTGTGCACCCAGCCAGGTGGGGATGAGGCGCATCGGCAGCGCGTCGGTGAGCCGTCGGATGACGCGCAGCAGCTTCAGCTCATCTTCCGCCGTCAGTCCGTATCCTGACTTGACCTCCACGGTCGTCGTGCCGAAGCAGGCCAGTCGCACCAGCCGCTCCCGCGCCAGCTCGTAGAGATCATCCTCGGTTCGCGCCCGCACATCACTCACCGAGGAATGGATGCCGCCACCGCGCCTCGCGATTTCCATGTAGTCGACTCCCGCCGCTCGCAACTCCTGCTCTTCGTGCCGCGGCTTGCCAAAAATGGCATGTGTATGCGAGTCGACGAGTCCGGGAGTGATGATGCAACCGGCACAGTTGACGCGCACCGCCTGTGGGAGGTGCGACTCCAGGATCGATTGCGGACCGACGGCTACTATCTGGCTGCCCTGTATGGCAACTGCCCAGCCTGTGTGCACTGCCGCGTCGGCCATCTCTGTTCCGCGCCTGGCGCGCGCTGGTCCGGCGCAGGTCGCCACCTGAGATGCATTGACGAACAACGTGGTGTCTTTCCTCATCGGCGGTTCGGCGCGTCCGTCAGCCTGTCAGGCCATCACATCGCGGACGCGCGCGATCGTGAGCGGTGCCTGGGCTTCTCCACGGCACGCGTAGAAGCACGCGTTGCAGTCGATGGGGCCGTACGGTGTGAACTCCGACCAGTGAAAATCCGGCTCAAAATCCGGACAGCGACGCACGTGCCCGGTGGGGTCGACATGGATCGTACGAACGCCGGCCCGGCAGGGCTCCCGCATCTCGCCGCGTACCCACCGCGGGATCTGGCTCAGGTAGTGATCGGAACTGACGATGACACCTCGCCGCCGGCGCTTGTACGCGAGCAGTTGGGCGACGAGCGACTCCAGCTCGCCCAGCTGCTCGATGCCGAGCGTCGGCTCCGCATTCCCATTCTTCATCTCGGTGTACACGCTGAGGCTGATGCCAACCCCCACTTCCTCGGCGTAGCGCACGATGGCCATGATGTCGCCCAGATTGTCGCGCTTGATCACGGTGTTGAATCGGATGCTGTCGATGCCAAGCTCACGCATGCGAGGCAGCGCGGCCATTATTCGGCGGCTCAATCCTGGAATCCCGCGCGCGCGATCGTGACGCTCATCAAGGTAGTCCAGCGAGATGTTGAACTGATTGAGTCCCGCCTTCCAGAGAGAACTTGCCCGCTCCGGTGTAAGCATCCCCCCATGAGTTATCATGGTGATGTACTTGAGGGACACCGCCCGATGCACGGCTGCCACTACATCCTCCAGGTCACGTCGCAGTGTCGGCTCGCCTCCGGTGAACGTGATCATGAGCGGGTTGAAGCGGCGAGCCGCATCGGCGAAGCTACGAAGCTCGTGCTCACGCGCCTCGGCTGGCGTCTGCCAGTAGTTGCAGAAGCCACATCGTGCATTGCAGCGCATGGTGACCTCGAAGTGCACCAGAACCGGCAGGCGCCGTGCGTGCAACCACGCGTACTTCGCCGCGAACAACGGCACATGCCATGGCTTGAAGCGCCCCGACAGCATGATGCTCAGCTGCCTCTCGTGGGGGCGATCATTGGCAGATCGATTGCCTGCTCCCGCGCCGTTGTCTTCGCCGACTCATAACCGGCATCAGCGTGCCTGGCGACGCCGATGCCGGGATCGTTGGTCAGCACGCGAAGCAAGCGCTCCCGCATCGCACTCGTTCCGTCAGCCACGATCACCTGGCCGGCGTGAAGCGAATTGCCGATGCCGACACCGCCGCCATGATGGAACGAGACCCATGACGCGCCGCTGGCCACGTTGAGCATGGCATTGAGGACTGCCCAGTCGGCAATGGCGTCGCTGCCGTCGAGCATTCCCTCCGTCTCGCGGAAGGGAGAGGCAACGCTGCCGGTATCGAGGTGGTCCCGCCCGATCACTATGGGCGCCGAGATCTCGCCGCTCGAGACGAGATCGTTCAAGGCTACTGCCAGGCGGGCGCGGGCGCCCTGCCCCAACCAGCAGATTCGCGCAGGAAGCCCCTGGAACCTGATCCGCTCGCGGGCCATGCCGATCCATCGCCGAAGGTGGGCATCCTCGGGGAAGAGCTCCAGCACCAGCTCGTCGGTGCGCGCCAGATCGACAGGGTCGCCGGACAGCGCCACCCACCGAAAGGGACCCTTCCCCTCGCAGAAGAGCGGGCGAATGTATGCCGGAACGAAGCCGGGGAAGTCGAACGCGTTCGCGAGCCCGGCGTCGTGGGCAACGGTGCGAATGTTGTTCCCGTAGTCGAAGGTCACGGCACCGCGCGCCTGAAGATCCAGCATCGCACGAACATGCACCACGATGGACGCCACGGCACGCCGCTCGTACTCCGCAGGATCGGTACGACGCAACTCCGCGGCAGCGTTGAGCTCCAGGCCGGCGGGCACGTATCCGTTGAGCGTGTCGTGAGCGCTGGTCTGGTCGGTGAGAACATCGGGCGTCACTCCACGGCGCACGAGCTCCGGCAGAACGTCTGCGGCGTTGCCGACAAGCCCAACAGACAACGGGGCTGCGGCTGCCTGGGCCTCGCTCACCCAGCGCAGAGCCTCCTCCAGGTCTCCGGTCATGCGGTCGCAGTAGCCCGTGCCAACGCGCTTCCGGATCCGCTCCGGATCCACTTCCACTCCCAGGAAGACGCCGTCCGCCATCGTCGCCGCCAAGGGCTGCGCGCCGCCCATACCACCCAGTCCCGCCGAAAGCACGAGTCGGCCGGACAGTGAACCTCCGAAGTGCTCACGCGCCACGGCACCGAACGTCTCGTAGGTACCCTGCACGATTCCCTGTGAACCGATGTAGATCCAGGACCCGGCGGTCATCTGACCGTACATCGTCAGGCCAAGCCGCTCCAGCTTCCGAAAATACTCCCATGTGGCGAACCGCCCCACGAGGTTGCTGTTGGCGATCAGCACTCTCGGAACGGTGGGCTGCGTGCGAAAGGTCGCCACCGGCTTGCCACTCTGCACAAGCAGCGTTTCGTCGCTCTCCAGGCTCTGCAGCGAATCCACGATCGCGTCGAAGCAACGCCAGTCGCGGGCGGCCTTCCCGGTACCGCCGTACACCACGAGGTCATCGGGCCGCTCCGCCACCTCCGGATCCAGGTTGTTCATGAGCATTCGAAGCGCGGCCTCCTGCTCCCACCCCTTGCAGGAGATCCGCGACCCCCGCGGCGCCGTGACGCGGCGCGGTCCGGCGTCGACCACCGAGGAATGAGCGTTCATACCATTTCCGTGGGTACGGAAGGTTCGAACACGCCGTGCGCCACGGCGTCCGCAAGCCGCCTGATATCGCCACTGAGGACGCGGTCGCCGGCCAAGGGGGAAACGAGATCGCGCACCCGGCGGTGCGCCTCGACCACGCCGACCCCGGGTAGCAGCGGCGCGCGACAATCTATCGCCTGCGCGCCGCACATGAGCTCAATACCGATGATGTGCTGAAGGTTGCGCACAATTCGTCGCAACTTCCATGCGGATCCCATCGCCATCGGCACTACGTCCTCTTTGTTGCCGTCGGTCGGAATCGTATCGACGCTGGCCGGATGCGAGAGCACCTTGCACTCGCTGGCGAGCGATGCTGCGGATACTTGCGCCATCATGAAGCCCGAATGAAGCCCGGCCTCCTGCACCAGAAACGGCGGAAGTCCCTGATTGAAGTCCGGATGCACCAGGCGATCGATCCGACGCTCAGCGATGGTAGCAAGATTGGTGAGTCCGATCGCCATCACGTCCAACGCCATTGCAACCACCTGGCCGTGGAAGTTCCCGCCGCTCAACAGCTCACCGTCCTCGAAGACGAGCGGATTGTCGGTGGCAGCGTTAAGCTCGCGCGAGATCAGCGATCCAGCAAATCGCAGCACGTCGAGCGCCGGACCATGAACCTGCGGCATGCACCGCAGCGCGTAGGCATCCTGAACCCGGGGATCGGCATGACGGTGCGACTCGCGAATCTCGCTTTCGGCAAGCAGCGCCCGCAGCAGCGCCGCCGAAGCTCTCTGACCGTCCTGTCCGCGTGCGGCATGGATGCGGTCGTCGAATGCGACCGGCGTGCCGAGCAGTCCCTCCAGCGACATCGCCCCGGCCACGTGCGCCGCACTCCAGACGCGCATTGCATCAGTCCACGCAAGCGCTGCTACCGCCGTGTGCGCCTGAGTGCCGTTGATGAGGGTGATTCCCTCCTTGGGTCCGAGTACCACCGGCTCCAGACCCGCTGCCCGCATCATCTCGCTGGCGGCGCCCGTCCGGCCGTCACAGTGCAGCTCCCCTTCGCCAATCAGCGCCAGGGCCAAATGTGCGAGAGGCGCCAGATCACCACTCGCACCCACGCTGCCCTGCTCGGGGATGGGTGGATACAGGCCCGCATCGAGCATCCCGGCAAGCAGATCCGCGAGCTCCGGACGGGCACCGGAGAAACCCTTGGCGATGACATTGGCGCGAAGAAGCATCATCGCGCGAACCTCCCGCTCCGGCATCAGCTCGCCGATCCCGGCGGCATGACTTCGCACCAGATTGACCTGTAGCTCCGCCAGCCGATCGTCGGACACCGTAACTTCGGCAAGCTTGCCGAAACCGGTGGTGACGCCGTACACGGCAACGCCGCTCTTCGCTATCTCCTCCACGATGCGCCGTCGCATTTTCGCGCGCGTCCGGGCTCCTGTCGCGAGCGCGACAGGAATTCTGTCGTCGGCAACGCGGCGGACATCCTCTATCCGCAGCGACTCTCCATCCAGCTCGATCCGTTCGGTCATGACGCCGAATGTCCCATATGAGCAGTCATCCTTCAAGTTTGATGAGAAGATGCTACCGCCGCTCGCACACCGGCAGCCCCGTAGCCTGCGGTAGCCACAAGCCAGCCGGCGCCCCCGCGTGATCGCGAGGGCGCCGGCGGCAAGGCTGACAACTGAGGTCAGATAGATGGCGCCAGGTCGGGGCGGATGATCCTGAGCTCCGGGTTTCCGGGGTCCGTCTGATAGGACCAGTCGAAGATGAGATAGTCGCGCGAAACGTGGGTGATCCGCACACCTCCAAAGTGCAGTCGGCCGTTCAGGCGAGTCTCGAAGACGTATCCGAAGCCCGGCAGGGCCTCAATGGCACCCGTCGAATACCCGCTCACGGGAGCAATATCGATCGAGGTCAGGTCCGAGATCGGCTGGCTCGAATAGAGCGCAACACGAGTACCGGAGCGCACCGGTACCATCCAGAGCGACCCGTCAGCCCTCCGCTCGACCAGGAAGTCGATGTCGCTGCGATCGCCCGCCAGCACGGCGCCAAGCGCACCGCCAGTCGTCTCGAAGCGGAAGCCGCTTCCGGACAGCGATTGCTCAATCGCCCAAACGATCACATTTCGCGCATCCGGTCGCGGCGTGTCCGCACGTGGCGTGGCCCACAAGCTCTCATGTCCATCCCGGCTGATTGCACTGGTCGCGAAGCAGCGCGGCGCCCCATTGGGCAGTCCGGTCACCAGAAAGTCCTCCGAAACGGTGCTCCCTTCCATGACCCACCGCGTATTGTCGCAGACGCCCTGGTCGAGATCATACGGCGCCGAGTAGACCCGGTAGTAGTCGAACATCTGCGGCGACGTCTGCCGAGCGTTCGCCGGCCATGAAAGCTGCACCGTCCGGTTTAGCGAGATTGATGAGATACTGGACGGCGCCGGAAGGCGGTTCCGTTCGTCCACCGTGATGATGCCGGACCCCGATCCCTCGTAGCCATCGCTGCCGACCGCGCTCACATAGTACTGAAGGTGCGGTACTCCGACATCGTGAAAGGAGGTGGATGACGTTTCGGCACGGCGCAGCCACCGGCTGCCCGTCGACCCGCGTGAATACACCACGTAGTACGCCGCCTCCCTCGCGGTTGGGGGAGACCACTGGATCAGAATGCCCTGCGGCGCAGCAGGGTTACCGCTGGGTACGAGTCGATAGGACAGCGCTGTTGGCGCGTCTGGAGCGGGCTGAGGACCGACGACGGTCTGTGTGCATCCGGCAAGCGCCAGCATCAGCACCACGGTGCAAAGACGTGACATTGCGAGACTCCTTCAAGGGCGTCACCTCGCTGAAGGGCACGTCGCGCGCCGTCCGGCAGCTAGTCCTTTCGTGTTGCAGCACAACGACTTGCGGAACGAACTTCGCGTAACCTGTCCTCGGGCGAGGACGATGCCATGACCCAGAGAGTGGATGGGTCGAAGCGGCGGCAACGCCTTGCTCAGTTCTGAGGCCGGTAACTGCGCTGTCGGTAGTCGAACTTCAACTCGGGCTGGGCGATGAGCGAGATGAAGAACGAAAAGGCGAAGTTTCCGTTCGGCGCCTGCATGAAGGAGAAGTTGGCGCGCCAGTCGTGCATCTCCCGCACCAGCAGAACGAAGTGGTCCGAGAACTCGCTCCGCTGGAAGTCGTATCCCGTGCGCCACTGTACCGACCAACGCGGCGTAAGATTGAAACCAAAGGAGCCCTGAACCGTGGACACGGGCGCCGTTCGGAAGAACTGCCCGCCCACCGTCGTAGTGGGCAGCGTATCGGTAACCAGGGCGCGCTGCACTTCCTGACATTGCCGGAGCTGAATCGGATCCAGATTCAGACCGAGGCAGTAGGCACCGGGATCGAACTCGAATACCTCACCGCCGCGCGCCGGCCGCGACCGACTTGACGAAAAACTGATCGAAGCGGTCCATCCCGTGGCCCGTCTCGGAAACATAGGCGTACGGGTGTCGACGCCGCCGGCCACCGGCCGCGGATCTCCCTCTCCGCCCTGGGCGGCCGCCGGCATACCCGCTGTATCCTGCGGCACGGCAGTGCGGAACAGGCGCGCGACGGCGGTGAACGGGTTCTCGTCCCGCCCGACGGTGAAGGAGGCATTCAGGGTCGTTCGATACGGGCTGAAGCGCGCCGTATCGCTGAGCACGCTCCCCTCGAACAGCGAGTAGCCCGCCGAGAAATCGAAGCCGGGAAGCAGATCCGAACGCACCGAGTAGTTGAACGACTCCGTCGCGAAGCCGCTGAGGGCATTGCCAGTGGCGCGAGCCCGCTCGAAGTCATAGCTGAGCGGCGAGAAGTTCATCGTCAGCAGCCGGATCTTCTGTACTTCCCCCGGCAGGGTATCGGTTGGTGAATGGAGCCGTGCTTCCAGGTTGTGGGTCAGCCCCAGCGATACGCGGTTCTGAGCCAGCGCACCCAGGTATGTGGCCCGCTCACGACCGAGCGCACGCAGGAACTCGTCGCTCACGGAGGCCGCAGGCGAGTACGAGTATGACATCGACGGCGTAACCGCATGACGCAAACGCGCAAACGGTCCGAAACCGGGGAACAGTCCGAAGAACGTGGGTGTCGACGAAACGCTGTAGACCAGCCGCTTCGACTGTGACACGAACTCTCCGCCAGACAGATGCGTCCTCAGCCAGAAACCTGATCCGGGATCCACGTTCTGTATCGCAACCGACGGAGAGAGATTCCACCGACCTTGCGACAGCGACGGGAGGCTGATGCCGGTCTCCCAGTCGACACGCGTGCTGAAGCCGCGCTCGTACACACGCGTGAGTCGCTGCGTCGTGTCTCGCACGTCGACCACACGCTCCTGAACCGGGAAGTCCTGAAGGACATCGTTCACCGTGAAGCGATTCCGCCACGTGAAGCCGAACAACTGGAGCGGCGTGTCGAAGGTCAATGACGTGTTGCGCGTATTCGCGCGAATCGGGATGCTGTCCACGACGCCGCCCGGCCCAGGCAGGTAGCGGAACCGGAACGGGCTGGTGGGCTGATCCAGTGCGAACTGCTGGCTGTTCGTGAGATTGAACGACGGAGACCAGACCATCCACGAGGCCGGACTGATCGGCCGGGTCGAGATGCTGAGCGTAGGAAGGCTCTGGTTGACCTGATCCCTCCCGGGGAACTGCGTGCGGCTGCCGCCCACGGAGATGGACGCCGGACCGAGCTGGTGGCGGTAGTTGGCGGATGACGAGATGGTCGCCAGCGCCTGCTGCACGTCGAACGACTGGTCGCGCTGGATGAACGTATTCGTGACGTAGTTGATGTTCGCGTTGAGACCGCGGTTCTGAGAGAACGCCTGGGTGTGCGACAGTGAGAGAGCGAGGTTCGTGCTGCCATCGTCGCGGCGGGTGTATGAAGTGCCGAACCGCCCTCGCATGAACCGCTCGAGGAAATGATAGTTGAACTCGCCATTGTAGCGGGTCCAGCCAGGGTCGAAACCCGTGCCACTCACCCCACTCCGCCAGTCCAGGGAGACCTGCGAATCGAGGTAATCGTTCAGAGCGAAGTAGTAGCCGATGTTTTCGATCTGCCGACGATACCCGGAGGAGCTTCGCACGACGTCGGTGAGCCCGAAACGTGCCGGCAGAACTCCGCTGCGACGGCCGCTCCTGATGTCCTGAAACACGAACGGCAGCCAGGCGATCGGCACATCCTCGATGTACAGCACTGCCGGCCTGGCGATTATCCAGCGCCTGCCTATGTGCTTGATCTCACGAGCCCGGAAGTGATAGTGTGGATCGTCCAGCTCGCAGCTCGTAATGCTGCCGTCAAGGCCGTACGAGACCGTGTGGCCGGCACCGGTCTGATCGGCGATGTACAGGCCATCCCGGCTGGACACGTACCATCGCTCACCCGCCTCCACCGCGGTCGTTACGTTGGTGACGCGAGCGCGTTGTCGCGTGAGGTCGTAGGACATACGACCGTAAGCGACCACGTCGGCATCCTGCTGATATGGATCGCGCAGGATGACCGTATCGCCGATCGCCAGAATCGTACGGGCCACATCATTGTAGACGAGCGTATCGCCCACCAACAGAGTCTGGTCGCGCGCCACGGCGCCGGTTCCCTCGATACGGAGGGCCCGCGTGTCTGCATCGAAGCGAACCGTGTCTCCCTGATACCGAGTGACCGTGTAGCCTGCCCGGTCGATCAGCGCCTGCATCACCGAATCCGCTTCCACCCACGTAACGAGCTCCCGCGGTCGATCGGGATCGCGAATAGTGTCGCCTGCGGCTACAGGGAGTGGAACAGCGGGACGCCGAGGCTCCCTCGGTGGAACGGGCTCCTGAGCGGTTGCGGCGCCAGCGAATGATGCCAGCAGCGCCCACATTCCCAACACCATACCTGCGGGGCAACGTATCACGCCGCCACCTCGCTGCCGCGCGCCGCCGAGGATCTCTGGCGCCGGCGGTAGATCACCGCCGACAGCGCCACGCTGACCTCGTACAACAGCATGAGCGGAACCGACATCAGCGCCAGCGACGCCACTTCGGGTGGAGTGATGAACGCCGCCAGTACCACGCAGATCACGATCGCGTGCCGACGATATTGTCGTAGCATTTGCGGTGTCACCAGCCCGAGCGCGGTCAGGCCGAGGATGACTATCGGCATCTCGAACACCACGCCCATCGCCAGCGACATCGTCACCGCGAATCCGAAGTATGCCGATGCGGTGATCATCGGTTCGAGTGAGCCCGCGCCGAAGCCGAGAAGGAAGTGCAGGGCTACCGGCAGGATCACGAAGTAGGCGAGCGACACGCCGGCCACGAAGAGCGCAGCCGCACCCACGAACACCGGAATGACGAGTCTCCTCTCATGCCGGTGGAGCGCGGGTGACACGAACGCCCAGCCCTGGTACAGCATCACTGGCAGCGCCATCACGGCGCCCAGGGCAATGGCAACCTTAAGGTGAATCGAGAACGGGTCGCCGGGGTGAGTGAACACCAGATTCCGCCCGTCCAGATACGGCGCGAGCGGGCGCATCAGGATCGAGATCACGTCCACGTTGAGGACGATCACGAAACCGATCACGGAGCCGGCGAAGAGCGCTCCAAGAGACCAGAGAATGCGCCACCGAAGCTCCTCGAGATGGTCGAGGAAGGGCATCTCGTCGGAGTGACTCTTCGCCATTTGCCTGCTCCTGCCTGCCTACTGGCCGCGGAGTCGCTCGCGCGCGAGCGCCGCCTCGTCCGAGCGAGGATACCGCTCGATTACCTGGTTTAGCATTGTCCTCGCGCCTGTCCTGTCGCCGCGGCTCTCTCGCATCAGAGCGCGCTTGTACAGCGCTGTGGAAGCGCGGGGGGACTGCGGAAAGCGCGCAACCACCTCGGCATATGCTGAATCGGCGGCGGTCGCGTTGTCTTCCATGCTATGCGCTTCAGCCAGATAGAACCAAGCATCAGGCACGAGGTCCGAGCGCGGGTGCTCGCGAATCAACTGCTCGAATCCGGTGCGTGCAGCACCAGCCGAGCCGCGACGCAGCTGATCCAGGGAGAGCTGGAAGAGCTGGTTGGGACCCGGCTGCCCGGCCCGGGCGAGTGCAGCGGTGTCCCCCTGCCGTCCCGCATCTTCGGCAGCGATCTCCTGCCCGCGTGCCTCGAGGGAGGAGCGAAACTCCTGAAGGCGACGCTGCGTCTGTCCACTCAGCTCCTGCACCTGGAGCAGTTGCTGCCCTAACGAGTACAGGTCTCCGCGCATGTCTCCCTGAAAGCGCACCAGCCGATTGCTCAAGCTGGATACCGAATCATTGGCGGAACCGAGCAGCACGAGCATCTGATTGACCTGCGCGCGCATCACGGAGTCAGACTGCGCCTGCTCGGCGCGGTACCGCGCGAGGTCGTCCTGGAGTACCTGGACGTCCTCGCGGGTGGCGAAACACGCTCCGGTCGCCACCAGGGCGACCGGAGCGAGCCAGCGAAACTTTAGCATCACGTCCCTCGCGGTGGCTGGAGCTGATCGCCCCCGGCCACGATCTGGAACTCGGCACGGCGGTTCTGCGCCCACGCATCCTCGTTGGAGGCGGAGTCGAGCGGCCGCTCCTCGCCGAAGCTCGTAATCTCGATTCGGTTGTCGGCGATCCCGCGCTGTGTCAGGTACCGCTTCGCCGAGGCTGCGCGACGCTGACCAAGCGCAAGGTTGTATTCATCGGATCCACGTTCGTCCGTATGACCCTCGATTCGGATACGCAGATTCGGGTTCGCCTGAAGAATCGGAAGCTTGGCATCCAGCCGGCTCGTCGCATCGCCATCCAGCGCATCGCTGTCGAAGGCGAAGTGCACGCGCTGCTGGAGCGTATTGCGCATCTCCGCAAGTGCACGTTCCCGTGCCTCGCGTTCCGCGCGCTCGCGTTCCAGGCGTTCGCGTTCCAGGCGCTCGCGCTCCAATCGCTCACGTTCCAGGCGATCGCGCTCGGCGGCATCGGTGTCCACTTCCGGGGCCGGGGCGGGCGGCGGTACCTGCTCGCGCCGCGGGCACCCGGTGGCCACCATGGTGAGCGCGAGTAGCGCCGGTGCAAGTCGAATCAGTGGGGTCATCATTGTTCTCCTGAGTGGGGGGGTGTTGGTGCGTGGGGGTTGCAGTGGGGCTACGGTACGCTACGATGACCTGCTACGCCACGGGTAATCTCTGTCGTCCGTCTACTGCACGCGGTCGAGATACCCCGACCACGCTGGAAGTCGGGCCCCGCCAGCGCGCGTGAGCTGGCGCGTGCGTCCTGATTCCACGTCCATGACCCACAACTGCGGCGTCCCAGTGCGCGTGGACATGAACACCAGATGTCGACCGTTGGGCGCCCACGAGGGACCTTCATTCGATGACTCGCTGGTGAGCTGCCGAACCGACCGGTCTCGCAGGTTGATGACCATCACCTGAAACCGACCGACGATCTGGGACTGGAAGGCGACCTGTCTACCATCCGGCGACCACGCCGGATTCGAGCGGTAGTTCTGATCCCCGAAATTGAACGGCGTCAATAGCTCCGCGTTGGAGCCGTCCGAATCGACAATGTACACCTCCGGATGACCGAGCCGCCCGGTAGTGAAGGCAATGCGGCGTCCGTCCGGACTGAACGACGGCGACACGTTGTCCGAGCCGCGGCCAACCGTGACGCGGCTTGCCGATCCCCCGCCAAACGCATCCGCAATATATAGATCGGTTCCGCCTTCGGTGCCATGCGCAAACAGGAGCGACCGCCCATCAGGAGAGAATTTGGGCGTCATGTTCAGTCCGCGCGGTGCCGCCGACAATCGTCTGGCAGAGCCGCTCCAGAGGTCGTGCACGACTACGCTGGTGCCCAGATCAACGAACTGGCTATACGCGATGTACTGCCCGCTGGGGTGCCACGAAGGGGACAGCGCCCCCCCGTCGGAGATCGCCCGCTCCCCTGCGCCGTCGCTGTCGATCACGTACACACGGCCACCGCGCACGAACGCTATGCGCGTCTGCGCAATCCCACGAGTGCCCGTTATGAGCCGCTCGATCTCGTCGGAGATCCCGTGGACTGCGTGACGCCATGCCGGCGAGTTCAGGCCTACCGGCAAGGAGAACTCTCGCTCGTGCGCCACACGGCGCTGCGCGACATCGTGAACGGCGATGTGCACGCCAGCCGCTGTGAGTCGACCCTGCACGACACCCGCTGCGCCAAGCCGCGCCCACAGTTCGTGGTTGACCTGGCCGTTCGCCGCCGCACCAACGGCTCCCGCGGCGGTAGTTCCTTCGCGACCGATTACGGTAATCCTGTCGCCGAAGTCGAGATCGCGCTGGACGATCGCCTGCAGACTGTCACCGCCCTCCCCCTGCACGGGGAGCACTACAATGCCCGGACGGGTACCGGGCTGGTAAGTGAGACCGATCCGGACGCCACGAGCTTCGGGGTCCTGGGCACCAAGCGGAGCCGCGGCTACCGCGGCTACCGTCGCCGTGAAGGCGGCTATGAATACTCTCTGCGACATCAGCGAATCACTCGGGGGTCGAAGCTGAAGATGACGGGAAGCACATC
>CAYXRS010000048.1:0-21964 GCA_964467195.1 uncultured Gemmatimonadaceae bacterium
CGCTCGGCAGTACTGTGGCCGTCGGCGGCATCCGTTCGCAGCCAGCCCGTCCACCCCGGACCGTGACCCACGACGCGAGCCCCGTGCACCTGCGCTCCGGTCGCCAGCCGCGGCGCGCGCGTCGCCAGTGCCTGGCGTAACGCGGACCAGCGGGACGTGACCTCCTCAACCGGCGTCTGATCGGTCGTGCCGAAGCTCCCCGCCTCTCGCGTCGTGGTGAATGCGTCGAGCCCCAGACGCTCGAGCGGCTCGACGCGCTCTCGCGGTGGAAGCACTACGAGCGACGCTCCTCGACCCGTTCGATCCGCGCGCCCAGCTTGGTGAGACGCTGGTCGATCCGCTCGTAGCCGCGCTCTATCTGCCCGACGTTGTTGATTACACTCGTCCCCTTGGCGCAGAGCGCGGCCAGCAGCACCGCCATACCGGCGCGGATGTCCGGCGAGTCCACGGTCCCCGCTCGCAGCCGCGATGGACCAGACACCAGCGCCCGGTGCGGGTCGCACAGAATGATCCGGGCACCCATCCCCACGAGCTTGTCCACGAAGAACAGCCGCGACTCGAACATCTTCTCGTGCATCAGGATCACCCCCTCGCATTGCGTGGCCGTCACGATGGCGATGGACATGAGATCGGCGGGAAAGGCTGGCCATGGCTGATCGGCCAGAGTCGGGACGTGCTCGCCAAGATCCGACTGGATCTTCCGGCTCTGGGCTACGGGCACGATGAGGTCGTCTGCGTCCTCCTCGCATACGATTCCCAGCCGCTCGAAGCCGAGCCGTGTAGAGCGAAGATTCTCGAGACCAGGGCGCTCGATCCTGAGCTCTGATCGGGTGACTGCGGCAAGTCCGATGAACGAACCGACCTCGATGTGATCCGGCCCAATGGTGTGCGCGGCACTACTGAGCGGGCGTCCACCTTCGACGGTGAGCTCGTTTGTACCAATGCCCCGCACCTCGCCACCGATCGCCACAAGGAAGCGCGCAAGATCCTGGACGTGCGGCTCGCTGGCGGCGTTCCTCAGCACCGTTGTGCCGCTCGCCGCTACGGCCGCCACCAGCGCATTCTCGGTTGCGGTCACACTTGGCTCGTCCAGAAACACATCGGCACCGGTGAGCCTGGAGGCGCGCAGGCGGAAGCTCTCCCCGACCTCGAAAGTGGCGCCGAGCTGCTGGAGGGCGAGGAAGTGTGTGTCAACGCGACGGCGTCCGATCACATCGCCGCCGGGTGGCGGCAGGGTCACCTCACCACATCGGGCGAGAAGCGGGGCGGCGAGCAGAATCGAAGCCCGGATGCGGGCGCACAACTGTGGGTCGAGGTCGCTTGCGCGGACCGTCGCGGCGTGTATCTCCAGGGCGTTCTGCCCCGACCATCGTGCGGCCACCCCAAGCGACTGCACCAGCTCGACGAGCGTCTCGACATCCCGGATGCGCGGCACGTTCTCGAGCGTCACCGGCTGGTCGGTGAGTATCGACGCCGCGATGATCGGCAGGGCGGCGTTCTTGTTGCCGGCTGGGCGGATCGAGCCGGAGAGGCGATGTCCGCCTTCGACGATGAATTGCAGCGCTGCCATGTTTTCGGTGCGAAATGTAAAGGGCGAGCGGCGAAGATGTCCGGCGCGAAGAGTGGAAGTCAAGCGGTGACGCATGCTTGACACGTCCCCTGCCGCCCCGCTACGATTGCCGCCCACCCAGGCGGGCGACCCCATGCAGCTGCTGATCGCCGTGATCAATCATGAGGAGAAGGTCGACGATATCCTCGCCGGCTTCATCGAGCTGGGGATCACGGGCGCCACGGTCATCAGCAGCGAGGGTATGGGACGGGTGTTGAGTCACGACGTGCCGATATTCGCAGGGCTTCGCTCGCTTACCGCGAGCTCGCGGCCCACGAACCAGACGATCTTCAGCGTCGTGCGAGATGAGAAGGTGGAGGCGGCGATCAAGCTCATCCAGGAAATCTGCGGAGAGCTCGACCGGCCCGGCGCCGGGATTCTGTTCACCCTGCCGGTGGATCGCGTAATCGGGCTCGCGCCCGAGCTGTCCGGCGAGTAGCGTCCAGCACGCCGAGCCGCGCGTACAAGTGGCCTCACCCTTGCACCAGTGCGTCGCGCCGGATGGGCGGGTGCCATGGGATTGGGCGTCGTCACCTGAATCGGATCGCGAGCAATGGCTGTACGGACTGTGAACTGCGAGCGGCCAGCTGCCAACCGGGTAGCTGCCAACCGCGAGCCGAACCGCGCATCTTGCGACGCATGAGCATCTCGAACGTCCTTTGGGGTCTGCTGCTTCAGGCTCAGCCAGCGATCCAGCAGACAGAGCCGTCGCTCTTCCATCGCATTGCCGATGTGGCGGGCGGGCTGGTCAACATCCTGCTGGTGCTCGTAGTCCTCGCGCTGTTTCCGCTGCTGCTGGTGGTGATGAAGCTGATTCGCCGTCTGACGACGCTGATGGAACAGGTGCAGGGCGAAATCCGGCCGATCTCGATGCACGCGGCTGCGATCGCGGACAACGTCAACTATGTCTCCACCGCGGTGCGTGCCGACGTACAGCGTGTGAGCGAAACGATCACCGCGGCCAACCGGCGCGTGAACCAGGCCATAGAGGTGGCGGAGGACCGGGTCCGCGAGTTGCACGCGGTGCTCGACGTGGTACAGGAGGAAGCACAGGAGACGCTGATTGCGGCCGCCGCCACGATGCGCGGCGTACGCGAGGGAGCGGCCGCTTTCGGTGATCACCTCACCGACGATCTGTTGGCCTCGACAGCGGGTGACGAGGACGACGAGGATGGACTCAACGGGGTTGGTGACCATGACGGGGAGCGCACCGGTCCACGGATACGAAGGAGAGGAGGACGACATGGAGAAGCATGACGAGCTGGATCTGCTGACGGCCGCATTGCTGGGCGCGATGGTCGGTGCCGGCGCGGCGCTCATGTTCGGGCGACTGGGAGGAGGGCGCCGCAGAAAAACCTTCCGTAAGCGCGTCTCGACCGCCGCACAGACGGGCGCGAAGCGCGCTCGGGGATGGGGGCGGCGCGGCGCCAAGTGGGCGGCGAGCGCCGGCGAGGACGTGATCGACCGCGTCCCCACCACCGAAGTGCGCAAGCAGGTGGCCGACTACTTCGAGAACGTGAAGGAAGCGATCGACGACACTGTATCGCACGAGCTCGACGATCTTCGCAAGTCCATCCGCCGCCAGCGGAAGAAGCTCGGCGTGTGAGCGGCGGGCCCGGATGGCCGCCCTCCTTCCAGAGTCGAGACGGGCCGGCGCACGACCAGCGGGCGTGCGCCGCATCGTCGCACTTCTCGTAAGAGGCGGAGGAGCGCTCCTCATCGCGCTCCTGGCGATCGCGCTCCTCCCCGACACCGCTTTTGCCTGGACTCCAGGCACGCACGTCTTCCTGGGCGAGGCGGTACTTCGTTCCCTGGCAGCACTACCGCCGTCTGTTGCCGCGCTGCTCAATGCCTTTCCAAGCGACTTCCTTTACGGATCGATCGCCGCCGACACCAGCATTGCCAAGAAATACGCTCCGCCTGGACGACACTGCCATTCGTGGCACGTCGGCCTCGAGATCCTCGACCGTGCGCCTTCGGAGCGGCTTCGCGCGTTCGCGCTCGGGTACCTGGCTCACCTGGCAGCCGATTCGGTCGCCCACAACTACTTCGTTCCGCGATATCTGGTCATGACGTC
This sequence comes from uncultured Gemmatimonadaceae bacterium, assembly GCA_964467195.1. Classification (GTDB taxonomy): domain Bacteria; phylum Gemmatimonadota; class Gemmatimonadetes; order Gemmatimonadales; family Gemmatimonadaceae; genus CAYXRS01. The sequence continues at coordinate 3,687 of CAYXRS010000048.1, forward strand.
GCGAACGACGGCATTCGGGCACAGCTACTGGGAGAGCCGCTTCGAGACCCACCTCGGTGAGGGATCCGCCCGCCGCGCCCGCGATGTGATGCGATTAGGTCACAGTGAGGCCGACGCCCATCTGGACCGTATCCTGAGCCCGACGATCTTCAGCACCCAGACCAACCGCCGGATCTTCCGCGGAATGGTGCACGTGACCGACAGCGAATCGTGGCAGCGGATCTTCCAGATTGCTGCCGACAACAGCCGGTGGGATCTCACCGATCCGGAGGTAGGGCGCTACGTGGACCGGTCGTTCGATTTCGTGATGGATTTTCTGATCAACGCCGAGATCTCGATTCCCTATACACACGACCCATCGGGGGAGGATGCGCTGCGGCTGGCCAAGGAAGTGCGACGCACGGCTCGCATGAGCGGAGTGGGCTACCACGTGGCCGAGGAGGCCGGGCGACATTTTCGCATGCCGGAGGAAACTCAGCTCGGCTATGCGTCGTCCCTCGCCGAGCCACTCTTTCCATCCACCCGCGACGAAAGCAGCTGATTCACGCGCCGCGGATCCGCGCGTCCCTTCGATTTCCGCATCACCATACCGACCAGGACACCGTGGAGCTTGCGCTCTCCAGCAAGGTAACGTTCGGCTTCCTTAGGATTCTCCGCCATCACCTCGTCCACCCACCGCACCAATGCGCCCTCGTCGCGCTCCTGAACGAGCCCTTCGCGCTCGGCAATTACTTCGGGGCGGTCACCGGTCAGCGCCATTCCTGAAAAGATGGTCTTGGCGGCGGAGTGGCTGACACTGCCGTCGCGGATCATGTCCAGAAGATGCGCGAGATCGGCGGGACGAATGCGGAAATCGGCTATCGTCGCACCAGTCGCGTTCAGGTGCGCCAGAACCTCTCTCATCACCCAGTTCGCCGCCATCTTGGCGTCACCGTGCGTGCGCGCCACCGACTCGAAGTAGTCCGCGAGGAGCGGCGTGGCCGTGAGCACCTCGATGTCGCCGCGACTCAGCGAGTACTCCGCGCCAAAACGCTCTCGCTTCGGGGCCGGTAGCTCGGGAAGACTCTTCTCCACCTCCTCGATCCACTCCTTGGTCAGCAGGAGCGGCGGCAGGTCGGGCTCGGGGAAGTAGCGATAATCGTGGCTCTCCTCCTTGGAGCGAGCCGGTCGAACCTCGGCCCGCGCCCCGTCCCACAGCATGGTCTGGTGCACCACCTTCTCACCGCGCTCGAGAAGCTGGCACTGCCGATGAAACTCGGCCTCGATGGCCTGCTGAACAGCGGAGAAGGAGTTCATGTTCTTGATCTCGGTCTTCGTGCCCAGTCGACTGGCACCGCGCGCACGCGCGCTGACGTTGGCATCCACCCGCAGACTTCCCGCCTCCATGCTCACGTCGCTCACATCGACGTACTGGAGGAGCTCCTTCAAAACCCGCAGGTAGACGGCCGCCTCCTCGGCTGATCGCATGTCAGGCTCGCTCACGATCTCGATCAACGGCACGCCGGCGCGGTTCAGGTCGATGGCGGTGGCGCCGCCATAGCGATCGTGGATGGATTTGCCGGCGTCTTCCTCCATATGAAGGCGCGTGATACGCACTTGGAGCGGAGTGCCGTCCTCCAGCGCGCCGATCCGGATGCACCCCCCCGATGCCAGCGGCTTGTCGTACTGCGTTATCTGGTAGCCCTTGGGGAGATCGGGGTAGAAATAGTTCTTGCGAGCGAACACGGAGAGGCAGTTGACCTCACTCCGCAGCGCGCGGGCGGCGCGCACCGCCAGCTCCACCGCCTGTCGGTTGAGCACCGGCAGCGACCCTGGGAGCGCGAGACAGACCGGACAGGTATTGCTGTTGGGCGGCGCTCCGAAGTCGGTCGAGCAGCAGCAGAACGCCTTAGTGCGCGTCTTGAGCTGAACGTGCACTTCCAGCCCCACCACCATCTCAAAGCGCTCCCTGCTCACGAATGCGCCTCCTTGCCCAGAACCCGCTCGATGGCGAAGCCGGCGCGAAACATGACCTGCTCGCCAAAGTGCGGCGCGATGATCTGACCGCCTACCGGAAGACCGTCGACACGTCCAATGGGAACCGACATGGCCGGCACTCCCGCCAGATTCGCCGTCACGGTGAAGATGTCGCTCAGGTACATCTCGTACGGATCGCTCTTGGCGCCGAGCTCGAATGCGGTGGTTGGCGCCGTAGGCGTGAAGATCACATCCACGCCGCTGTCGAACACGTCATGGAAATCGGTCGCGATGAGCGTGCGCACCTCCTGCGCCTTGCGGTAATAGGCGTCGTAGTAGCCCGCCGAAAGAACGTAAGTTCCGAGCAGTATGCGGCGCGTCACTTCCTTCCCGAAACCGCGCGACCGTGTCGCCTCGTACATGGAGGCGAGCCCATCACCCTCCACACGCAGTCCGTACCGCACACCGTCGAACCGCGCGAGGTTGGAGGATGCTTCAGCGGGCGCGATGATATAGTAAACCGGGATGGCGAGCTCGGTGTGTGCCAACGACACGTCCCGCACCTCGGCTCCCAGCGAGCGCAGCTCGTCGAACACCCGATCGCAGAGCAGTCCGATGCGCGGATCGAGAGTGTCGGTGAAGTACTCCTTCGGCCGTCCCACAACCAGACCCTTCACGTGTTCCCGGCCTGCCTCGCGATAGCGATCGACCGGACGGTCGGAGCTCGTCGAGTCCCGGGGATCGCGGCCGGCGATCACTTCCAGAGTGGCGGCCGCAAGCTCCACGTTCGTGCCGAACACGCCCACCTGGTCGAGCGAAGATGCGAAGGCGACGAGCCCGTACCGGCTTACACGCCCATAGGTCGGTTTCACGCCCACCACACCGCAGAACGCCGCCGGCTGCCGAACCGAGCCGCCGGTCTCGGATCCGAGCGCGATGGACGAAATTCCGGCGGCGACGGCAGCGGCCGACCCACCCGAGGAGCCGCCGGGCACGCGAGAGCGGTCGAGGGGATTGCGAGCCGGCCCGTAGGCACTGTGCTCTGTGGACGATCCCATCGCGAACTCATCGCAGTTCGTCTTGGCCACCGGAACTACACCGGCGGTGCGAAGCCTCTCCACTGCGGTGGCCTCGTAAGGGCTTACGTACCCCTCCAGGATTCGTGAGCCGCAGGTGGTTGGGAGCTCGAGCGTTGCGATGTTGTCCTTTACGGCCACGGTCCGGCCGGCCAGCAGACCATCCGGCACGGCCGGCGCATCGCGGGTCCAACGCTCACTCACGCCCTGGTCGCTCCAAAGCACGATGTTCAGACCGTCGGCTCCGGCGCCCGTATCCTTCATGTGCCTGAAGCTCGCGCGCACGGCGTCCACCGCCCCACTGCCATTTTCGGAGCCGCTCATTCGAGCTCCTCTGAACCGCCCAGCGCCTCATGCGTAGCGAGCCGAGGCACGAGAAAGAACCCATCCTTCATGCTTGGCGCGAAGTCGTCTCGCTGCCTGGCGAGAGGAATCTGTGGGCCTTCATCCGGGCGCAGCGGAAGGGCAGCGTCACCCACGCCCGCCGTTGCATCCACACCTGCCGTCCCCACCCCGCGGAGAACATCCATGTGGCCGAGGATTCCATTCAGCTCCCCCACCAGCGCTGCAATGCGGGCGTCGTCAAGCGCCAGCCGCGCGAGGCGTGCGGTGTGTTCCACCACTTCTCTGGTCACAGCCATGTCACTCAAACCCTCGTTCGAGGCCCGCGTACTGCACTACCAGCCGCTTGCGACCGATCGCGTCGTCGTCGAAGTCCACGGTCACTTTCAGATCGCGTCCTGCTCCGGTGAGCTCGGCAATCGTGCCGCTGCCAAATCGTGCATGCCGCACACGTTCACCCTTCACGAACCGCGGCGCATCCTGTGAAGCGTCGACGTCGGCATCGTGGTTCCGCGACCGCGTCACCGGACTTCCCGGACGACGCGCGGAAGGGCTCGTCTTCAGCATCATCTTGCCGGTTGCGCGCAAGCGAATCGTGGAACGCGCCTCCAGCATCCCTGGCGGAATAGGCGACAGGAAGCTGGAGGGAAGCGATGGCATCGTCTCGCCGGATCGCCGCCGGCTGCGGGCGTAGGTGAGATACAGGTTCCGTTCCGCCCGCGTGATTCCGACGTAAAAGAGGCGCCGTTCCTCTTCCAGCAGCGCCGGATCGTCATGCGAGCGCGCCAGCGGGAAGAGCCCCTCCTCCAACCCGGTGATGAACACGGTGGGGAACTCCAGCCCCTTGGCGTTGTGCAGAGTCATCATCGTAACGGCATCGGCGTCCGGATCATGCGCGTCGATGCCGGTCACGAGAGTGGCGCGCTGGAGGAAGTGGTCGAGCGGCGTGAGGCCCAGCTCGCCACCTTCCTCCACGACAAGCTCGGCGGCGCCGGTGATGAGCTCCCGCACGTTGTCGAGACGTTCGGCGCCCTCGGCCCCCTCGGCGCGGAGATATTCCGCGTAACCCACTCGCTCCACCAGCGAGCGAAGGAGCTCGTCCACCGGAGCGTCGGCGGCACGGTGACGAAACTCGGCGACCAGGGCGGCGAAGTCGGTGAGAGGTAGGCGCGCACCGGCGCGAACAGTCGCCAGCAGATCCGGGCGGCTGGCCGCGGCCAGGAGCGGCACACCAGCCTCGCGAGCCGCTGCCGCCAACAGCTCGATGGTGGCCTCACCAAGCCCGCGACGCGGTACTGCTACCGCTCGCAGGAACGCCTCATCATCAGCGGGATTCGCAATCACCCGCAGATACGCCATGAGATCGCGGATCTCGCGGCGGTCGTAGAAGCGGACCGCACCTACCAGCCGGTAGGCTATCCCGTGCCGACGAAAGGCATCCTCGAGCGCGCGACTCTGGGCGTTGGTACGGTAGAGGATGGCGACCTCGCGAAGCGATGCGCTTCGGCTGCGGGAAAGGATCTCCGCCGATACTGCCTCGGCCTCATCTCGCTCGTCCAGCGCCGCGAGTAGCGATACGCGGCTGCCACCGGCGAGCGTCGGACGCAGCGTCTTGCCGCGCCGGTCCACGTTGGCGCTGATGACGACGTTGGCAAGCTCGAGGATGGGAGGCGTGGAGCGGTAGTTCTCTTCCAGTCTGACGACGCGTGCAGCGGGAAAATCCTTCTCGAAGTCAAGGATGTTCCGAATGTCGGCGCCGCGCCATCCATAAATGGACTGATCGTCGTCACCGACCACGCAGACGTTGCCGTGCTCGCCGCCGATGAGCCGGATGAACTCGTACTGCGCTCGGTTCGTATCCTGGTACTCGTCCACGAGGATGAAGCGAAACCGTTCGCGATAGTAGGCCAGCCTGTGCGCCTCTCGCTGAAGGATGCGTACTGGCAGCACCAGCAGGTCATCGAAGTCGACAGCATTGCTCTCGCGCAGCGACACCTCCAGATGGTCGTACACAGGCGCCGCGCTCCTGGCGAGCGAATCCATGGCCAGCTTCGCGTACTCCTCCGGGCCGACCAGAGCGTTCTTGGCGTCGGAGATCGCAGCGCGAATCGCCCGCGGCGTCCAGTCGCGCGTGGATATCCGCAGGCGCTCCATCACGCGCTTCACCACCGACAGCGAGTCGTCTTCGTCGTAGATCGTGAAGGCCGGGGTGCGGCGCGCAAGCGACGCATCCTGCCGAAGCACACGCGCTCCGATGGCGTGGAAGGTGCCAATCCACATTCCCACCGGCTCTTCCCCCAGCAACCGGGCTACCCGGTCTCGCATCTCGCCCGCGGCCTTGTTGGTAAAGGTGACCGCCAGGATATGCCGCGGATCCACGCCATGGTGGTCGACCAGCCGAGCGATTCGGCTGGTGAGAACGCGAGTCTTGCCGGAGCCGGCGCCGGCCAGAACCAGAAGGGGTCCCTCGAAATGGACTACGGCCTCCCGCTGCGCGGGGTTCAGTCGCGCCAGCAGGTCGGAGTCGGTAGACGTGGACGTCATCCCTGCAAGATAATGTCGAAGGTCGCACCGCGATCGGCGTGCGAGAGAACGAGCCTCCCGCGGTGGTTCTCCTCCACGATGCGCCGCGCCAGCGACAGACCGATTCCCCACCCCGACTCCTTGGTGGAGAAGCCCGGCTCGAAGATGCGTGAGCGCAACTCGCGGGGGATTCCGGGGCCGTCGTCGCGGACGCGGATGCGCACGCGCTCGGGATCCATGCGCTCGGCCCTGATCTCCAGTGTACCCCCGCGTCCGGCGAGCGCGTCGAGCGAGTTCTTGGCCAGCACCTCGAGCGCCCACTCGAGCAGCACCGCATCTCCCTCGATCCTGAGCGGTTCGCGCTCCCGTGCAGCACGGATCTCGACGCGGTGGGCGAGGGTGGGGACTCTCGCCCGAAAGTAGTCGGCAGTTCGGTCGGCCAGATCGCCCAGGTCCACGAGGTCGCGTCGCGGAGGACGGCCGATTCGTTCGAAGCGGTGCGCCACTCGTTCAAGCCGCTCGAGGTCACCGCGCATGTGGGTGAGGGCGCCGGAAGGCACGGGAGCGTCGCCGTGGTCGTCCAGCAGCTCGAGCCACCCGCTCAGGCTCGACAGCGGCGTCGCGAGCTGATGCGCCGACTCACGCGCCATGCCCGCCCATACCCGCTCACGATCGGCGCGGCTCCGCGTGCGCAGTACGTACACTCCGGCCACGAAAACGATGGCAAGCAGCGCCGCCTGAAGCACAGGGATGATCCGCAGGCTGGTGATCACCTCGCTGTCGCCGAAGTACACAGTGCCGACACCGGGCTCCACCACGGGCGGATTGATGCGCTCCAGTCGCAGCGCGTACTCGGCCACTCGCGGATCGGTGAGTTCCGCCTCGAAGGGCAGGTTGGCAGCCGCGGCCGGCTGCCCACCGGCATCGGTCACCACAACCGGAACGCCCAACTCGGTGATGTAGCGAGCGGCGTCGAGGAGCGCGGCATTGGGATCCTCGAGCGGATCGGCCAGGGCGGCGAAAACACGGGCGTAGATGCGGCCATGTTTGGCCGCATCCTCACGAAGCTGCACCACTACCTGGCGCGAGTAGAGAACGTACGACGCGAGCAGCATCGAGATGAGCAGCCCGAGCACGAGGACCGGTGCGCCGCGGCGCATCGATCAGTCCAGCACGTCGGCGCCCAGATACGGCCGGAGCACCTCTGGGACGCTCACCGTGCCGTCGGCACGCTGGTAATGCTCGAGAATGGCGATGATGGTGCGCGGGAACGCGACCCCTGACGCGTTCAGCGTATGCACGAAGCGCGGCTTCTCGCGGGGCGCGGGCCGATAGCGGATGTTGGCCCGTCGTGCCTGAAAGTCGGTAAATACGCTCGACGACGAGACCTCCAGCCATTTCCCGACGCCGGGCGCCCACACTTCCAGATCGTAGGTCTTGGCACTGGAGAAGCCCGTGTCTCCAGCGGCCAGCAGGACGACGCGATAGGGCAGTCCCAGGCGCTGGAGGATCGTCTCGGCGTGGCCGGTGAGCAGCTCGTGCTGTTCCGGTGAATCCTCGGGAGCGCAGAGGCGCACCAGCTCGACCTTGTCGAACTGGTGCATGCGGATCAGACCGCGTGTGTCCTTCCCGTGTGCACCGGCTTCGCGGCGAAAACAGGGCGTGTACGCCACCATCCCGCGGGGCAGAGTCTCACCGTCCAGCACCTCGTCGCGGTGCAGGTTCGTGACCGGGACCTCCGCCGTGGGAATCAGGTACAGGTCCGCCTCGCGGTCCGCATACAAATCCTCCTCGAACTTTGGGAGTTGGCCGGTTCCGGTCATCGTAGTGCGGTTTACGAGGAATGGTACCCAGACTTCCTCGTAACCATGCTCGCGAGTATGCACGTCGATCATGTACGACATCAGCGCCCGGGTGAGGCGTGCACCGCCGCCCCGCAGCACGGCAAAGCCGGAGCCCGACACCTTTGCGCCGCGCTCGAGGTCCAGGATGCCGAGCCGTTCTCCGATCTCCCAATGTGGGGCCAGGCCGTCGGGATCACGCCGCTCACCCCAACTCCGCACAACCGTATTGGCTTCCTCGCCGCCTTCAGGCACATCTGGGAGCAGCAGGTTGGGCAGCTCCATCAGGAAACGCTGCAGCTCTCCTTCGGCACGCCCCAACTCCTCCTCCAGGCGGCCGATCTCCTCACCCAGAGCTCGCGTCTCCTCGATGAGCGGTGCCGAATTCTCTCCCGACCGCTTCCTTCGGGCCACTTCCTGGCTGGCGGCGTTGCGCGCGGCTTTCCGCTCCTCCACCGCCTGGATCAGAACACGCCGCTCGCGCCCCAGCTCCGCCGCGTTGTCGATGGCTGGAGCGAGGGTGTCGAGCTTTCCACGGCGGCGCATCCCCTCGCGCAGCGCGTCGAGGTCTTCCCGCACCACTCGAATGTCGTGCACGCGATCAGAAGCTGGGGATGCCTTCCTCGAAGGAACGGAAGCCGCAGTTCGGGTTCGAACGCATCTGTACAACGAACGAGCGCTCCGCCAGGTCGATCTGAACGATCTCCATCCGTGCGTAGATGAACGGCGTGAGCTGCCCGAGACAGATGCGTGAAAGCTCGCTCCTTATTGTGATAACGTCGCCGGGCTGGACGGACAGCGAATCGTCATCGTTGTATCCGCTTCGCGGCGCTTCGGTGACCGACTCGTAGGGTACCGTCATCCTGATCATCCCGGCGCGCCCGAAGGCGCCCACGCGGCTCGGCGGCAGCACGACAGGCTGGCCGTCGACGATATCGAACACGATGTCATAGCCGATTGCGGGATCGGTTCGCACCGGCCGCGCGAAGAAGATGTTGACCGCAGTGGGTAGCGCGACCGGCGTTTCTGTGAGCGCGAATACGGTGAACTCGGCGTCGATGTTTTCCAGATTGGCTCGAGGGCGGAACGGATCCCCGCAGGCGGTCAGGGCTGCGACGACGAGCAGAAGTACGAAATAACGAGACTTCATGGTGACCCTGGTGAACGTTGCCACAAAACAGGCTGGCCGCGAAGAATACTCCCCGTGCAGCGTCGTTTCAAGCGATTGGCGTCGCTTGACTTCACCTGTATGTAGGTCTAGCTTCGCCAACACTCGAGCTGGAGTCCCGATGCCATCCATCCGTGAGCTGGTCACTACACTCGCGGCCCGCGAAGGGGTCGAGGCAGCCGTCGTCCTTGGTCGCGACGGCATCGTCATCGACGCCCAGGCCACCGAGGACTCCGATGCCGAAGCCATGGCTGCCATGGTGCCCTCGGTTCTCGGCGCCGCCGAAGATTTCGGCGCGCACGGACGCACGGACCAGCTGCGCACTACCATCCTCGAGTACGAGGATAGGGTTGCCATCATCTCGACACTCGGCGGGGAGGCAGCGCTCCTTGTCCTCGCCCGCCCTTCCGCCAACCTGGGCGCCCTCCTTTTTGACGTGCGTCGCAACCGCGAGCACATCGCAACGCTGGTCTGACGTGGTCGACGATTCCGTTCACGAGCGCCCGCTGCACGTGCTCGTTGCCGATGACGAGCCGCACATCGGCCGTATTATCAAGATGAAGCTCGAGCAAGGCCCCTTCCATGTCAGCCTTGCATATGACGGTGTCAGCGCACTCGAGATGATGGAGAAGGAGAAGGACATCGCGCTGGTGCTGCTGGATGTGATGATGCCGCGCATGAGCGGACTCGATGTGCTCGCCCGCATGCGCAACGATTCCCGGCTGGCCAACCTCCCTTGCATCATTCTGACCGCCGCCGGGCAGGAACAGCATCAGCAGGAGGCACTGGCGCTTGGGGCAAGCGACTTCCTGACCAAACCGTTCAGCCCCAAGCGGCTGTACGCTCGTGCGGCGGAGCTGATGGGAGTGGAGCCGGACCAGGGAGCGCGGGAGGCGTGAGCCGGTGGGCCGTCGTTCTCGCCGGCGGCGTTGGGTCGCGATTCTGGCCGTTGAGCACTCCAGCCCGCCCCAAGCAGCTTCTTCCGCTGGTCACCGAACAGCCCATGCTTGCGGACTCCGTGGCACGGCTGGCTCCGCTCATCCCGGTGGAGCGAACGCTCGTGCTCACAAGCCGCGTGCTCGCCCCGGCTGTCGCCGCGATGCTGCCGCGCCTTCCAGCGGAAAACATCGTTGCCGAGCCGAGAGCGGCGGGTACGGCCCCAGCGCTGGCGTGGGCGGCCCGGCTGATAGCGGAGCGCGACTCGAACGAGGCAGTGATGATATCGGTACACGCTGACTGGGCCGTGGCCGATGCCGAAGCCTTCCGCAGCACGCTCGCCCGGGCGGCAGATCTGGCAGCGCTCCACGACAGCCTCGTCACGGTGGGGATCGTGCCGACGCGTCCCGATTCGGGATTCGGCTACATTCAGCCGGGCGACGCGGTGAACGGAGCGAACCGCGTGCGCAAGTTCGAGGAGAAGCCCAGGGGCGACCGCGCCAGGAGGCTGGTGGAAGAGGGGTTTCTCTGGAACTCGGGAATCTTCGTATGGCGCGTGGGAGACTTCCTGTCCGAGGTACTGGCGCTCTGCCCTGAGGTTGCGAAAGCGATGACTCACGAGCGCGCCACCGACATCGACTCTTTTTTTGCCGGCGTTCGGCCGATATCGGTGGACGAGGGCGTGCTCGAGCGCAGCGGTCGCGTACTGGTGCTTGCCGGTGATTTTGGATGGGATGATGTGGGGACGTGGGCCGCACTTCATCGCGTGCGCGCTCGCGATGGCCAGGGGAACGCAACGTCCGGCCGGGTAAACGCCATTGAGTCGCGAGACAATGTCGTGCACGCGGATCGACACACGGTGGTGCTCTACGGAGTGTCCGATCTGGTGATCGTATCACGGCCCGGGCTGACCATGGTGACGACACGGGAGAAGGCAGCCGCACTAAAGGCGCTGCTTGATGCCCTTCCGGCGGATGTCCGGGACGCGACATGACCGCGCTCATCCTTTACGACGACGCCAAGGCTCGCGCATTCGAGCCGTTCGCCGCTACCCGACCAGTGAGCGAGCTCCGCGCCGGCGCGATGCTCGTGCGCGAGCGGTGGGAGGTGGCGCTTGGTGCTCGCGCCGCCGGGTTCATCTCGGCGGCGCATCTCGCCGATTTCGAAGAGGGTGACGCACCGGTGGCATGGTCCAAGGAGATTCCGGCAGGAGCCGTGCTGGCGAACAGCCGGTTCCTGCCGGCGCTCCACGCCGGCATCGGCAATGGCGATGCGTGGGAGTCGGATGGGCGACTGGTCGCCGTTCGCCTCAGCTCCGCACTCGCGGTGGATTCATTGCGTGAAGGTGCCGCCGCGCTGGAGGACGTCAGCGACGCCAGCGCGCGGCGTGAGGTGGCTGGTCGGTGGATAGGAGAGGTGTGGGAGCTCATCACCACTCTCATCGCTCAGTTGTCGGAGGACATCGCCGTGGTTGGGCCGACGCTCGACTGCGATTCAACTCCCCTGCCGGCGGGAGGGCCGAGCGTGATCGGAACGCACGCGACGTATCTGGAGCGTGGTGCGCGCATCGAACCTCTCACCGTTCTGGATGTCTCGGCTGGGCCCATCCTGGTGAGGGCCGGGGCGGAGGTGAGAGCTTTCACGCGACTCATCGGCCCGTGCGTCATCGGCCCGGGCAGCACGATTCTGGGCGATCGCGTGCACGCCTGCGCCATAGGCGATCGCGCCCTGATCCGCGGCGAGATCAGCGAGAGCATAGTGCTGGGGCACTCAAACAAATCACATGATGGCTTCGTCGGTCATTCTTACCTCGGACGCTGGGTGAACCTCGGCGCAGGAACCACCACCAGCAACCTCAAGAACAACTACGGGAACGTGGCACTGTGGACGCCAGATGGAGTGCGCGACACCGGCGTCATGAAGCTCGGCACGATGTTCGGCGATCATGTGAAGACTGGCATCGGCCTGCGCCTCACTACGGGCAGCGTCATCGGCGCCGGTTCGAACATTTATGGCGCGGCCATGCCGCCGAGCTACGTCCCCCCTTTTTCATGGGGAGTTGGCGACCGACTCGCGCCGTATCTGCTGGACAAGTTCCTCGCGACCACGGAACGGGCAATGAGTCGGCGACAGGTCAAGCTGGGCGCGGGCGCCCGCCGCCAGCTCGCTGCGGCGCACGCGCTGTCGAGGAGCGCGGGAAAGCCATGAGGCTCTGGGTGCTCGGCAGCGGGAGCCGGGGCAACGCCCTCGTGCTCGAGGAGGGCGACCAGCGGTTGCTCATCGATGTCGGGTTCCCGGCCCGCGAGCTCGCACGGCGCCTCGCGATGGTCGGGATCGAGCCTGAATCCATCACTGCCGCCATCGTCACCCACGAGCACCACGATCACATGCGCGGCGCGGCGACTGCTTCGCGCCGTTGGCGCTGGCCCATGTTTGCCACACCGGGCACGATCAACGCATCCGCCAAGCTCGCAGGAGGAGGTGCCCGGTCATGGCATCGCGAGGACACGCTTACGTTCGGTGAGCTATCGCTGGACGCCGTGCTCGTGTCGCACGATGCCGCCGAGCCGGTGGCGCTCATCGCCACCTCGACTCGAAGCGGTGCACGCTGCGGAATCGCCTACGATCTCGGCCGCGCTGGGCCCAGACTTCGCGCCCGGTTGCGCGAGCTCGATGTGCTCGTGATCGAGACCAATCACGATCCTGCCATGTTGCGGGGTGGACCCTACCCCATCGTTGTGCAGGACCGCATCTCCGGAGGCAGCGGCCACCTTTGCAACGGCAGCGCCGCAGAGGTTGCGGCGGAAGTGGCACACACCGGGCTACGGCACGTCGTTCTCGCGCACATCAGCGAGAACTGCAACGAGCCGGCGCTGGCGTTCGAGGCGATACGCGGAGGATTGCGGGGATCGCGATTCCGGGGAAAGCTGCACGTAACGTCGCAGGAGCGGCCCGTAGGGCCGGTGACCGTGAGCGCGCGGGTAGCCGTGCAACTGGGTCTGGGGATCTGAGGAACCGTTCGGAACGCAGCCCTGTGCCAGACCCATCTGCCGCGCCGCCCACGGTTACCGGCGCGCCGCACTAGCCACCGCTGCGTCCGCCCGTGCCCAGTTCACGCGCAACTCATCATACGCTTCAGCTGCGCCACGCTGATCGCCCGCCGCCTCTTTCGCTCTGGCAAGACCCAGGATCGCCAGCGACCTTCTGGGACATAGCTTGAGCACGTACTGGTATGCCGCAATCGCCTCGGCGTGCTGGCCCTCCGCCGTGAGCTCTGCGCCTAGCAACTCCAAGGCGAAGATCCGTTCGGGCGGACCTACGAACGCCGTCAGGTGGCGTTCGTGCTTCGCCGCCGCGTTGAGCGCTGCGAGATACGCATCTCGATCGCCCTGCGAGTGCGCAACGAGCGCGTCCACGATGAGAGCGTTGCTTGCCAAAGTCGGAGACAACTGCGCCCCTGCACGGATCGAGTCGGCGAGCGCGAGATACGGGCCCGCAAGCTCTGCCGCAGCGGGGTCGCCGCGCTTGACGGCATCCACCGTCTGCCAATACCGTGCTGACGCGCGCAGCAACCGCTCCCTCTCCGTCATCGCCTGCCCACTTGGCGCGAGAGGCGCGGCGATCGGCTCGGCCCATTCGCCGGTCTCTGCTGCATACTGAAACTCGAGCCGAGTCGCGACAACATTGGCGTCTATGTAGGGGTGCCGTTGCTTCGGAAGGATCGTGCGAGCGCTGTCGATCAGGCCGCGCGCCTCCGTCCAGCGGCCCTGCTGAAGGTAACCGTACTGGAGCCAGGTGAATGCGTGCCAGTCAGGGCCCCCAGCCTCCTCGCCATGTGCCCGCGAAGCGGCCCACGCGCGCTCGTTGGATCGCACGACATCTTCCCAAAGACCGAGCTGGAGATAGATGTGGGACGGCATGTGAAGCGCGTGCTCGGCGTCCGGCGCGATCTGGTCGTAGGCGCGCGCGAACTCCAATCCCTCGGCGGCCATCCCCGGGTTGTCGTAGAGATGAATGAGGTAATGCACCGCACCTGGATGCTGCGGATTCTCCTGCGCAACGCGTTGCGCGAGGTCGATCGCCTCTCGAACGAGTGCATCGCGCCTGGCCGGATCGCCAACGTAGGAGTCGAGCATGATGGCGTGGGCCGCGAACGCCGCCGCCTCGTGGTCATGATGGTAAGCTCTCGCATGACTGCGAAGCTGATCGGCGTAGATGCGCACTCGTTCCGGGAGCGTCCCATCGGCATAGAAGGCCTCGACTGAAGCTCCGAACGATCGCTCGCGCTCGTCTCCCGCCTTGGCCAGCCGATCCGTCGGTGTGGGAGCAAGCCGCGCCATCACCGCGCGCGACGCTGGCAAGTCTTCCACTCGCCATAACACGCGGCTGTACGTCAGCGCCTCGGCCCAATAGGCGAGCGCAAATCCCGTGTCGGCTTCCTGTGCCTTCCGGAACGCCGACGCGGCCCGCTCGTATTCAAAGCTGTGCAACAACGCCACCCCCTCCAGGAATGGCGCCTGAGCCGCGGCGTTGCCGGAATTGGGAAAGATCACGGTTCCGAGCGTGGGCCCGTGCCCCGCGTGGGTATGCTCCTGCGCTCCAAGAGCGAGGGGCTGAGCGAGCGCCAACGCGGCCAACTGGGCCAGGATCGCGAATTCGCGAAGCATGGTTCCTCTATGGGCAAGGTTTTGCTGTCCCGCGACCTTGGCTCGATCCGGGACTCGGTCTTCCAAGCTACGCCTAGCGAGAGGGATGCGTCCAGGGACGCGGGTTGGACGCCCGTCGACGGGCCAGTCCATCGAGCTCCTGGCGAGCTCCTGGGCCGAACGGCAGGGGCGAGGAAGCATCACCCTGTATGATCGCCCGGTGCGAGCCGCGGAGTGGCCGGAGCCTGACCTGATAACGCCATTTCGACACCTCTCATCCTGGCGTCTGGCGCGCCTGGATCTGGTTGCGCATCCTAACTGAACGACCGTGTGCGGCGGCTCGCGGCGCTCCTTTGCCGGGCGGCAGACTCATACACGCTGAGCAGCGAATACCCCATGGGCTCGACATGATCAAGCGATTCGCGACGGCGACATTCGTGATGGTGGCTCTGATTGGCGGCGTCGCCGGAGTAACGCAGGCGCAGGCTCCGGTACTCAGCAGCCAAACTGAGAATAGGATATCGGCCGTGGAGTCGAAGGTGATCGCCTGGCGACGGGACATCCACGAGCATCCTGAGCTTGGGAATCGCGAGTTCCGTACGGCAAAGCTGGTTGCCGAACACCTCCGCTCATTGGGAATGGAGGTGCAGACCGGCGTGGCGCACACAGGCGTGGTCGGCTTGCTGCGTGGCGGCAAGCCTGGCCCCGTGGTGCTGCTCCGAGCGGACATGGACGCGCTGCCGGTTACCGAGAGCGTCGATCTGCCATTCGCGTCCAAGGCAAGAAGCGTCTACAACGGAGACGAGGTGGGCGTGATGCACGCCTGCGGTCACGACACCCACGTCGCGATACTGATGGGCGTTGCCGAGGTTCTCGCGGCGATGCGCAGCGAGATACCCGGAACCGTCAAGTTCATCTTTCAGCCCGCCGAAGAAGGACCGCCAATAGGAGAGAAAGGCGGCGCCGAGCTGATGGTGAGCGAGGGCATTCTAACCAACCCCACCGTAGATGCCGCCTTCGCCCTGCACATCTGGTCGCAAGGGGAGGTAGGCAACGTGTTTTACTCGCATCGAGGAATGTGGGCGAGCGCTGATGACTTCCGCATTCTCGTGCGGGGGAAGCAGACCCATGGAGCATATCCTTGGGAAGGCGTCGATCCGATAGTCGTGTCCGCGCAGATAATCACCGCGCTCCAGACGATCGTCAGCCGGGAGATCAAACTGACCGACAACCCGGCGGTAGTGACCGTGGGCAAGATTCAGGGGGGGACTCGCTCCAACATCATCCCTCCGGAAGTCGAGATGATCGGGACGCTACGGGCGCTCGATTCGGAAGACCGGAAGATCCTTCACGACCGGGTGCGCCGCATTGCCACCAGCGTCGCAGACGGGATGGGGGCGTCGGCGGACGTCACGATCCCACTCACTGTGGGGTATCCGGTCACGTACAACAATCCGGAGCTAACCGCCATGATGGCACCGGTGCTCGAGTCCGTGGCGGGCGCGACACGCGTGCACGTGCTGCCGCCCGAGCTGGGTGCCGAGGACTTCTCGTTCATAGCCGAGCGCGTACCTGGCTTCTACTTCCAAATCGGCGGCCGTCCGTCGCACGTGGCGGAGAAGGATGCGCCTGGGCACCATACTCCGGAATTCTACATCGACGAGAGTGGGCTGATTCTGGGTGTGCGCACCATGACAGCCATGGCGTTGCACTATCTCCAGAGTCACTCGGCTACGGCAGGCGCCGCCAGATAGACGACCGGTTGCGGCGCTATCTGACCTCTGCCGACCGCTATCTGACCTCTGCCGGCGTTGACGGATCCTTCAGCCTGAGCCGGAGCTTGATCTCGTGCAGCTCGCCCAGAGCGCGTGGCTCTCCGGCGTATTTCGACAACATCCACTCGTAACCATTCTGGGCGGCCTCCATCATATGCTTCGCGCCCAGCGGCGTGCAGGCGACCGTCTGTGACAGCGCAACCAGCGCCTCCAGCATGGTCGAGGCACCGTCTCCCGCATCCTCGATGATTATGCCAACGCGCTTGTTGACGTGATTGAAAGTCACGATCAGGTCGCGTCGATCAAAGACGATTGCATGGATACCCCATTGCCACATCGGCGCGGCCTCGGTGGCATAGTAGTGGTTGTGGATGCCCCGGGACATCGCCTCGCCCTGAGTGTGAAGCCACACCACGTAGCGCAGGAGCATGTCAAATCGCTGCTTACCCTCGATGGCTTCTTCACGCATCGCGGCGTCCATCTCCTGCACTGACTTGAAGTCGAAGTAACGCGACACCTGGAAGTCGCCCTTCTCGATCTTATCCGTGAGCGCGGCACGCCAGCCTGCTTCGCCGTCGGCGCCGAGGAAGCCCGCTCCGCCGTAATAGTCGAGGCGCGACTTCGACCTGCGCAGCAGATTGGTGGCCGTTTCGAGAAGGTCCTTCCCTTCCAGAATAGGCCGGTGGCTACGTGCCACCTGCTGGAGTCGCCGCAGCTCGCCGGACTGCCTGTCCAGGACAGATGCCTGAACGAACAGAACGGCGAGGCACGCCAGGATCGCGCTCACCACCAGCACGTTCCGGCCGGCACCAAAACCGCCGAGAGTCCAGACGACCGCGACTGCAGCCACGATCGAGACGACGCCGTTTACCCAGAGGGCGTTGCTCTTGACCCAGCCAGGCAGATGATCCGTAAAATGCATCATCGGCAGGTGTTCAGGTGACCGCTCGCGGTGCTGATCCGGCAACACGCATCAACACCAAGGGCGTCAAGTATGGCTCAGGCAAAGCGGGTCTGCAAGACGAATCGCTACAGCCTCAACATCGCCGGATCGCGAGTTTCCAATCCGCCATACACGACGGGCGGGATCTCGCGATCCCGCCCGTCACGTCGGCAAGGCTGCGTCAGGGCTCAGTACATGCCGCCCATGCCGCCCGGCGCCGCCGGAGCGGGTGCTTCCCTCTCCTTCTTCTCGACGACCAGCGCTTCGGTCGTGAGCAGAAGGCCAGCGATCGATGCCGCGTTCTGAAGCGCAGTGCGCGTCACCTTGGTCGGATCGATCACGCCGGCCTGCACGAGGTCCTCGTACTTCTCGGTGAGCGCGTTATAGCCATAGTTGTCGGACTTCGACTCACGCACCCGTTCGAGAACGATGGAGCCCTCGGCACCGGCGTTCTGCACGATCAGGCGGAGCGGCTCCTCCATCGCGCGCCGGATGATCTCGACGCCTACCTGCTCGTCATGCTCGTCCATCTTTACGTTCTTGAGCACGCGCTGAGCGCGGATCAGCGCAACGCCGCCGCCGGGAACGATCCCTTCCTCTACGGCCGCGCGGGTCGCGTGCAGCGCATCCTCCACACGAGCCTTCTTCTCCTTCATCTCTGTCTCGGTCGCGGCACCGACGTTGATCACCGCCACGCCACCAGAGAGCTTCGCCAGCCGCTCCTGAAGCTTCTCCTTGTCGTAGTCTGACGTGCTCTTGTCGATCGCGACGCGGATCTCCTTCACTCGGCCCTCGATCTCCTCCTGTGTGCCCGAGCCGTCGATGATGGTGGTGTTGTCCTTGTCGACCACGAGCCGCTTGGCGCGACCGAGATCGCTCACCACGGCGTTCTCCAGCTTGAAGCCGATCTCCTCGGAGATGACCTTGCCGCCGGTGAGGACCGCGATGTCCTGGAGCATCGCCTTCCGGCGATCGCCAAAGCCAGGCGCCTTCACGGCGCAGACGCGGAGCGTACCACGCAGCTTGTTGACGACCAGCGTGGCGAGCGCCTCACCCTCGATGTCCTCGGCGA
>CAYXRS010000049.1:0-21956 GCA_964467195.1 uncultured Gemmatimonadaceae bacterium
GCTCCGCTCTCCGCCGGCGAGGCTCAGCAGCATGGCGCGCCGCGTGCGGTCGCCAAGGGCGCGGAAGACTACGTCCAACTGCTCGGGGAATTGTTCAACCATACGGTTTAATATGCGTCCGGGCGACGACGCGGTCAACCCCATGCAGCTGGGCCGGCGGTCGCCTCGGTGCGTGTCGATTCCTTGCTATCTCCGACGACCAGTTGGGAAAGCCAGCGCGGGAAGGCGGCGCACGACGACGCCAAATCCAGGAGGTCACAACCATGCGATTCATGATGATCGTCAAGGCAAGCAGCGATTCGGAGGCGGGCGCACTTCCGTCCGAACACGAGCTCGCCACGATGGGCCAGTACAATGAGGAGCTCGTGAAGGCCGGCGCCATGCTCGCCGGGGAGGGACTGCACCCGAGCTCCAAAGGGGCTCGCGTCAACTTCTCGAACGGCAAGCCAACCGTGACCGATGGACCATTCGCCGAAACCAAGGAGCTGATCGCTGGCTTCTGGCTCATTCAGGCGAAGTCGTGGAAGGAGGCGCTCGACTGGGCCAAGCGCGTGCCGTTCCGGGAAGGCGAGGTCGAGCTTCGTCAGGTCTTCGAGGCGGATGATTTCGGCGATGCCTTCACTCCGGAGTTGCGGGAGCAGGAGGAAAGGCTACGCTCGGAGATCGCGGCGCAACGCTAGAGCTCGGCGCGCGAGCCGCTCTCGGCCCCTCACCCACCTGGCTCCTCCGTTCGGAGCAAAAGGTGGGTAGAGGAGCCCCCTCCCCCGCACCTCAGCGTCGCGGTCCTCGCTTGGTTTCGATCAGGATCGCCCCGCCGCCCCCACGCTGACCATATCGCTGGGAGGCGTCCAGTGCCTCGAGCACACGGATGCTGGAGATGTCGCCTGCAGCAATCTGATAGAGAAGCTCGAGGCCGTGCGTGAGCGTTCCGTCGACGACCACGAGGGGCGACGTCAGCCCGCCCCGTCGCGAGAAGTGAAGAGGCCGCCCAATGCGGTCCTCGCGGAAGGCCAGAGGAAGGTTGGCCCGCCGCAGCGCTTCCCACGCGTTCTTCGCACCGGTGCGCTCGATCTCCTCGGCAGTGATGACGAGGCCGGCGCCGAGCCCGGCACTACGGGGGGGCAGCGTGGCCGCGCTGCAGCCGCTGGCAAGCAGCACCAGCCAGAGGAGCACGGCACGAGACCGGACGTCGTTAATCACGAGCGGAATCATACCTCTACCTCCTGTAGCTGCCCGGTTGCCAACGCAGAAACGCAGGCCGGCGCGCGCGCATGCTTCAGGCTCGAGTCCTGTGCGGGCAAGCCCACACGCACTACTTTCGCTCGGGCCCCCAACTTCCGCATTGTCGACCATCGCCACATCCCCTGCATAGCGCAAGATCGGGACGCAATTTGGCCATCTCAGCTGGGTTCCTTGTTCACGAACTGCCGCGTGTGGTACCTTGGCGGCGATAGTCGTCGGTCGGCAAACGGGAGATCAGACAAGGCCAACGCCCACCATGCCCCTCTTCCGGCCCTTCGGCGGGGCAGCCTCGGAAGTGAGAGGGGCACGCTCTCAGCCCCCGCAGTACAGCGGCGCCACATCGCCGCCAACCCCTGACTCGCGGCTGAAATGAAGATCGTCCTTCCCGGCGGAAGCGGTCAGGTGGGGACAGTCCTCGCCCGCGGGTTCCAGGCGGACGGGCACGACGTAGTAGTGCTCAGCCGGCAGCCTCGGCCCACGCCGTGGCGCACCGTGGAGTGGGACGCGCGCACCTCCGGCAGCTGGACATCCGAGCTGGAGGGCGCGGACGTGGTGATCAATCTCGCCGGCCGCAACGTGAACTGTCGCTACGGCAGCGAGAATCGCCGACAGATCATGGATTCACGGGTCAACGCAACGCGCGCCGTAGGTGCGGCGTTGGCCGCGGCCGCTCGACCTCCGCGAGTGTGGCTTCAGGCGAGCACCGCCACGATCTACGCCCATCGCTTCGATGCGCCGAATGACGAGGCCACGGGGATCCTGGGCGGAGAGGAACCGGACGTTCCCGCCAGCTGGCGATTCAGCATCGATGTAGCGCGGGCGTGGGAGCGCGCCGCGAACAACGCCCTCACTCCGCGAACCCGCACCGTGCTCCTTCGCTCGGCAATGATCATGAGCCCCGATCGAGGCGGCATCTTCGACACCCTGCTCACGCTCGTGCGCCTTGGACTCGGTGGCCGCGCGGGCGATGGGCGCCAGTTCGTCTCCTGGATTCATTACGTCGATTTCATCCGCGCCCTGTACTGGCTGATCGACAACGACGAGATCAACGGAGCCGTGAACGTCGCTTCGCCAAATCCGCTGGCCTACGGGGATTTTATGAACGCACTGCGCGCGGCGTGGGGCATGCCGATCGGTCTTCCGGCCACGAGATGGATGCTCGAGGTGGGTGCGTTCGTGCTGCGCACGGAGACAGAGCTGGTACTGAAAAGCCGGCGCGTCGTGCCAGGACGCCTGCTGTCCGGTGGTTTCTCATTCGACTTCCCTCAGTGGCCGGTTGCCGCCAGGGATCTTTGTCGTCGCCGCAAATCGAGCTGATCGTGATGCTACGCATGGACGAAGACAACGCTGGCTAGCGTGCTGCCCCAGGACACATCAGCTGCAATCCGTGGTGGCTGAGCGAGCGACCCTGTCGACAGTCGCGGCCCTGGTGCTCCCGTTGACGAACGCCCGGGAGACCGAAGTCTCCCGGGCGTTCTGAGTTGCGACCGTGCGGTCGAGTAGTCGTGGTCTGAGCCACGCCCTATTTCTTCAATCCGATGGTTGTCTCGGCCAGCTTGACGCCGGCGTAGCTGACGGTCGTGAGCCAGCTGCCTTCCTGCCAGTTATTCTGCGACTTCGCATTGAAGATATAATGACCGTCGTCGTAGCGCCAAGCAGTGGAACCAGCCGAATTATCATTTCCATCGATATCGGAGACGTAACCACCGCCCAGGTACTTCAGCACCAGATTCAATCCGCCAGCCAGATCGGTGGCCGGAATCCCCCCTTCGTAGCAGGGGGCGGGGAACTTGTGCGGAATGGTCGAGGTGCGCTTGTGCGAGCTGAACGGATACGCCATGCGGAGCGGAGGCTCGAAGCCGCCGACGCAGGCGACGTTCAGGGTGACCTCCACGTCGAAGTAACTGGGTGCACTGGTGTTCGGACTAGGGTGCTCGGAATTGTCGGTAGCTGTGCAGGCCACTGTCACGGTCTGCCCGATGGCTATCAGGTAGCCATCGGCATCGTCGAGGCCGATCATGCATGCGATGTCGACCGGCGGAGAGACCTCGCCGTTCGCTCCGCCGGGACCGTAGTCCTTTGCCTCGATGCCGAGCGACCCGAGATCGAGCACCGCCCCACTGATGTTCGCGGCTATGAGGGTCTGGTTACCCGGGAACACCGTGAACACAGGTGCAGTGGTGTCCCGCACTTTGATCTTGAAGGATCCCTGTGTCTCCAGGCCGCCCGAGTCTTCCACAGAGCAGCTTACCGTTGTCGTGCCTAACGGGAAGGTGTCGCCGCTGTCGTGGTCACAGATCACGATCAGATCCGCATCGTCGTCCTCGAGGTCAGTAGCCGTAACTACAAAGTTCACTGAAACGCCAAGACTGCTCGTCGCTTCAGCAATGATCTTGTCAGGCACGACGAGCGTAGGAGGTGTGTTCTCGCTGATACAGGGAACGAACTGAACGGGAATGACTATGGTGCTGTTGTTGAAGTTGAGCGCAGGGTTTGGTCCGCCGACCTGGTTCAACGCCAGGACCGTGATGCTGGAGTTCCCCGCAGCAGTTTCGCTCTGGTTGTCCACGGTGATCGTGACCATTCTGACCGTGGCCGGATCTCCCCCACTTCGCTCCGGTACATTCACGGTCACCGGCGCCGATCCCACCCAGGACACACCATTGTAAATCCAACTGGTGTTGACCGCGAAGCTGGCCTCACCCCCCTGTGCGGCTGTGATTGTATAGGTGATGACCACTTCCTGCGCGGCGCCGCAGCTCTGCGGATGAACGCTCAGAGTCGTGATGATCGAGCCTCCAAGCGTAGCGGTAATGTCGTTGAACACCGACAGGAGAGGGGGACGTTCAGGTGACGCCGGTGCTGGAGTACCTTCCGTCAGCACCACCTCGCGCAGCATCGACGGCTCGTCCGGCAAGCCGGCCGGATCACCGCTGCACGCAACCACCGCCAACACCAACACAGGCGCGATCCACGACGCTTTCATCCCACACCTCCTCAACTGCTTGAAAGGATGTCGAGGGCAATCGAACGCCACCCCCGTGTGACCGGGCGCGCTCCTCAGCGGACGGCGTCCAAGGCGCTCTGGCTTGCGAACCGGCCTCACGACCGGGGTGCCTGGTACGGAGCAGGTCACCGCAAGGCAACCTTCCGGCCATTCCGGTCAAGGCGTCCTTCAACGTTCGGCGTGCAGTGGACATCTCACTTCATTGTCGCGAGTTAATTGCGTCAGTCTTATGCACGGCTGCGACATGCGACGGCTCGGCTGGTCAACGCGCGACGCAAATTCGTTGCGCAGTGCCTACGACATGTGGGTGCGCACCCACAGGAATGCGCATCCTCTTGACCGTGCATCAGAGGTCTGAGAGGGAAAACCGCCTGGATTGTCGACTACAGCGACAGATGCACGCCGATCCCCCAGTAGCGCAGCTGCTCGCGATAGAACTGACCGTAGGGAGAAGGACCGTCGTAATACTCACCCAGCAGACTGAGCGTGCGTGGCGGATGCTCGGGATCGCGACCCCAGCGCAGCTCGAAGCCCGCGCGCGCGCTCCACGCCGGCTTCCAGTCCTGTTCTTCGGATGACTTGAGATCGATCGCCGCGACGATGCTCCGCGATGTCGCCGCACCGGAGCGCAGCTCGAGACCCGCATGTGCGAGCATCGACTCCAGATCATCCGGCTCGCGGTTGAAGAGCAGCTCGCCTCCACCATAAACGCGAAACACGCCCGCCGCCTGCGAGACGATCAGCTCCAGCGATTCGAAGGCAAGGTTGACTCGCTCCGGCTCCTCGCGCAGCAGAAACTCGTCGCCTAGATGCGAGCTCTGATGGTAGATCCGCAACCGACTGGAGAATCCGCCGCGACGATAAGTGATCGGAAGCCCGACCAGGTAGTCTGCATTGATCAGATCGTACGATGGCGCAGCCAGATCGAACTGCGCGAAGACGCCCGCGGAGATGCTGATCTGGAGCCCTTCGCCGGGGCGCGGCCCTCCCCAACGCACCAGACCGAATGCGTCTCCGATTCCGATCGCGCCGATCTCCGTATCAAACGCGGTGAGCGGCCCGGGGTGGCCATCGTCTGCCGGCTCGGCAGGAGAGCGGCCGCGCTGGTAGCTCAGGGATGATCGCGGCTCCTTCGGATCTGCCACCAGCGGGCAGAAAAGATCTCCCTGCGGCAGAGGTACGAATCCCAGCCCTTCTGCTCCGTGGATTCGCCGTCCGCATTCGGTGACCGCCGGCAACTGGGCGGCAGCCGTTCCGGCGAGCGAGATAGCGGCAGCCAGGTGGATAACGGAGTAGATGAGGCGTTGACCCATGCTCTTGAAGGGATAAGGACGAAACGATGCGGCGGGATTCGCGTTGAGCAGCATTCCGCACCGACTGCGCCAGACTGGCGACAACGGTCCCCGTGCATGGCCTTGGCCTGCGTGCACGCGTCTGAACTAAATGCGCGTACGAACTAAAATACAACGCCGGTCGGTCCGCCCAGCCTGGAGCATTCGGCGGGCCCAAGCTCTCCATCCACGACGCCGCGGACGCGGATCGCTAGTCCATCAAAGCAAGACGTAAGCCCCTGCCCCAGCCCCGCGTGCGGTGCCGATGGACGCAGCCCCAATGCCCTCTGCCCACAACCTCAGCGTCGCCGCCCTCGGTTGGTTTCGATCACAATCGCTCCGGCGCCCGCGCGCTGACCGTATCGTTGCGAAGCATCCAGTCCATCGAGCACACGGATGCTCGAGATGTCGCCGGCAGCGATCTGGTAGAGCTGCTCGAGGCCGCTTGTGAGCGTTCCGTCAACAACCACGAGCGGCCGCGTGAGCTCGCCTCGCCGCGAGGTGTGAAAAGGGCGCCCAATCTGGTCCTCGTAGAAGCCCAGAGGAACGTTGGAACGGCGCAACGCTTCCCACGCGTTCTGCGCCCCGGTGCGCTCGATCTCATCGGCCGTGATGACGCGGCCAACGCTCTGTCCGGCATCTCGGGGGGAAAGTGTGGCCGTGGTACAACCGCCGGCGAGCAGCACCAGCCAGAGAAGCGCGGCACGAAACCGGAAGTCCGGATCACGGGTGGCAACACACCTCTGCCTCCTCAACACACCTCTACCTCCTGTAGTTGGTCCGTGCCACGGCGGCGAGCATTGGCCGGAACTCGCGCGCGCTCCGGGCTCGCTTCCCGCGCAGGCGAGGGCCGTACGCGAGTGGCCGCCCGATTTGAGTTCCCTGTCCCGGAACTGGCGCGCGTAGTACATTGGCAGCGCCCGGTCAACTCTCGGCAAACCGGCGATCAACTCAGGGTTAACGCCCCACCATGCCCGTCCTCCGGATCTTCGGAGGCGCAGCCTTCGAAGGTGAGAAGGGCCTGCTCTCAGGTCCTGTAGTGCAACGGCACCGCATAGCCTTGCTTGCTTTGCTGGCCGTCTCACACCCGCGCGGGCTTCCCCGCGAGAGGCTGATGGCGCTCCTCTGGCCGGAGCGCAACGCCGAACACGGCCGCAAACTTCTGAACCAGGCAGTGCACACCCTCCGCAAGGGCCTCGGGGAGAACATCATCGTCTCGGCGGTAGACGAGTTGCGTCTCGACGCTGGCGTGATCGACTGCGATGTCATCGCCTTCCATAAGGCACTCCGCGAGGGTGAGCGCGAGCGGGCCATCGACCTATACGCAGGGCCCTTTCTCGATGGCTTTTTTCTTCCCGAAACTCCGGAGTTCGATCAGTGGGTTGAGCGCGAGCGCGAGCAGTTGCGCCGGCTCTACACACAGGCGCTGGAAGAATTGGCCGTTAAGGTGGCGGACAGCGATCGCGGAAGTGCGGTCGAGTGGTGGCGGCGTCTTGCCGGCGAGGATCCGTATAACTCGCGGGTGACGTTGCGGCTGATGGAGGCGCTGGAGTCACTTGGCGACCGTGCGGGCGCTATCAAGCAGGCGCGGCTGCATGCCGCTTTGCTGCAGCAGGAGTTCGAAGCAGCGCCCGACCCGGAGATCACCGCTTTCGCCGAGCGACTACGCACCGTGCCAGCGGCAGCCGTGGAGGAAAGGCGGCAACACCGGGCCGGCGAAGGCGGAATCGCCAATCACGACCCAGGCGCTGCGCCGGTAACCGCCGCTGCCCGCAATGCCAGTTCTCTGACAGCAAACACCACGCGCGACAGCCGCGTGCCGGCGCCAGGCCAGGGGACCAGACCGGTGTGGCGGAACACACGCATGCTTGCAGGCGCGGGAATCGGCCTCGCGGCCGCGGTCGCTGCCGCTTGGCTCCTGTCGGGTGGGACTCCCCGTGCGGGTGCCGTTGCCGACGTCCAGGGAGACACCAGGAAAGTGGTAGCCGTGCTGCCCTTCGAGAACCTGAGCGCTGGAGAAGGGGAGGCGGCTTTCACGAACGGAATTCACAGCGACCTGATCACAGCCCTTTCCGGAGTTGCCAGCCTCGCGGTGATCTCGCGGGCCTCCGTGATGCCATACCGCTCCAGCGACAAGCCGGTTCGGCAGATCGGTTTGGAGTTGGGTGCCGACGCTCTGCTCGAGGGAGGCGTGCAGTGGATGCCGGACAGATTGCGTGTCAACGCACAGCTGAGCGACGCGAAGACCGGCCGCCTGCTTTGGGCAGACGGTTATGAACGGGAGTTGACGGTTGGGAACATCTTCATCATTCAGAGCGAGATCGCCGAGGGAATCGCGGCCTCGCTCGAAGCATCCCTGACCGCAACCGAGCGACAGCGGCTGGCAACGCCGTACACGGAAAATCTCACCGCCTATCAGTATTACCAGAAGGCGGTGGCAACTTACGCTGGCACTCGGGCCGCCAACGAGGAGGAGGAGCGGCTGTTGCGACTGGCCCTGGAGGTGGATCCGGACTTCGCGCCCGCCTGGTCAAGACTGGCATCTAACTATGGATGGCGCGCGCCCTATTTGGGATATCCAATCTGGACGTGGGATTCAGCGCACGTCTATGTCGGGCGGGCGCTGGAGATGGATCCGAATCTGAGCACCGCGTACGGAGTGTTGGCGTTGATTCACGGGCACCAGGGTTTTCTGGATCGGCAGGAGCAGGCAGCCCGCGAGGGGCTACGGAGGCGCCCAAACGCCACCTTTCCGCTCCGTCGCCTCGCCGAGTCCTATCGGGATCGGGGAGATTTTGTGGAGGCGCTCCGTCTCCACCGGGAGGCAGTCAGTCGCTCCCCAAACAGTCTGCACCACCGGACCTGGGTCGCCCACACCTACGCGGACCTCGGTGATTACGCCGAGGCGGCACGGTGGTATCGCGGCGTGTTTCAACTCCAGCCGGACTACCATAACGCGCTTCAGGGCGCCGCTCTACTGAGTCTGCAGCGTGGACAGCGCGATTCAGCCATGCACTACGCCGAAAGCATGGCAACCCGCTATCCCGACGAACCGCACGGGCTGGCAACCGCCGCAATGGTAGGCCATTTCTTCCGTGATTTCGAACTGGTCAGCCGCTATGCGCATCGCGCGATCGAGATTGCAGATCCAGGCGCGCCGGTACGCGACATCAACGGACTTCTCGTCTCGACGATGCTCGGGTTTGCACGGCTTCAGGCAAGTGACACTGCGGGCGCAGCATCACTGTTCGATCAGAGTCTGGCCTTTCTCGAGGGCATGGTCGGCCGCGGCGCCGAAACGCCGCGCTGGCCTCACGAGATCGCCCTTATCAGGGCGGCCTCCGGCGATGTCGAGGGCGCGCTCTCCTGGCTTCAGACAGCGTACGATCGAGGCTTTCGATGGGCATGGATGCTCGAGCTCGATCCGATGCTGGATCCGCTGCGAGAGGATCCTCGCTTCCTTGGTCTTGTCGTCCGCATGCGGGCGGAGGTACAAGCCATGCGGCACCAGGTCGCCCGGCAGGCAACGCAGCGGTAAGGATGCTGGGCGCCTTCCTGCCCGCGCCCTTTTAAGGCGGACGCACGCGACTGGTCACCGCCCAGGTGGGCACGGCGCAGTACGGCTTCCCGATCCCGACCAATCTCGAGACCAGGCGACGCGCCTGACTTCGTCCACGAACGCCCGGCCGAATGATCCGAGTGGATCATGGTCATCGTCGAGGACGGCAGCGCTCACGGATTCAGCACGCCAAGCACCGACTCGGTGAAGTGGGCTTCGGGTAGTCGGGGTTCGACGCAGTTTTGGCCGGCGGTCATCACGCAGCCCCAACGGAGAGGCTCCCGGTGCGGCCACGTCATGCAAGCGAAAGTCATGGGACCTTGCATCTGAAGGATTCTTGCGGTATTCTTTCACGTGATGACATCGCCCGTCCATGCCTCGCGTGTTCCCGCGCCCGAACCGGGCACGGTGCTGGCCAAGGCGGTGCTCCAGGCCGGAGCCCGGCTTGGTCTGCGCCAGCGTCATCTGGCCGCAGTCCTCGGCACCAGCGAAGCATCCGTTTCTCGTCTTCAGCATGGCCGGGGGATCGACCCGGCAAGCAAGGCGGGAGAGCTGGCGCTACTCCTGGTTCGTCTCTACCGCGGGCTGGACGCGCTGGTGGGCGGCGACGACGCAAAGGCACGCGAGTGGCTGCACTCGGAAAACGACCACCTCGGCGGCATTCCGGTCGAGCGCATACGCGGCGTTGAGGGCCTGGTCGATGTCGTCCAGTATCTGGACGCGATGCGCGGGCGACTCTGAGCTCAGGCCTTTGCGTCTCTCGCCGTGGCGAGCGGTGGAGGCGCAGCACCAGGTGTCCACGCGGAAGCTGGTGGACACACTCGAGGAGCAGGCTGTCCTCGAGGAGCTGATCGACGGTGCCAAGCCACCGGACCCCACCCGCGGACGTCTGCACTATCTGCTGGCCACGCCATTCCGCTACCCGCCCCTGCGCCATGGCTCCCGTTTCGGGACTCGGCACGAGAGGGGGCTCTGGTACGGCTCCGAGACACCACGGACGATGTTCGCGGAGGTCGCCTACTACCGGTTCCTCTTCCTGGAGGGCACGCGCGCGGAGCTCGGCACGGTCTCCACGCAGCTCACGGCGTTCATGGTGCGCGTTCGTACTCCTCGCGGAATCGACCTCACGCAGCCCCCGTTCGCCGCGCACCGTGAGACGATCGCATCGCCGGTGGGATATCGGGCGTCGCAGGCGCTCGGCAAGGCAATGCGCGGGGCGGGCGTCGAACTGTTCAGGTACCCGTCGGCGCGCGACGACGACGGTGGTGTCAACGTCGGAATCTTCTCGCCCGCGGTCTTTGGGGCCGCGAAACCACGCTCCCTGGAGACGTGGCACTGCACCGCAACGCGAGAGCGCGTAGAGCTGTTGAAGCGTGATTACTTCGAGCAGGTGGCGTTCGCGTTTTCGCGCGAAGCCTTTCTCATAGACGGGCAGCTGCCGGCGCCCGCACCATAGCAGCCATCTCACGATAGACGACCGCTTGGGTTGGTCCACCCCTTCCAGTCCCCAGTGAGGACGGTATGTTGGCGGATGACCCGTGCCTCTGGCACGTCATGCAACAGATCGACGGAGGACTGCGCCATGGCCAAGAAGATCCTGATGCTCGTTGGTGACTTCGTGGAAGACTACGAAGTCATGGTGCCTTTTCAGGCGCTGCTCGCGGTGGGACACACGGTTCACGCGGTCTGTCCCGACAAGAAGGCGGGGCAATCGGTTCGCACCGCCGTTCATGATTTCGAGGGAGATCAGACCTACTCGGAGAAGCCGGGACACAACTTCACGCTCAATGCGACATTCGACGAAATCGATGTCAGTGCCTATGACGCTCTCGTCGTACCGGGTGGCCGCGCGCCCGAGTACCTGCGCCTGAACAACCGCGTGATCGAGATCGTCCAGCACTTCGCTCAGGCGGAGAAGCCGATTGCGGCCATCTGCCACGGTCCACAACTGCTTGCCGCTGCCAGGGTGATAGGTGGCAAGCGGGTTAGCGCCTATCCTGCCTGCTCGCCGGAGGTGAAGCTCGCCGGCGCCAGCTACGCCGATATCGATGTCACCGACGCGGTCACCGATGGCAACCTCGTCACCGCCCCAGCGTGGCCCGCGCACCCCGCCTGGATTGCGCAGTTCCTCTCCGTGCTGGGCACGAGAATCGAGCATGAGGCCATGGCCACCGTCGGTGGGTGAGCCAGCGCGCGGGGTGGCGGTCGCGCCAGGACCGGCCGCCGCCCGACGCGCAGCTCAACGAGCGCAACGTACACCATGACATACGACGATCTGCAACTTCTGCTCGACTATCACTACTGGGCGCGCGATCGTACTCTGGAAGTCGTGGAGCGGTTGTCACCGGAGCAGTTCACACGCGATCTGGGAAGCAGTTTCCCTTCCGTTCGCGACACGCTTGCGCACACCCTTCTCGCGGAACGCCTGTGGTGCATGCGGTGGCAGGGGGAGTCTTCAGCCACGATGCCGTCAACCGAATCCTTGCCCGACATCGATTCCATCCGCAGGGATTGGATTCAACAGGAGACTGAGGTACGGCGAGTGGTGGGGAGCTTTGGTGAAAACGGACTGCAGCGTGTAGTGCATTACCGGCGGATCTCAGGTAATGAGGAGTCCCTTCCCTTCTGGCGCATGGTTCAGCACGTCGTGAATCACGCCACCTATCATCGCGGCCAGGTCATGACCATGCTGCGACAGCTCGGTGCAGCGGCAACGAGTACGGACCTGACCGCGTTCTATCGTGAGCGCGCCGTAGGGCGGTCGTGACGCTCGACCGCGCACCAAGCGCACGCGCGTCACGGATGTACCTGCTGGCGGCCGCTTGCCGCCGCCGACGGCCCGGCGCATCTTCGCCGCAAGCGACGCCGGAGAGGTGATCATGGGCAAGAAGGACCCGCGCGTGGACGACTACATCGCGCGCTCCGCCGAGTTCGCACAGCCGATCCTCGAACGCCTGCGCGCAATCGTTCATGAGGCGTGCCCGGAGGTGGAAGAGACGCTCAAGTGGAGCATGCCTGCATTCGTGTACCACGGCATCCTGTGTGGTATGGCCTCGCACAAGCATCACTGCACGTTCGGGTTCTGGAAGGGATCGATGGTCACCGGCGATGACGCTCGTGCGACGGAAGCGATGGGACAGTTCGGGCGCATCACGAAGCTGTCGGATCTTCCCGCCAAGCGCGTGATCTCCATCTATGTGAAGAAGGCGATGAAGCTCAACGAACAGGGCGTCAGGGTGCCCACTCCTCCAAAGCGCACCAAGGCGAAGGTGGTCGTGCCGGCGGATCTTCGGGACGCGCTCGAGAAAAACCGCAAGGCAAAGGCAGCCTTCGAAGCGTTCAGCCCCAGTCATCGCCGCGAATACATCGAGTGGATCACCGAAGCAAAGCGCGACGAAACGCGGAAACGGCGGCTTGCCACCACGCTCGAATGGTTGGCGGAGGGCAAGCCGCGTCACTGGAAGTACTTGTAGCGAGCCGCCGCTGAGCGACGTCTCGTCATGCCAAGGGGTCGTGGCCAGAGGCCCGGCGCCAGGAGAGCGAAGGGAGGCTGTGGGCGGTTGGGGCAACCGGACCCCCGTACCCGCACGCGGCCTCTGAAACGCGCAGGGAGGCTGATGCGTCGATCCTCGTCACGATCACCATCCGGGTTTCCAATGCGTTGTCGCTGTCTGCTTCCCGCCATAGCCCTGCTCCTCAGCAGCACCCCGATCAAGGCGCAGTCCTCCTGGGACCGCTACCGGCCGGGCACCCTCTCTGCCGTCGCCGCACACGTCCAGACGGACCTCGTCCAGGCGCTGGACACCACCGGCATCGGTCACGTCCTGGCCGAGTCCGACTACGCCACTCGCGCCAGCGTCGTGTATGCCGGTGAGTGGCGCCCGATCACTCCTGAGAACAGGGACGTGATAGAGAGCTTCGCGTCAGCCACGGGCCTCGGCGCGCAGGTGATCGCATACTTTCAGGAAGAAGCGCTGTTCGAGGAGGGCGGACAGAGGCTCTGGCTTCCCATACAGGCGCCGGTTGCCGCGCGCCTGCGTACCCAACAGGCGCCAGGCGCTTCGCTGACGGTGTTCACGATGTGGGTGGGTGCCCTCCAGTTCGGCCCACGTCTTAGCAGTGTGTTCATCGTGAACCACTTCGTGACGTCCGGATTCATTCGCGACATCGATCTGGGGACGCATGGTACGATCGCGCTGGGCGCCAGGCTCGCTGACCGCGGCCGGATCGTGGAGCGACTCGATGGAGCGCTGCACTACCTTCGTCCGGACACTTTCGGGGGAGCGGAAAGCATCGCGGTGGAGCTGACGGATGACCAGCTCGTGCGCGCCATGCACTTCGGCTACGCGGTGGGAACGGAGTTCGAGGGCTACGTGGCGAACATCGTTCAGCTCGTTGGCGAACCCGTAGAGCGAACGCGCACCACCACGGAGTACGGCTGGACCGAGATCGCTCGCTGGCAGGACGAGCTCACGATCGAGGAACTCGAGCAGACCGTGATCAACGGTCAGTCCCGGGTCGCACTGCGTCTGATCGATCGTAAGCTCTCGGGCCGCTGACCAGCCGGCTCGCCGGCGCGCTCCCCTGAGCCCGTTCCCTACCCCTTCCTCCGCACCAGCGTCAGAATGCTGTAGATAGCCACCGCTTCGCCATCCTGATTCGTGACCTCCACGTCCCACTCCACGACTCCCTGAGGCACCTGGCCCTCTCGATCTTCCTTGGCCGTCATCTTCTTGACAGTCAACCGGACCTGGATGGTGTCACCCGGGTAGACCGGCTTCACGAAGCGCAGGCCTTCCAATCCGTAGTTGGCCAGCACCGGCCCCGGGGCGGGATCCACGAACAGCCCCGCCGCGCCGGAGAGAACGAAGTATCCGTGTGCCACGCGACGCTCGAAGATCGACTCCCGGGCGGCAACGTCATCCATGTGCGCGTAGAAGAAGTCACCGCTGATTCCGGCAAAGTTCACTACATCCGCCTCGGTGATAGTGCGGCGATGCGTGATGAGCGTATCGCCAACCTGGAGCTCGTCGAAGTACTTCCGGAACGGATGCACACTGTCGAGGCGCTGTTCGGCTCCCTTCACCCACTCGTTGGTGATGGCCGTGATGACGCTGGGCGAACCCTGTAGCGCGGTGCGTTGCATGTAGTGCAGCACGCCGCGAATCCCGCCGAGCTCCTCGCCGCCCCCAGCCCGCCCAGGGCCCCCATGCGTCAGGTGCGGCATGGGTGACCCGTGCCCCGTGGACTCCGCGGCGCTCGTTCGATCGAGGACCATGAGGCGACCGTGCCAGGCGGCGGCACCGAGGGCCACCTGTCGCGCGATCCGATGATCGAATGTGAAGAGGGAACCGACCAGACTCCCGCGCCCCATGCGCGCCAGTTCGATGGCATCGTCCACGGAATGGTAGGGCATCACCGTGTTGACGGGGCCAAACGCCTCCACCGCGTGTGGCTCCTCGCGCTCGAACGGGCGCGACGTGAAGAGAAGAAGCGGCGGGAAGAAGGCCCCCTTCTCGGCGTCGGCACCCACGACATCGAAGCGATCGAGGTCGCCATATACCAGCTCGGCTGCCTTGCGGAGCGCTTCAACGTTCTTGCGGACGTCACGAACCTGCGCGCGGCCGGCAAGCGGACCCATTCGAACCCCTTCGACCGCAGGGTCTCCCATCTTCACACCGGAAAGCCTCTTCGAGAGCGCCGACACCACATCCTCCACCACGTTCTCGGGAACGAGGGTGCGTCGAATTGCCGTGCACTTCTGCCCGGCCTTCACCGTCATCTCCCTGGCGACTTCCTTGACGAAGAGATCGAACTCCTCCGTGCCTGGCGCCGCATCCGGACCCAGCATCGAGAAGTTGAGTGAATCCGCCTCCATGTTGAAGCGCACTGCGTTCTCGACTATCGACGGGAGCGTCTTGAGCTTACGGCCGGTGGCTGCGGAGCCGGTGAGCGCTACCGCGTCCTGACACGTGAGGTGGTCGAGCAGATCGCCGGCGTCTCCACAGACCAGTTGGAGCGCCCCCTCAGGTATGACCTCGGACTCGACCATCGCGCGCACTACAGCCTCGGTCACGAAGCTCGAGATCGTGGCCGGCTTCACCACGGCCGGCACGCCCGCCAGCCACGAGGTGGCTAGCTTCTCCATCATACCCCAGCAGGGGAAGTTGAAGGCGTTGATGTGCACGGCAACGCCCTCGAGTGGCACGCAGATGTGTCGGCCTATGAAGGTGCCGCCCTTCGACAGCGGCTCCACCGGACCGTCAATGTAAAAGCGCTCATCCGGTAGCTCGCGACGTCCCTTGCTGGCGTAGGTGAAGAACGTTCCGAAGCCGCCATCGATGTCGATCCATGAATCAGTCTTCGTGGCGCCGGTAGCTGCCGAGAGTCTGTAGAACTCGTCCTTCCGCTGAGTCAGATACGCCGCGACCGCCTTCAGCATCCTGGCCCGCTCGTGGAAGGTCATCCGTCGCAGAGCAGGTCCGCCCACCCTGCGTCCGTATTCCACTATCCGAGCGAAGTCGAGTCCGCTGGTGCTCGCCTGGGCGATCGGTTCGCCGGTGACGGCATGGAACAGCTCGGTTCCCTCACCTCCGCCTTCGACCCACTCTCCCTCGACGAAGTTGCCAAGGCGGCGTGTTGTGATAGCGCTAGTCATTCTGTCATCTCACGGTGCAGTGTTTCTTGCCGTCGGGTGCCGAGAGGGGTACACAACTCATTCTCTTGTCTCCTTCCACGGACGATACACTCTCCGTTGCTCCCGCGACTCGTCTGGCATTACCTCACGCAGCGGCTCGCACGGACGCAGCGTGGCATGGAGCTGCGATGGAAGCTTCTGGTAGAGCCGCGTGCCTTTTGTCTTCCAGGAGAGCATCTCGTCGGTCACATCTTTCACGATCTTCGCCGGATTGCCCACCACTACCTTCCGCTCCGGTATGAGCATCTCCGCGGGAACGAAGCACAACGCCCCCACGATCGAGCCGGCTCCCACGACCGCGTTGTCCATGACCACGGCATTTATGCCGACCAGCGCATTGCGGCATATCCGCGCGCCGTGCACCACCGCGCCATGGCCAATGTGCGCGCCTTCCTCCAGAACCACCGTGATGCCGGGGAACATGTGCACCGTACAGTTCTCCTGCACGTTGCACCCATCCTCGATCACGATGCCGCCCCAGTCTCCGCGAATCGCCGCGCCGGGTCCGATGTACACGTCACGGCCGATGACCACGTTGCCCGTGACGGTTGCGTTGGGGTGCACGTACGAGCTCTCGTGCACCACCGGCCGGAAGCCATCGAACTCGAAGATGTTCGGCAAGTGGATCAGTTCGCTCTGGATTAGGTACGATCGCCATTATTGGTCAGTATCACGGCTGGGGACGCCGAGAAGCTGCGGGGCGACATCAAACGCGCTCCAGCACTGTCGCCATGCCCTGACCCACACCAACGCACATCGTACACAACGCATATCGCCCTCCAGTGCGCTGGAGCTCATGCGCAGCGGTGAGCAACAGACGCGCACCGGACATCCCCAGGGGGTGCCCCAGAGCGATCGCGCCGCCATTCGGGTTCACGCGGGCGTCATCGTCGGCAATGCCGAGCTCGCGAAGACAGGCGAGCACCTGTGCGGCGAACGCCTCGTTCAGCTCTATCACTGCAATGTCGTCAAGCGACAGGCGAGCTCGCTCGAGCGCCTGTCGCGCCGCTGTCACCGGACCGATGCCCATCACCCGCGGCTCCACGCCCGTGACCGATGTCGACACTAGCCTCGCCAGCGGTTCGGCTCCGATCTCGCGAGCGCCGCCCTCCGAGGTCACCAGCAGCGCGCACGCGCCATCGTTGATCCCCGACGCGTTCCCCGCCGTCACCGACCCCTTGCCATCACCGCGGAACGCCGGTCGGAGCCTGGACAGCACCTCGAGCGTGGTCCCCGGCTTGATGAACTCGTCGCTGTCGAACAGGGTCGTGCCGCGACCCTTTGGCGCGCCAATCTCCACTGATACGATCTCCGCCGCCAGGCGCCCGGCATCGCGGGCGACCGTCGCCTTCTGCTGGGAACGGCAGGCGAACAGGTCCTGATCCTCACGTTTCACACCGTAGCGCTGGGCGACGTTCTCGGCCGTCTCCCCCATGGAGTCCACGCCGTAGATCTCGCGCATGCGAGGATTCACGAACCGCCATCCGATGCTCGTATCGTATACCTCCACTTCGCGCCCGAAGGGTCTTGCCGACTTGGCCATCACGAACGGCGCCCGCGTCATGCTCTCCACCCCGCCGGCGATGTACACGTCCCCCTCCCCCAGCTTCACTGCACGTGCCGCGTTAGCCGCCGCCGACATGCCGGACGCGCACAGCCGGTTGACGGTTTCACCAGGCACCGTCTCCGGAAGGCCGGCGAGGAGGAGCGCCATCCGCGCCACGTTGCGGTTGTCCTCACCTGCCTGATTGGCGCAGCCCAGGATGACGTCCGTCACCCGCTCCTGGTCAAGGGCGGCGTGCCGCTTCATCAGCGTTCGTATCACGTGCGCTGCCATATCATCGGCGCGTACCTGCGACAGACCGCCGCCGAAAGCGCCAATGGCGGTCCGCACCCCGTCGACTATGTATGCCTCAGTCATCAGGAATTCTGTGGGGCAGGAGCGACCCGCCGGTAACGCTGGGCCGTCCCGCTGAAGACCCAACCGTCTGTCCGTTCTGATCGGTTATCGTCGCCTTGTAGAAGGCCAGTCGCCGCACGGCGCTCTCCTCCTTGGCGACGACGGTCAGCGTGGCTCCGGTTCAAACCGCTGCAGGCGCTCACCGGCCGGTGAAACTCGCGGCACGTTTCTCGAGGAACGCGCGAACCCCCTCGGCGTAGTCGTCGGTGCGGCCGGCCTCCCGCTGAAGGGCCTCCTCCAGGTCGAGCTGCGCATCCAGGGCGTTCCCCAGGGACGCGTTGAGACCGCGCTTCGTGAGGCCCAGCCCGCGCGTTGGCATTGCCGCGAGCGTGCGCGCCAGCCCCACCGCGGTATCCATTAGAGCGCTGGATGGCGCCACCATGTAGATCATCCCCATGGCATGTGCCGCGGCCGCCGACACCTTTTCGGCCAGCATCATCAGCGCGGTAGCACGCGCCATCCCGATCAGCCGCGGCAGGAAGAAGGTCCCTCCACTGTCGGGGATCACGCCGATCTTCGCGAATGACTGGATGAAGCTGGCGTTCTCCGCGGCGATGACGATGTCGCAGGCAAGGGCGAGGTTTGCGCCCGCTCCCGCGGCGACACCGTTGACCGCGCAAACCACCGGCTTCTCCGTCTGTCGAATGAGGCGGATGACCGGGTTGTAACTGTCGCGAACGATGTCCCCCAGGTCCGGCAGCACCTCGCTTTTGGGCGGAACCGCCTCGGCCAGATCCTGACCCGCGCAGAAGCCGCGGCCCGCGCCCGTGAGCACGATCGCCCGAACCCCGGGATCAGTCCGTGCTTCAGTCAGCGCCACCTGGAGCTCGCGCGACATCTCCCGATTGAAGGAGTTGAGCACGTCCGGGCGGTTGAGCGTCAGGGTCGTGACCGCCCCTTCTGTTTCAACGAGTATCAGAGCCATAGACTTGCGAAGTGCTTGCGAAACAACCCCTCGTCATCTGCGTCTTCAGCGAGGGCGCCTCTTGCGGCCCGAATTGCCGCCGGTGTCTGGCCGATGGCGCCGTCAAACCGTTACTCTAAAGATATCCTGCGGTCCTTGCGCCCGCGAATACGCCAAACCCCGAGAGGTCCAGCTCCCGATGGCTTCACGCACGGCCCCCGTCCGCGAGTCCGCGCACCGGAAAGCAGTGGACGCTAACGTCGACTGGCGTCGAGTGGCGCGGCTGGTGCTGGCCTCCCGCGCCATAGACCGGCTGGAGGAGACGCGCCTCGTACCCGAAAAGAAGGTGCTCTACCAGTTCTCCGCCGGCGGTCACGACATGGCGCAGGTGGTACTTGGGACTTTCCTCACGGGTGAGCGCGACGGCGCGGGCGCATACTACCGGTCGCGGCCGCTCCTCCTGACGTTGGGGTTGACGCTGGAGGACGCGATCGCCGGTCCGATGGGGAAGTCCGGCGGATTCAGCGACGGGCGTGACATCGGTGTCGTATGCAACCTGCCGTCCCGGTCGGGCGCGGTAGTGCTGCCGATGTCCGGCGATGTCGGGTCGCAGTACACGCCCACAGCCGGATGGGCCGAAGCCATCATGTATCGCTCGCGCGTCCTGAAGGAGAAGCGGTGGCGCGGCTCGATCGCGGTCGCGCTCGGCGGTGAAGGGTCGGTGGCTACCAACGGCTTCTGGTCGGCGCTCACGATGGCGACGACACTGAAGCTTCCCATGCTCTTCTACATCGAGGACAATGGCTATGGGATCTCGGTGCCAGGGGAGAAGCAGACGCCGGGTGGGAACATTGCCCGCAACCTCGCCTCGTTCGGCAATCTCTCGGTGCGCGATGGCGACGGAACCGAACCTGCCGAGACGGCGGCGCTCGTGCGCGAAAGCGTGGAACACGTGCGCTCGGGCAAGGGTCCGGCGCTGCTGCGGCTCGCGGTTCCGCGGCTGAGCGGACACTCCGGACAGGATACGCAGGCGTATAAGCCGGCAACGCTCATCGAGGAGGAGCGGGCGCGCGATCCCCTTCCCAAGCTGCGCCGCTACATCGTGCCCTCCGTGGTGAGCGAAAAGGAGTGGGCGGCGTTGGAGTCGGAGGCGGACGAGCAGGTGGAGGCGGCGCTTGCCGCCGTCCTCGCGCGACCCGAGCCGGATGCGACGGCGATCCGTCGTCATGTGTATGCCGAACGCGGACCAGATGGCGCTCCTGAGCTCCCCGCGCTGGGTGGCCTGCGCGCCGATGGACACGAGATCTCCGCCGCGGTGGAGGAAGCGCGTCCAGAGAGCATGGCGCGCGTCAACATGGAGGAAGCAATCCGCCGCACCCTCGCCGCCGAGCTCCGCTCGAATCCAAGGCTGCGCGTGTTTGGCGAGGATGTCGGAGCCAAGGGAGGCGTGCACGGGATCACGAAGGGTTTGCAGTCGGAGTTCGGTGAGGAACGCGTGTACGACACCTCGCTCTCGGAGGAGGGAATCATAGGCCGGTCTGTGGGAATGGCGATCGCCGGTCTGATGCCGGTGGCCGAGATCCAGTTTCGCAAGTACGCCGATCCCGCAACCGAGCAGCTGAACAACTGCGGTACCTTGCGCTGGCGCACATTCAACCGGTTCGCGGCGCCGATCGTTGTCCGCATGCCCGGCGGTTTCGGCCGCTGGTGCGGAGATCCCTGGCACTCTGTCTGTGGCGAGGTGATGTGGGCGCATGCCGTGGGCTGGCAGGTCGCCATTCCGTCCAACGCGGAGGATGCCACTGGACTGCTCCGTGCGGCGATGAGGAGCGACAACCCGACGATCTTCTTCGAGCACCGCTATCTGGTGGATGCGCCGACGGCACGGCGGCCTTATCCGGGCGACGATTTCATCGTGCCCCTCGGAAAGGCGCGTGTGGTGCGCGAGGGAACGGATCTCACTGTGGTGACGTGGGGTGCGATGGTCGAGCGCTGCGAGCAGGCGGCCGAGACGGCCGGCGCATCGGTGGAGATCATCGATCTCCGCACAGTGGCGCCGTGGGACCACGACGCGGTACTGCGCTCGGTGGAGAAGACGAGTCGGTGCCTGATCGTACATGAGGACACGATGACGGCAGGTTTCGGTGCAGAGATCGCGGCCGTACTCACACAGGAGGCGTTCTTCTATCTGGACGCCCCGGTGCGGCGCGTGGCCATTCCGGACGTACCGACGCCCTACAATCCCGACCTGATGGATGCCGTGGTGCCTCGCACGGACGAGATCGCGACGGCGATGAGGGAGACGCTGGCGGTGTGAGCTCTCAGGCCGCAGACAGCTCCGACGTACAATGCGCGCACCGCGTCGCCTCGAGCGGTACCTTGAACAGGCAGTGCGGACACTCGCGCTCCACCGGTACGTCCGGAGTCGTTTCCTGCGACTCTCTAATGCGATTGTACGACCGCACCAGAAGGAAGACGGCGAAGGCGACTATGAGGAACGAGATCATGCTGTTGATGAAGAGCCCGTAGTTGATCGTCGGCGCTCCCGCGGCAACGGCCGCTTCGCGCGTCTCGAACTGCTCCGCACCAAGATTGATGTACAGCTCGGTGAAGTCCACGCCGCCGGTGAGAAGACCTATTGGCGGCATGAGTACGTCGTTCACGAACGAGTTGACGACGGATGTGAACGCCGCACCGATGACGATGCCCACGGCAAGGTCGAACACGCTGCCCCGCGCGATGAACGTTCTGAATTCGCTCCACATCGGGCTGACCTCCGTTCCATGATGAGTGCAGCGGTGTGACGGGCAGCAGGGTTGTTACGGCCAGTTGAATATGTTGGATGTCGAGCTCCCGCTTCGCGCCCGAAATACATCACCCGGCTCGCGCCAGAACCGGCCAGCCGAGTTCAGGCTAACGAAACGCACCTGCCAGTCGTCCAGTGAACCGGTCGTCACGGGCACGGCGATGTCGAGGCGTATCAACCGACGACTTTGCGCTGGAACAGCCGCCAGCAGCGACACGCCCGCGCTGCCGCGCACGCTCGTCGTAAGCCCGAAGGGCACGTCGCCGCTCCACAGCTTGCCCGCGTCGAAGAAAACGGCGTACCCCCACGCGGCGCGCTCACCAAGCATGAAGCCCTGCATCTGCCGCCGCTCGACTCGCGCCACCACCCGTCGCGCGCCGCCGTCCCTGGCACCACGGAAGCCGCGCAGACCGCCGAGACCATCGCCAAGGGTGAGCTGCAGCGGCAGAC
>CAYXRS010000050.1:0-21846 GCA_964467195.1 uncultured Gemmatimonadaceae bacterium
CTACTTCCCCCCCACGCAGCTAACCGCCGCGCTGGAGGTGAAGGCGCTCGGCGGGCTCTTCTTCGCCGGACAGATCAATGGCACCACCGGTTACGAGGAAGCGGCGGGACAGGGAGTGATCGCCGGCATCAACGCTGCGCTTCAAACTCAGGATCGGCCGCCGCTGATACTCGGCCGCGAGTCGTCCTATATAGGCGTGCTCGTGGACGATCTGGTAACGCGCGGCGTGGACGAACCGTACCGCCTCTTCACCTCGCG
This sequence comes from uncultured Gemmatimonadaceae bacterium, assembly GCA_964467195.1. GTDB lineage: Bacteria > Gemmatimonadota > Gemmatimonadetes > Gemmatimonadales > Gemmatimonadaceae > CAYXRS01. Next base: position 259 of record CAYXRS010000050.1, read on the forward strand.
CTCGGAGTTCCGCCTCACCGCGCGGCAGGACAACGCGCTGCGCCGGCTTGCTCCGGTGGGCGTCGAGCTCGGGATGTTCGGCGACGACGAGCGCGCGATAATCGAGCGACGCTTCGCGCACGAGGACCGCGCTCTGGAGCTCGCGTCCACTACGACCATCCACCCTGAGCAGGCAGCTCCCCTCCTCGACCGCGCCGGTAGCGCCTCGCTCCCGCACGCCGTGCGCGTGGCCGAGGTCGCCAAGCGGCAGGGCGTATCGCTGGTCGAGCTGCTCGAGGCCGCCGGCGTGCGCGACGGCATCGATAGCGAAGCGACGATCACCGCCGAGCTCGAGATCAAGTACGCGGGATACTTCGAGCGCGAGCGGCTACAGGCGGACCGCATGCGGCGCATGGGCGAGTTCGCACTCGCCGGCGACCTGCCCTACCAGGAGATGCACTCGCTCTCCTTCGAGTCGCGACAGAAGCTGTCCGCCATCCGGCCGTCGACGCTGGCACAGGCGTCGCGCATCCCGGGCGTAAGTCCCAACGATCTTCAGAATCTGGTGATCGAGGTGGAGCGGAAGGCTCGAAGCCGGCGTTCCTGAGCCAGCGCGCCCGCTATTGCGCAATCCACTCCCGGCCCGCCTGCCACAGCGCACCCGCGTCCGGCGGCGAGTCGGGAGCCGGCCCCTCCGGCGCGATCACACGGCGAAGACGGAAGAACGAAGCATCGGCGCGGATCTCGAGGACATCGCCAGAGAGACGAGCGTCCACCGGTTGATGCTGACCGTCGGAGAGGTAAGTGCCGCGAAGTGAATCGGCACGCCCGGAGAGCTCGACGGGGTACACCACGCCGCCGAGTTCACCGTAGCCAGTGTAGCGACCGGCGCTGCCCTCGAGTCGCACCGTAAGCTGCCCGTCGGTGAAGGTGCCGACCACCGGATCGGCGCTCGACAGGCCGGCACTGGACGCGGGTTGCTGCGCAATCGCGATCGCAGGCATGGCGAGGAGCAGAAGAAACGGAGTGATGCGACGTGCACGAATCCTGATCATGAGATCTCCCGTGGCAATCACATGCACAACCCTACCAGCGTCCCCGATCCTTCAGTCGCTCGTGCGCGTACTTCACTGCAAACTCGTGCGCGTCGGTCACATCATCCGGCACGTCGAGCCACGGAAGGATGAGAGCGTCGCCGAACTCGTACTCCGCCTGCTTCCGCGCCGCGTCCAGGCTCTCGTGCCACGTGTCGCCCGCGTTCTCGCCGTAGGCGGTGTAGCGAAAGAGCATCACGCCGGGATCGTCATCGGCAACGATCAGCAGCACGTCGGCGACGGGCAGCATCTTCTCGGGCGCGATTGCGGGAAAGCGTCCGGTATGCGTGGCCTTCCGCTCGCCCGTCAGAGCGCCAGCAAGGGCGACGCAACGCGTTCGTGCCGGCATGGTGGCTGACCTCCAGAACCGTCTCGACCCCATAATGGGGGCCGCCACTCCCGGCCGCCAGCCAGCACGCGTGAGGCAGAGCTCGATGCCAGCATGGCCAGCGGGGACAGGAGAAGCGGCGTAGCAGCGCATCGAGGCCGGCGCTCCCTTCAACCCGTCGATGATCCCTGCACCTTGGCAATCGCGCCTGCCACGTCGCACGAAATGGGCGGGCGTCGTCGCGACCTCTGCGTACCACGGCTACTCCCCGCCTTCGCGCCTTCGCGCCTCATCGCTTCCAGCCCGACTGGTTGGAACCCGCCACGAGGGCAGATCGACATCCAGAGCTACGGGCATGTGCAAGGTTGCGAGCGGCAGACGTCTTCCTGATGTGGACCTTTGGACCGGTGCCGGGCAGCTTTCCAGGCAACGGTGAATCGCGGCGTCTGGGGCCGGTTCCCACTAGCGGGGATAGGCCATGACAGGGCGAGCGACGTTAGCGGTTCGTGGCTTCGGCGTGGTTGGTGCTGGATGGAGCGGTGATCATGGCGTTACTCGATGGCCGGAGCCTGATTAGTAGCGCTATGATACTAATCATGTCACACGTCGTGCGGCTTGTTCGCAGGCGGTGGGTGGGTGGAATGCGTAGTGCTGATCGAGCGATGGGCGAATTAACATCTGAACGTTACTAATTACCAACCGGCTGCGGCCGGGCACCGAGGAGCGAACAATGAGCATGATGCGAGGCGTCGCGCTGGCGGCGATGGGTATTTCGGTATTGGGTGCGTGCGCGGGCGCGAGTCGGGCGCAAGAGCCGGCGCCGGGAGTTGTTCCGGAGCGGAGCCGCCCCGTCATTCAGACGAGCGGCGTGGCTGACGTACAGGTGACACCGGACCGCGCGGCGATCTCGCTCGGCGTCATGACGCGGGCGGTTAATGTTGCACAGGCGACCGCGGAGAACGCTCGCATTCAGCGCGCCGTGATCGAGGCCGTACGTGCGCAGGGGATCCCAGCTGAGCGGATCGGGACCATGGGTTTCAACGTCACCCCGGAGTACCGTCACGACCCGCGCGGCGAGCGACCGCCCACGATCACCGGCTATACTGTGACGAACATCGTCCGGGTGGAGGTGCACCAGATCGACCGGGTCGGTCCGGTGATCGACGCGGCATTGGGCGCCGGCGCGAACAACATGCACGGGCTGCAGTTTTGGTCGTCCAACGTGGACGAGGCCCGCCGGCGCGCCCTTGGCCAGGCCGTGTCGCGGGCGAGAGCGGATGCCGAAGCGATGGCGGCGGCGGCCGGAGGGCGGCTGGGCGGGCTGGAGGCGCTACAGTACAACGTGACGCCCGACTTCCGTCCGATGCCGGGCGTGGCCATGCGCATGGAGGCGGCGATGGCCGACTACACACCTATCTCCCCCGGCGAGCAGACGCTTACGGTTACAGTCACGGGAAGATGGTTGTTCGTGCCGTAAATCGATGGTGCGCAAAGGTTTGCTGTCGGTAATGTTTCACGTGAAACGGCGTAGGGCGTTGTCGATACGGGACGTTCTGGCGGACGCGGAGTGCTCGCTTGCGGGCGCCCTGCGTCCTCCGCGGCTCGTCGTCACAGGAAGTCTGGCGATGTTTCACGTGAAACGCACTCGCCCTCCTGACCGTCGCCCACGGAGTCCTTATATTGCCTGACCACGCCTCACCCTCCCCTAGTGTCCAGAGTAATAGCCATCGCAAACCAGAAGGGCGGGGTCGGTAAGACTACGACCGCCGTCAACCTGGCCGCCTCTCTCGCCGTCGCCGAGCAACGAGTGCTGCTCGTCGACGGCGACCCGCAAGGAAATGCAAGCAGCGGCGTCGGCCTACCCAGAGAGGAGATCGAACGTACGGTCTACGACGCGCTGATCGGCGAGATGCCGCTGAATGAGATCGTACGCCGCGGCGTCCAGTTCGAAGCACTCGACGTCGCACCGGCCACCCCCGACCTGGCCGGCGCCGAGGTGGAGCTGGTGGATCGGCCCAACCGCGAAATCGCCATGCGCCAAGCGCTCGCACCAGTCCGCGAACGCTATGACTACGTCCTCATCGACTGCCCGCCGTCGCTGGGACTCCTCACAGTCAATATGCTCGCCGCCGCTGACGCGGTCCTCATCCCAGTCCAGTGCGAATACTACGCACTCGAAGGCCTCTCCCAACTGCTCAAAACGATCGAGCTCATCCAGGCAGGGATCAACCCCAACCTCGAGCTCGATGGAGTCCTCCTCACCATGTTCGACCCACGACTCAACCTCGGCCGACAGGTCGTCGCCGACGCCCGAGACTTCTTCGGCGACAAAGTATTCGAAAACGTTGTCCCTAGAAACGTCCGTTTAGCGGAGGCCCCAAGCTTCGGGAAACCTATCCTCCTCTATGACATAACATCCGTAGGCGCACAGGCTTACATGAACATCGCACGTGAACTGCTCAGCCGCCAGCAAGCACCCGCGGGTGACGCACCGGCGCAACCACTCGTCCACGGCTAGCGAGAGCCATGGCGACGACGACGCCCAAGGTCCCTCCGTCCCGAACGCCAGGGGCGCGCCGACCACCACTCTCCTCCAGTCCCGAACCATGACGCATGACAAGCCTCGCCGGCTCGGCCGGGGGCTGGAAGCCTTGATCGCCGCCCGCGCACCGGTGGACACCACCGCGACCGCAGAGCCGGGCGCAGGCGCTCTCCAGCGCATCCCCATCAGCAGCATCAGACCCAATCCGTACCAGCCCAGAAAGGATTTCCACCCCGATCAGCTCGCCGAGCTGGAGACCAGCCTCCGCACCACCGGGCTCCTCCAGCCCATCACGGTGAGAACCGCGCCTACAGGTCCCGGCTACGAGCTCATCGCCGGAGAGCGGCGGCTCCGCGCTGCAACCAACCTCGGCTGGCCGGAGATCCCCGCCGTCATTAGAGAGATCGACGACACAACGCTCCTCACTCTCGCTCTGGTCGAGAACCTCCAGCGCGCCGACCTCAATCCCATCGAGGAAGCTGAAGGCTACCGCCGCCTCATGCAGGAGTTCTCGCTCACCCAGCAGCAAGTGGCGGACGTTGTCGGAAAGGACCGCTCCACGGTGGCCAACATGCTCCGGTTGCTCGTGCTCCCCGCCTCGGTGCGCCGCATGCTCCAGGGCGGCCAGCTCACCCTGGGTCACGCTCGAGCCCTGCTCGGCCTCCCCAACGAACGGGCGATCTCCGACATGGCGCGCGAAGCGGCCGACAAGGGACTTTCGGTGCGAGACGTCGAGCGACGCGTGCGGGACGCAGCGCCGGATCGCGCCAGAAAGCCGCAGCAGCAAACCCAACCGGCTACGCGTGCGCCCCACGCCGCCGAAGCGCGACTGATCGAACATGACCTGAGGCGTCGCTTGCAGACCGATGTGAAGCTCACGCTTGTCGGAACCGACAAGGGGCGCATCGAGATCGCCTTCTATTCACTGGACGACCTGGAGCGCGTACTTGAGCTCATACTCGGCCGCGCGCGGGAGCCGCAGCCATGATCCGCTGGCGGCGCGGTGAGCCAAAGGGCTATGGCAACATCTACACGCCCCACGCCGGCAGCATGGTCATCCAGGTGCAGCGCGAGCGGGGGCTCGCCAACCGCACGCTCACCTTCACCGTCACTCAGGTTCGTCTCTTTCGCCTCGGACTCTGGGTGGGCGGCACGATCCTCGTCCTTCTGCTCACCAGCTGGGCGTATCTCGCATACCGGACCACCCAGGTGCCAGGGCTCAGGTCAGAGATCGCCTCCCTCCGCGACGCGAACACGCGCATCGATACGCTGCAGCGATCGCTGGTCGAGATGGAGCGGCGCTACCAGCAGGTGCAGCTCCTCCTCGGCCTGGCGGACGCGCCGGCAGTGGCAGCCTCGACCTCATCGCCCGCAGCCGAGACGGAACCGAGCAGCTGGCCGCTCCCTACCACTGGGAGAATCCTGGGGGAGACGCCGGATGGTGCGGTGCTCATAGGTGTTCCACTCGGTACTGTGGTTCGTGCCGCCGGGGGTGGGACGATCGTCGAGGTGAAGAGTGATCCACGGCTGGGACAGGAGATCCGGATTCGGCACGCTGGCGGCTTCGAGTCGGTCTATCGCAACGTCACCGACACGCGAGTGAGCAGCGGGCAGCGAGTGGGATCGGGAACGCCGATCGCGCGAAGCGGCCCAAGCGGAGAGGGGAACGCGTCCGAGCCACATCTGCAATTCGAGCTGCGAAAGGACGGCCGAGCGGTCGACCCGACCACGCTCATCAAATGAGGAAGTAGTGATGGCACTCTTCGGAAAGGACGACCCCGCTGCCGCTGCCGAGCCGCGGCGCTCGCCGGACAACCGCGGACAGGCCGGTGACGGCGCCCTCTCAATCATCGCCACAGGAATGCGCATCAAGGGAGACATCGATACCGACGGCGTGGTGAAGATCGAGGGACGCGTGGAAGGGACGGTTCGCGCGGGACGGCAGGTCCTGGTCGGCCGGCAGGGCGAGGTGCACGGCGACATCATCACCTCCGAAGCGGTGATCGGCGGCCGCGTGCAAGGGAAGCTGAACGCAAGCGAGCGCGTCGAGGTGCAGGGCACCTCCACCATCCTGGGCGACATCGAGACCAAGGCGATCAACGTGGTCGAGGGCGGGAAGATCAACGGCTCGGTGCGGATCAGCGACGGTAGCCTGGCCAATGAGATCAGGCGCGACGGCAAGAGCATGGTCACGCCGATCGCGGTGAAGGCGGTGAGCTAGTACCGGCTTCAGACGGGCAGCGGCGCGCGCCTTACGCCGCTCGCCGCTGCCCGAGCACGACCACCCAGGTGAAATGAATGCGCCCGCGCCAGTCGCGGGCGCTTTGTCATCGGTAGCTTCCGGTTGCCCGCATGGTCGAGAGGGCGGCATATTGAGCGCATGGGCCCTGGCGCATCCGACCCCACCACGCTATCACGACACCAGCCATAGGTCGATTTTGCGACAGTATTCGAATACATTAACGCCAATATCACGACAGTATAGCGCTTCCTGCTACTATTGTTCGCAATTGTCGGCGTTTCGGCCTGCGTCGAGAACGACCGCCAGGCCGACGACGTGAGCGACGCCTTCCGCGTTGCACTGCTCACCCCCGGATCGATCTCCGATCAGTCCTGGAACTCGGGTGCGTACGCCGGACTGTTGGCGAATTCGCGACAGTTTAGGCGCAATAACGAGCCATATAGAGACCAGAACATCGGCAGATTTCGAGGAAGAACTTCAGGCACTACGGAGCACAACGGATGGGCGGCTCGAGGCCCGCGTGTTATACCTTGGCACCGCGGAAAACGTCGTGCGACTGGAGCTGAATCCCGGGGTCGCGGACCGAATCAGCGACGACGTGCGCGCGCAGCTGGACTCGGTGGAGCGCGGAATCGCCCGAAGGAAGCATACGGCCGCCTCGCCTCGAGTACGCCGATGACCTTGCCGCGGGTGGAGTGGGAGGGGGAGGGGGAGGGGGGGAGGGTGAGGAGCGGCAAGGGTGGAGTCGGAGGCGGAGGGGGAGGTGGTGGAAAGGGTGGTTAGGGAACGGGTGAAGCAGGAGGGGTGACTGACATGCCCACCGCCAGGGAAATCGCTGACAATCTGGACGCGCTGCTACGGACCAGCGAGATCGCGGACTACCCGAACGCATTGAATGGTCTGCAGGTAGACTCGGACCGCGACATCGCTCGGGTCGCCGCGGCGGTCGATGCGCGCGAGGCGACGATCAGGCGCGCTGTAGATGCTGGCGCTTCGCTCCTGATAGTCCACCACGGACTCTTTTGGGGCGGGCTGCTCCCCCTTACCGGGGCGCACCTGCGCCGGGTGCGGGCGCTTCTCGATGGCCAGCTGGCGCTCTACGCGTCGCACCTACCGCTGGATGCGCACCCTACGATCGGGAACGGCGCCTTGCTCGCCCGCGAGCTCGGAATCGAGCCGACCGGTGGGTTCGCCGAGATGCGCGGCACGCATCTCGGCGTCATGGGCGAGTCGAAGCTGCGGACGGCCGAGCTGCTCGAGAAGGTGCGCCGTTTCTCCTCGCAGCATGCCACGCATGTGGTGCACACCCCCGTACCCGAGAGGCGGCTGACGCGACGCTGGGCGATCTGCACCGGCGCCGGCGTGAACCAGGAAACACTCCGCGAGGCGCGCGATCGCGGCATCGACACCTTCCTCACAGGCGAAGCGCCGCACTGGGCAGCGATCGACGCCGATGAGGCAGGTATCTGCCTCATCCTGGCCGGCCACTATGCTACGGAGACGCTCGGCGTCAAGGCGTTGGCCGGTCGCGTGCGCGAACGGTTCGGGTTGGAGTGGGAGTGGATCGAGGAGGCCACCGGGCTGTAGCGCCCGGCTCTAGCCAGCCGGGGATCCCATTCCGGGCTTCGCGTCCCAATCACAGGAACGTCCCTCTCATTGATAGCATCGAAGGCCTTCCACCCGGTACGAGCACTGGACGATGCCGTCCTGCTGGTGGACGACGGGAGGGTTCACGCGCGCCGGTCAACACCCCGCGTACGCGCTCGACCAGCGCACGCGCCAGCGACCGTCTCGTTGTCTCTGCAGCAGTAAGTAGACGTCCCCCTCGAACATGACCGAATCGAGGATCAGCGCCGGTGGCCCGCCTTCGCCCAGGGTCACCGCCGCCAGCACCTCCCACGTGGACACCGCCGTCTCCACCCCCGAGACGCGGTCGTGGTAGACGGTGCGATAGCGCATGTCGGGGCGTGCGCTGCTGCGCTCCCCGACAATGATAATGTGCTCTTCCAGTGGTGCCGCCTCGAGTGGCACGCGACGCACTACTTCGGCGACGATCGCCTCGACCTCCGGCGAGGGCGAGAAACGGTACGCCATGCGCACGTAGTACGGGATCCCGTGGAAGGGACTGGCCGTATCCATCGGGAGCGCGGCAGCAAGGCGAGCCGCCTCGGCCGCGAGCCGCGCCGAGTCTCCACGGGCGAGCGCGTCTATGGGTTGCAGCGCGAGCGGCCGAACCGCTCCCGACACAAACGCCACCGACCAGGTTGGCAGCGCCGTACTCTGGCCGGTGGGTATCAGCGCGCCTTGCGGCCATGTGGGACAGTCGAGCAACCCCGGCTCATCACCCACCGTCGTCATCTGCGCCTGCCCCACGAGTCCCGTGCGATCGAATAGATCGAGCGTCGCGCCGCGCACCCGCGCCGCATCGCGTGGCTCCTCCTGCCGCAGATCGGTAACCTCCGGAAGGACGACGAGGGCGCGCGAGGGAGTCTGACCGGCAATGAACAGCGCGGGACCGACGACCTCCGCCCATGTCGTCGGAACCGGAGCCGGCGTCTCGACAGTATCCTCGACCTCCTCCGGTATCAGCACCACGGTATCGACCGGCACCGGTTCCGCCTGACGCTCGCACGCCGCGACCGCCGCCAGCAGCGCGGCAGCGAGGAGCAGGTGGGCGTGAGATCGACGAAAACCGGGGATTGTCATCTGGTGGAAGCTGATGTGGGAGTGGGTCGTTCTACCATACCTTTCGGGACAATTTCGGTTTCCATCTCGGCGGCGCGCGCGGCACGCTGCCCCTCCTCCACGTTCACGAGAAGCAGGATGAATCCGCCGATCACGAAGAAGGCGATGACGGACAGAATCGCGCCGCGGCTGGTGCCGGTAATGGCAATGACGGCGCTGAAGACGAGCGGACCGAGTATGCCGGCAAACTTCTCGAACACTGCAAAAAATCCGAAGAACTCTCCCGATTTGTGCCTCGGGATCATGGTGGCGAACAACGAACGCGACAGCGCCTGCGTGCCGCCCTGCACTGTACCGACGAGCAGTGCGAGGATGAGGAAGTGAGTGGCAGTGGTCATGAAGTAGCCGATGATGCTGATGCCGACGTAAACGACCAGGCCTAACATGATTGAGGTCTTGGCGCCGATGCGGCCGGCAAGAATGCCGAACAGGAAGGCGAACGGCACGCCCACGAACTGGACGATCATGATGGATCCGATCAGCTCGGCGCGGCCGATGCCGATCTCGGTGCCGTAGATGGCGGCCATGCGAATGATTGTGCCGATCCCGTCGTTGTAGATGAAGAAGGCGATCAACATGATGACCGCCTGCCGGAAAGCACGCAGCTCGCGAAGCGTATCCCGCAGCCTTGCGAAACCGGCGCGCACCGGGTTGCGGCCGGCACGTTCGTCCGGCTCGAGGGTCCGCGGCGGCTCGGGGACACGGCGGAAGAGCGGGATGGCGAAGAGCACCCACCACACCGCGACCGACAGGAAGGCAACGCGCACCGGCAACGTCGCCTCCGCGGTTGTGAGATCCTCACCAACCGGGAAGCCGAACCATTCGGGACGCTGTATCCAGAGCAGATTGACCGCGAGCAGCAATCCACCGCCCACATAACCCAGCGCATAACCAGCGGTGGATACACGGTCCACCTCGTCGTCGCGCGCCACGTGCGGGAGGAGCGCGTCGTAGAAAACGAAGCTGCCGTTCGCACCGATGTTGGCGACGATGAACAGGATTGCGGCGAGCAGCCAGTCACCCTGCTGGACGAAGTACATGCATGCAACGGCGCTCACGCCAATGCCGAGGAAGGTGCCGAGCATGCGCTTCTTCACGGCCGCGTAATCGGCAATCGTACCGAGCACCGGCGCTAGCAGCGCGATGATCACGAGTCCAACCGTGGTCGCGATGCCGAAGCGGAAGGTGGCCGTCGCCGGCTCCAGACCAGCACCGGCGACCTGCGAGAAGTAGATCGGGAAGATGGCCGTCATGATGATGGTCACGAAGGCCGAGTTGGCCCAGTCGTACATCGCCCAAGCGCGGAGCTCCGGGCGGTGCAGACCGAGCGTGTCGAGGATTGACTTCTTGTTGGCGGCCACGAGGGCTGGGCGCGGGGGAAACCGGGAGGCGCCCATAGAGTGTGGTGGCTGGGCGCGGAGGGGAAGAGGCGTGGCGACACCCTTGCGGGACTGGTCCAGTGCGGCGACACGAGGCCCGTTGACCCGGAGGAGTGAGCGCTCACTACGACAGCGGCAGGCTTTCGCCCTCGACCCGGGTGCCGGGTGGCGGGTGCCGAGTTAGAGGGTATTATCCCGCGCCATGCTCTACCATGCTCTGCGCTGGCTGTCCGGCGTAGCCCTTCGCTGGTTCTACCGCGACCTGGAGATCTCCGGAGCCGATCGCATTCCGCAGACCGGTCCGATGCTGCTCGCCGTCAATCATCCCAATGCGCTCGTGGACGCGCTGGTGGCAGGGCAGCTCACCGACAGGCGTCTCCTTCTCACCGCCAAGGCGACGCTGTTCGAGCACCCGTTGCTCAGGATTCTCTTTCGCAACGTGGGGATCGTGCCGCTCCGGCGAGTGAGCGACGAGGCGAAGGGCGCTGTTCGCGGCGAAGCGGCGGCGGCGGATGCATCGCGCAACGTCGAAGCGTTCCGCGCAGTGACGGCCGCGCTCCGCGAAGGGAAGGCAGTCCTCATCTTTCCCGAGGGGAAGAGCCACAGCGAGCCATCGCTCGCACCACTGCGCTCCGGACTGGCGCGCATGTCGCTTCAGGCGCGCGACGAAGTCGGCGCGCGCGGCGTCCGCATCGTGCCGGTTGGGCTGACGTTCGAGCGCAAGTGGTCGCCGCGCACCCGCGTGGTTGCGCGCGTGGCGGATCCGATCGATCTGGACGAATGGAGGGCGGAGCCCGGGGCTGATCCGGTCGCGGCACTCACACGGCTGGTCGAGCAGCGGCTCAGAGAGGCGACGCTGAATTTCGCATCCGCGGAGGAGGCGGCGTGGGTCGTGCGCGAAGCGCGGATCCTGGCGGGGATCTTCGACGAGCCACGCCCACTGGGCGCGGCGTCGACCCCATTCACCGATGAGGTGGACGTGATCCGTCGAGTGCACCGCGCCAGCTCGCTGTTGCGGGAAGGCGATGACGTGAAGGGACGCGCCGACGAATTCCTCGCGCGATTGAACGAGTTGCGTCGCGAGCTGGACCGCCGCGGTATGGCAGCCAACGACCTGGCGATCTCCAGCGCCGTGGGGCCGGGCGCCTGGTTCGCGGCGCGAGAGAGCGCGATTCTTGTCGGTACGGGGCCTATCGCGCTGTGGGGAAGGATCAACCACTGGGCACCGCTGCGTCTCGCCCGTGCGATCGCGATGCGCAGGAGCCGAAGCCCGGAGGATCCGGCGATGTACACGCTGGCCGTGGGACTTGGCCTGGTGCTCATTGCGTACTTGATCCAGACTACGGCCGTCATGCTCATCTTCGGCACGGCAGCCGCATCACTCTATTTGCTGTCGCTTCCCCTCTCTGCCACCTGGGATTGGCGCTTTCGCGACCGCCTCCGCCGTGCCCGCCAGCGCATGCGCACCTATCTGCACTACCGCCGCGAGCCTGCCCTTCAACGAAGGCTCCTTGACGAAGCGGCATGGCTGCGCGAGGAAGCGCTATCGCTCGAAAAATTGGCCACTAATGGAGCGCCGACCCAGGCAATGCAATCACTGGATCGGACGAGCGTGTAGCCCGACCTGCACACGGACTGCCTCAGCGAAGGGACGGCGCGGCGCCAATGGCTATGGCGGCAGGAATCTGCCGATCAGGTCCCAGTGCCATGCTTCACGCCGGAGGCCAGTGCGAGGGTCCTTGAGCGGCTTGTACTGGAGTCGCTCGGCAGGCAGCCCTGCCGCGCGGCCGTACGCTAGCAGGAGCTCGCGGTCGGTGGAGACGAGGTGAGCCATGGGGGTACCGTCAAGAACGTGGCGGTGGAGCCAGAGTCCGCCGTCCATGGCGTGGATCATTCCGTCTCTCCGGCGCGCGAACTCGCGGAACGAGGGGGCGTCCGTCACGCAAGGATGCTGGAATGGGCAGATGGGTTGGTCCCGCCGCGGTTCAACCGCGCACGAATCCCCGTCCTTCCAGCATGACTCCCGGGCGGCCCTACTGGCAGTTGATGACGCCCTCGGCTGATGCGGGTGGCAGCACCGCCGCCGTGCCAACGAACAGAGCGCAGGTAATCGGATACGCCTGCGGGTGCGTCGCCGTCGCCGACCAACCGCCAGGAGTAGCCTCCACGATCGACATCGTAACGTTGTTGCTCAACGTGTAGTTGAGCTGTGCAAGCGTTGGCGCGTAAAGGGCGTGATCGTAGAAGTACGACTCCTGCGCGGTGGCGAGATTGCGGAGATCGGACTTGATCGACGAGGTGAACGCTTTTCCGGTCGTGTTGCGGAACTTGGGGATGGCAACGGTCGCCAGAATCCCGATGATCACGACGACGATCAGGAGTTCGATCAGTGTGAAGCCTGCACGCGAGTGGACACGCATCTGAAATCCCCGGTTCAGTTCTAGCCGAGTTGCGTGTGACTGACAGGGCAATGCCGGTGCCGCCCCTGTGCTTCTGGCAGAAGCGGTTGCGGCCCAACGAGTTGCCCGTCGCGGCAAGCATCCTTCCGGTCATCATGACCGGGATAACTTGCGAGGATCGTTGCAGGACGCCAGAGGGGTGAGCAGCTCGAAAACCCTGGCCGGGCCGGGGCTCCTACGCACACCCGATGGCGGCCGGCTGTACGGCCGGTGCAACTGGCGCGGCATTGCCATGAAAGACGGCGCATGTAATCGGGATGTCACGGTGTGTGGCGGTGGCCGACCAACCGTTGGCGGACGCATGGACGATCGTCACGGTGACGTGCTCGGAGTGCGCGTACTTCAGCACCGCGACGTCACTCGTGTAGGCAAGTGCATCCGCCCAATACTGCTCCTGCGTGGCGGCCAGATTGCGCAAGTCCGTTACGAGGGTGGTGACGAGCGCCCGCCGCTTCATTTCGCGAATCCTCGGCACGGCCAATCCGGACATCACGCCGATGATGACCATCACCACCAGCAGCTCTACGAAGCTGAAGCCGGCGCGAGAACGGGGACTGTGAACGCTCGGGTGGGCCATTGACTATGGCAGAATGACGAGTAGCCGGCGCTACTCGGGAGGGCAACAGCAGTGCCGCACCTCACCCAAGGGACAAGTCGTGAGGATTCATGAAGTTGGACGAGCAGCGTCGGCTCGTCGGCACGCCGCGGGTAGTAAGCGCGCAACGCATTGGCGGCCGGTTGTGGGCGGAGAGCAACAGAAGTCCGGCCGATATCTGCAACGAAACGTGACGTTTCACCCTTCCTTCGTCTCCATCCAGTTGCCGCCGATCCCCACGTCCACCACGAGCGGAACGGAAAGCTCCGCCGCATTCTCCATCTCGCGCACCACCAAGGCGCGCGTCGCGCCCTCAGCGCCGCCCGGAACCTCGAACACCAGTTCGTCGTGCACCTGAAGCAGCATCACTGAACCGAGTGCGGACCGCGCGAGCGCATCATGGATACGGATCATGGCGATCTTGATCAGATCAGCGGCCGATCCCTGGATGGGAGAGTTGGTTGCCGTGCGCTCGCCGAAAGCGCGCATGTTGAAGTTTCGGTCCCGAATCTCCGGGATGTAGCGCCGCCGCCCGAACAACGTCTGCACGTAACCGTGCTCGCGCGCGAACGCGACCTGCGCATCTAGGTAGGCGCGGATTCCCTGAAAGCGCTCGAAATAGTCCTGGATGAACTTCTTCGCCTCGGCGAAGTCGATCTTGAGCTGACGTGACAGCGCGTGGGGGCCCTGCCCGTATATCGTCGCGAAGTTGATCGTCTTGGCGCGCGCTCGCATCTCCGGCGTCACCTGCGCAACTGGCACCTCGAAGATTATCGAGGCAGTTTGCCGGTGTATGTCGCCGCCAGCACGAAAGGCCTCGACGAACGCGGGATCGCCGGACAGATGCGCAAGCAAGCGCAGCTCGATCTGCGAGTAATCGGCGGCCAACAGCTTCCACCCCGTGCGCGGCACGAAGCCGCGCCGTATATCGCGACCGAGCTCGCGACGGATCGGGATGTTCTGAAGATTGGGCTCGCTCGACGACAACCTGCCGGTAGAGGCAACAGTCTGGTTGAAGGAGGTGTGGATGCGCTGCGTGTCCGGGTTTACCAACAGGGGAAGGGCGTCCAGATAGGTGTTCTCGAGTTTCGCCAGTTCGCGGTATTCCATGAGCAGCGATGGCAGAGCATGTCCCTGGTCGGCAAGCTCCTGAAGGACGCTTGCGTCGGTGGACGGCCCCGTGGCCGTGCGCTTCAGCACCGGAAGCTCGAGCTTCTCGAACAGGATCTGTCGCAGCTTTGGGTTGGAGTTGATGTTGAACTCTTCGCCCGCCTCTCGGTGGATCTCGCGCTCGACAGCCTCACGCTCGCGAACGAATCGCGCCTTGAGCGAGGCGAACCAGTTCAGGTCGATCGATACGCCCGCCCACTCCATGTCGGCGAGTACGCTGACGAGCGGCATCTCGATCTCGCGGTAGAGCGGAGTCAGACCCATGGCGTCGAGCTGCGGCTCGAAGTGGATCCGCATGCGCAGCGTGACGTCGGCGTCCTCGCATGCATAGTCGCGCGCGCTCTCGATCGGGCACTCATCGAATGGAACCGCTCCCTTCCCTTTCCCGCAAAGCTCCTCGTAGCTGGTCATTCGATGGCCCAGAAATTCCAGCGCCAGTACGTCCAATCCGTGCGACCTGCGCCCCGGATCGAGCACGTAGCTGGCGATCATCGTGTCGAACTCCAGCCCGCGCAGCTCGACGCCGGCCCTCCGCAACGCGAGAAGATCATACTTGGCGTTCTGCACCACCTTCGGAACGCTCTCATCCTCCAGCAGCTCGCGCAGCGGCGCCATTTCGTCGGACGACAGCGGCGGCAGGTTGCGTACGGCGGGTTGCCCGAGTGCCAGGATGCGCGCGGCTATGCTGGCGGGCGGTGCCGCTGCCACCGCTCGTCGCGTTCCGCGTGAATACTTCGCATCGTCCGGCGCACGGTCGCCCGACGCGTCGACGATCAGCTCACCCTGAACCGGCGTGCGGCGACGGTGGCCCAGCGGCAGATAGTACGCCTCGCCCGGTGCAACGCCGATCGCCAGGGCGACGAGAGTGGAGCGCAGCGCGTCCCCCGGCATCGGACTCGAAGCGTCCACCATGGTCTCGGTGTCCAGCGCGATGCAAGGTGCCGCGCGGGCACGACGCACCAGCTGCGCGAGCGCCTCGCGCGTATCGACAGTCACGAAACGCCGCTCCTGCTCCGCCTTGGGCGACTCCGCCTCGCCGGCCACGCTCTTGGCAAGCGAGTGGAACTCCAGCTCGACGAACAGATCGGTGAGAGCCCGCCGGTCAGGATCGCCAAGGCGGAGTGCCTCGAGGTGGAGCTGAATTGGCAAATCGTCGCGAATTGTTACTAATTGACGCGAGAGTCTCGCCCGATCGCCGTGCTCGAGCAGCGCCTCGCGCGGTCGCTTCTTCGTGATCTCCGGCGCGTGGGCGATGATCGACTCGATGTCGCCATACGCAGTGACCAGCTCGCGCGCCGTCTTGTCGCCGATTCCTGGAACGCCCGGCACGTTGTCCGAACTGTCGCCTACCATTGCCAGGTAGTCGACCACTCGCGCGGGGGGGACGCCCAGTCGCTCGCTCGCGTTCTCCACCCCCACCCAGTGCTCCTCCACGCTTGCCGGTCCGCCGCGCCCGGGGTTGAGGAGCCACACGCCAGGGCGCACGAGCTGCTGAAAATCCTTGTCACCGGAGATCACCACCACGCTCACCCCGGCGCTCACACCCTGCTTGGCAAGCGTGCCGATCACGTCGTCCGCCTCGTACCCCTCCAGTGAGAGTATCGGAATGCGATACGCGTCGAGCATCTGACAGATGCGCTCCATTCCACGGTCGAAGTCCGCCTGAAGCTCATCCGTAAGCTTCTCGCGCGTAGCCTTGTAGTCGGCGTAGGTCTCGTGCCGGAAGGAGAGTCCCGAATCGTGCACCCAACCCAGGTATTCCGGCCGGTGCTTGTCGATGAGCCGCTGAAGGAAGTTCGCGATCCCCCATGCCGCCGAGGTGTTCTCGCCGCGGCTGGTCGTGAGCGGTCGCGAGATCAGCGCGTAGAAGGCGCGATAGATGAGAGCGTAGCCGTCGACGAGAAAGAGTCGCGGCGCTGGTGGTGGAAGCATGACCTCAAAGATGACCGATGGACGGGAGAGTGACAGGTGTCGGTGGCTGGTTGTCGACGGCCTGCGGCAGAGACACCGCGCGCCCTCTCCCTTGCGGAAGAAGGCGCGCGGCATTCCGAAGTGCCCTTCCGGTCCCGTGACAGAACCGATGGCCTATCGGCGGGGGCTCAGACTCGCGTCACGTTGGCGGCGTGCAGTCCCTTCGCGCCAGTCTGAATCTCGAACTCGACCTCCTGCCCCTCGGCGAGCGTCTTGAATCCCTCCATCGTGATCGCGGAGAAATGCACGAAGACATCTTCGCCACCGTCTTGCTCAATGAAGCCGTATCCTTTGGCGTCATTGAACCACTTCACTTTACCTCTGGCCATCGCCCTGCCTCCTGCGGGGTGATTCGTTCTCGGCACTACATTGTGCGAGCAGACCTACACTGGCCTGCGGGCGCCTATATAGACGCAGAGTGCTTTTTTGTCAAGACAACGCCATACGCCACAACAGGATACCGATGCCTACCGCGAGCACGACGCGAAGGTTGTCGTTCATCGGACGGCTCGGCCGCTCGGCCGTCGCGGCCACCACGCCGACGGCCAAGGATTCACCTACGCTCAAGCCCGCCAACAGCATAGCTCCCGCTGCGGAAACCAGTAAACAAGCGACGCTGCCTTCCGCGGTCTTGCCATGCCCCGCGCCCAGTCCGCGCCACCTGGCTGCTCCCAGCCCAACGATCGCTGCCGCCGCATCCCCCGCCGAGACGCTCCACATGGCGGCGATGGCAGCGTCTCTGGGGAACAACACCACGGCGACGAGGAAGGCGACTGCGAGCCATGTGGCACCGGTCCACCGCGACGCCTCCTGCCGGCGAAGCAGCCAACCCGCCGCGGCCACGAAGACTTGTCGCGTCCGCTCGTGCGCGGACCGCGCCACCTCTACGCCAAGTGCGCCGAGTGTCGTCACGCTGAGCACCACCACCAGAACGCTGCGCGACACACCCGACGCGTACGCGATCGGAATGGCGGCGGACACCAGATGGATTGTCTTGCGCGTTAGCTCGGGAGCGAACACAGCGGACGGAAGCGAATCAGGGAGGCACGGAGGCGAGACGACCAGCGACTACTCTACTGTCCCGCAATCAGCCGCGCCCGTCAATGGCTTGGGAGCGGCTGGCCGGCCGCGATTCCGTTCAACTCACCAGTCGTATAGCGCCCGGTACAGGTCGGCGTTGCGCTGCACGATCCGCACGTAGTCACGAGTCTCGACGAACGGGATGCGCTCGATGAAGACTTCGGGATCGTTGGCGCCGTTGCGAGCGGTCCAGCGGGCAACCCGTGAGCCGCCGGCGTTGTAGGCCGCCAGCACGTGCACGAGCTCAGGATAGCGCGCCGCCGCGGTTGCCAGATGCCGCGTGCCGAGCTGCATGCTGACGTCGGGCTGATAGAGCAGTGCCGGATCCCAGTAGGGGAAGTTGGCGTTGCGCGCGAGCTGCGCGCCCACCGACGGCATGACCTGCATGAGCCCGCGTGCACCTGCCGGTGAAGTCGCCCTGGGATTGAAGTGCGACTCCTGACGAATCAGGCCGGCCACCAGCGCCGGATCGAGCCGGAGCTCGCGCGCTTCCGCCATCAGCACATCACGGTGCACGACCGGATAGAGCAGCCGGTACAGCCGCGCATCGCCGGTTGCCCCCTGCGCTTGCGCCCGGCGCGCAAGCTGAATCCCTCGCGACGCCATTCCCCGTTCGCGAAACGCATTGGCGGTCGCGAGCATCCTTTCAGCGGAATCGGCGTCGCGCTCGAGCCGGTCGTACTCGATTCGCGCCTCGAAATCCATCCCGAGCTGCTCGAGCAGTGCGGTGCGGCGCATGGCAGCGTCAATGTCCGCGAACTGCGCGAACGAATCGGGGGCGGCGGGAGGCGACCATGGTTCCTGTCCCAGGCGCCTCGCGCTCACCGCGCCATAGTACGAGAGCGGTTCCTTGTCGAGTACCTCGCGCCAGCGCGACCGCGCCCGCGCGCTGTCCCCGAGCTGCGCCCATATGCGTCCACTCCAGTAACCGGCCGCGAACGATTCGTTGCCCCGAGGCTCGAGAGCGACGATGGAATCGAGTTCGGCCGCGGCAACGCGCGGTTGACCCGACACGTACGCGATCATCGCCGCCCGGAAGCGGGCGGGGGCGGCAAGACGCGAACGGGGGAAGCGGCGCACAAGATCACGGAAGGCGTCGCGCGCCGCAGCGTCACGCCCTTCATCCACGGCCAGATCACCGAGAAGGAGTAGCGCGCTCGCTGCACTGGAGTCGTGAGGATGGTCGCGTAGTATTGCGCGCAGCTGCGTGCGCCCCTCGCTCACCCGCCCCGCGCGTACCAGCGCTCGCGCTCGCTCATAGGTCGCCGACGCCGCCAGCGTAGCCGGCGCCCTCACCTGTGCGAGCTCCGCGTTCGCTTCAGCCGTACGCCCCATGCGCAGCAGCACGCGACCGTATGCGAGTCGATCCTCGGCGGTTCCGAGACCGGCACCGAGGGCTCGACCAAAAGCCTGAGCCGCACGCGCTGGGGGGCCGCTGCGCGCGAGCGAGCGAGCCACGGAGATTTCCTCCGTAGCAGTAAGGGGCGCGAACGATGCATCGAGCAACTCCACCGCCAGGCGCGCATCATTGCTGCCCGCTTCCGCGGCAACAATGGCGAGCAGTGAGCGCCGGATCGCATCACGGTTGGCGTCGGGCTCGAGCACGCTCAGCCGCAGCGCCGAAACGCGCGCGCCGATCGCCTCGTAGGCGCGAATGGCGCCCGCACGATCGCCCGATCGCTCCCGTGCAAGCGCATCGGTAAGGCCCACGCGTTCGCGGGCCACCGGAAGCCGCACGCGATCGAGAAGCTGTGTGCGTCTGGCGGCCGCGCTGTCTATCGCCGCGGCGCGAAGCCACAACCAGTCGGCGCCATCCTCCAGTAGCTCCGCGGCGTGCGCGTATGTGGCGGCTGCGCTGTCGGCCAATCGCCGCCGGTCCAGCGAGCGTGCAAGAAGCACGAGCCGCTCGCCCTGCTGCCCCGGGGTGCGAGCGGTTTCCAGTCCGCGCTCGGAATGCGTGGCCGCATCTTCATCCGTGTTCCGCGCCAGCGCGCCGCGGGCGAGCAGCACGCGCGCCGAGCCGTCGAAGAGCGAATCGATCCACGACTCCTGCGACAGCAGCCGCTCGACTTGCGCCCACCCCTCCCATTGGGCGGCAGCCATCGCCGCCAGCAGCACTGCTTCCGGGGTACGCCGGTTGGGATCCGAGAGGATTGGTGCGAGGAGCTGGCTGGCGCGCCAGGGGCGTCCTTCATTCATGGCCGCGCGTGCACGCTGGACGACCGGGTCATCCCCCCAGTCGATCTCGGCCGTTCCCTCGGTCGCCGTCGAGGCAAGAGCGGTCTCCCCGGCGACACTCTCCGCGGTTCCGCAGCGGAGGGCGAACAGCAGCAGCCAGCCAGCGAGCTTCATGAGCGGCATGTCGCTCACTGGATTCACGAACTGTTCCCGCGTGACGGAATCACGAGCTGCCGGTCACCCTCGACCCAAGCGGCCGCGCCTCATCCTGGCGCTGCCTCTCACGGCGCACTGCCGACTGGAAGTCGAACTCGCTGGACGGGGTGAGCTCCCAGCGGCCCATGCCGGTCCGGTCCACGAACACCAGCTGAAGCGACAAGCGATCGTATCTCCACCCCTGACTGCGATTGCGTCTGCCGACGGCCGCGTCCACGGATTGCAGAACCTGATCCGGTTCGCCGAGCGTCACGAAGACCTTTCCACGGTCGCTCAACCAACCGCCGGGGATGTCGTCTCCGAAACGCTGATTGGCGATCTGAATACGGTTGAAGTAGGCGCGCAACCCCTCGTGCTCCGGGGTGGAAGGATCCGGGTCGGTCTCACGGAGGAAACGAGCCCACGCCGCGGCGCGCCGCTCGGGCACCGTGTCGCGGAGCGGTGCGAGTCGGTCCTCCGAGGCGAAGTAACGAAGGAAGCTCAGCATCTCGTCGAACGAGCCGATGGCGACACCCTCGCCAAAGCTGACAAACACCGGCACCGATATCGCGCTGCGCCTGGGTCCGCCTCCTATCAAGGTGGCGGTCACGGTGTGCCGCCCCACGCCCACGCGCGAGACTGGCATCTCCACCACGGCAGATCCGACGTCGCCTGCAACCGCGACCGCCACCGTGTCACGCCAAAGCGGTCGCCGCCGCTCATCGAGGGCGCTGACTTCGATCCTCGTCGTCGAGTCGATGCCGTATCCCTCCAGGTAGATGGGGAGCACGGCATCCCGGCCGATCACACCGGTCGACCTGGGGTTGGCCACCAGAAGCGGCAGCGAGTCGCGCGTCGCCCGCGGCTGACCCTCGAATACGACGATCGGCGTTGCCAGCGATCTGCCGACAAAGGGCGGAACAGAAATGTTCATCTCTGCTATGCTGCTCCGCGCGCTTCCCCCATCGCGAAGCGCCATGGTGAGCGCGTAATCGCCTGGGGCAGCATGAAAGAACTGCTGGAAGATCACGCTTTCGTCCAGCCGCGCTGCCTCACGGGCCGATCCCACGCGTACGGTTTCGCTGGCGTCAACTCGGACCACCGGCGAGCCATCGCGCCGCAACTGAGTGGAAATCGCGTAGCGGCCGCGACGCGATTGGCCGTCGCTGTCGAACGTCAGGATCTGGTTGGCGAACGACGCGGTCACCAGCACGAGGGTGGAGTCGGGCGACGCACCAGCCAGGTAACGCACCGATCCGACGAAGGGCATCGGGTCGGTGCCAACGAGCAATCCGTTGTCACGGTAGACCGCGGACATCTGGAGGCTGCCGATTACCGGGCCGCGACGTGGCGAAGGCGCGGCGCCTCGGTCGGGCGCGACGCGCGGAGCGCAGGCACCAAGGATGATCGCGGCGCTCGCCACCGCCAGGGCGGCGAGGGCGGGGTGGGTGACACGCATGCCAGGGAACTCCACTAGTGAGGAAGGAGGTGGAACCATCTCAAACGTAATCGCGGGCGCGCTGCACCGTCAGGCTCATGGCGCTTGCTCCTCCTGACGGCGTCGGTTAGCTTCGCCGCGTGGCACGCGAAAATCTCTCCGGAACGGCGATCGCCGGGTACTCGCTCCAGGA
>CAYXRS010000051.1:0-2171 GCA_964467195.1 uncultured Gemmatimonadaceae bacterium
AGGATGTTCCGCCGCCGCTCGACCATAAGACGATCGCCGGACCTGATCGGAACGAGCGCTTCGGGCGAATCCGCCCGGGAGAGATCCATCACCTTCGCATCGCCATCACGCACCAGTCTCACGCGGTCGAGCCGTCCCCGCTCACTGGGCCCGCCAGCCATGGCGATCACCTGGTAGAGCGCCGTCTCGGTTGGCAGCACGTAGAGGTTTGGCTGCCTCACCTCCCCACCTACCGCCACTCGTACCAGCGGCTCCAGCACGAACTGCGGGTTCGACTCGAATCGCTCGAGCAGCTCTCGCATCCGCCGCCGCGCTTCCTCCACCGGGAGGCCCACCAGTCGCACTTCCTGGAGGATGGGGTGATTGAGCGTGCCGTCGGCGTTGAGGCTGAACTCTCCGCTAAGCTCGGCGCGCCCCCAGACCGTGAGACGGACCACGTCGCCGGTGAGCAGCGTGACGGGGGGGGGCGTTGCCGATGCGAGAACGCTGTCGAGGGCTTCGGGGCGGTTGCGCACCGCCACAGCTGCCGGTGGCTGTGCCGGCGCCGGCGTGGAGGTGGGCGACGCGGATGATGCGGGTTGCGCAGATGATGAGGGCGTCGCGGATGATGCGGGCGGCACGTGAGACTGTGCCTGTGCGGTGGATGCCACCGCCGCGGCGAGGACCGCGCCCAATGCCAGGGATCTGATCATTCTCGTGGAGAAGGGAGTTGTCACCCCCTGTACACGAGCGAGCCCCGGCGATGGAAACATTTTGTGCCAGGGCGGCGGAGTTGCCGCCACAGTTCAGCCGGCGCCAGCGAGTTCCGGACGCGGCCATCCGCAGTCGCCTGAGACGGGCATCGACAGCATAGTCAGGCCGAGCCGAGCGACGATGGCGTCCGCGAACCGAGCGGACCGCCGCCGGCCCAGGTTATTGCCGCAGCAGCGAGACGGCGACGTCGGTGAACCCCGACCCATTGAGGGTGCCGGTCATGCGGGTTGCCGTGGCTGCACCGTTGAATACTACGGGCTGGTAACCGGTCGCGGTCATCGTCAGCAAGAAGTCCGGACGGTCGAACGTGCCGCCCACCGATACCGGCAGACTCTGGAGGGCCTGCAGAGAGCCGTTACCAGTGACCGTCCCGTTGGCCTCCGTCAGAGTGAGGGTGACCACCATGCCGGCGCTCTCCGCGAACCCTTGCCAGGTGCCGTTCAGGCTGAGCCTGGGTTCCGTGGGGCTGTCCTTGCAGGACATGATCGCAAGCGCGAGCAGCAGCACGACCCATGGGGCGTGACGGCGGGGTGCGTGCATGAAGGCCTCCGGGCAGCGGGAAACGACGGTCCAACTGACCGTTGCCCCTTATGGTACTTGCAAGTACGGGGCGCGAACAGGGATCGCGCCCGAAGAAACGAAGCCTGAGCGCCGTTTACGGATTGGATGGTCGCTGGGCTGACTCTTTCAGCGTACCATTCCAATCATCCGGCGTCCATCGTATCGGGCCACGGACAGATGGGCGGTTCCCCCTCAGTTGCCGGCGCGCAGCACGCGTATCGTTCCCCGGCCGGTGGTCATGCGCACGTTGCGACCGCCGCTGCCGATGGTGCCCTCGAAGCGGTTTCGACTGAACGTACCCTGAATCTGCACCGGAAAGTCCGTCTCGAAGCCGCCGTTGCCGGTCCGCGCGGTGAGTTCGGCAGAGAAATCGGCCGGGACGCGGAGGGTTATGCTCCCGTTGCCACTGCTGAAACGCATGTCGCCATCGCCCGGCAGCGAGGACATCGCCACCTCGATGTTTCCGTTGCCGGTGCTCGCGTGTACCGGGCCGGCGGCGGTCGAAACGCTGACGCGGCCATTGCCGCTGCTGGCGCGCACGGACCCCCGGGCTTCGTCCACTCTTACTGCGCCGTTGCCGCTCGACGCCCGCACCTGCGAGGCGCCCGGCCCAACAGTCACCGTGCCGTTCCCCGAGGACGCGTGCACATCCGCCGTGGCGCCAGTGACGCTGACGTCGCCGTTGCCGCTCGACACGCGCACGATCACGCCGCGGGGCACTTCGATGGTGAAGTCGGCACGCGCGCTCTGATTGCGCGACCGGCTCCAGCGACGCTCGCTCCGGATCCCTTCGTTGGTGCATTCGGCGTCCTCGCGAAGCGCGCAGATGCGCACGTCGCCACCGTCGCGGGTGGCCA
>CAYXRS010000051.1:2271-11323 GCA_964467195.1 uncultured Gemmatimonadaceae bacterium
TCGGCGTCCTCGCGAAGCGCGCAGATGCGCACGTCGCCACCGTCGCGGGTGGCCAGAAATTCGATTTCACCGCGGCCGGCGTGCCGCGTCTCACCGCGAACTCGCGCCTGGGTGCCCGTGGCCTGCTGCACCGTTATCCTGCCACCGAAAGTGAGAACGCGCAGTGTCGCGCCCGGGGCAATCTCCCCGGTCCAGTTGAAGTCGCTCTGCTGCTCCTGCTGCGAGGAGCCCAGCGCAGCCGCGCCGGCCGCGGATTCCAGCGAGTGAGCCTGGCTGACGGGCACGGCCAGAGCCACCGCCAGCCACCAGCTACGATGAGAGAACGTCCAGCGCCTCATGAGAGCCCCCGAAGTGCGTAGCATTGTGCCAGGGCGGTACGCTGCTTGGATAGGATCAGCGAGCAAAAGGTTTGAGCCCGCGGTCGCATCCCGGTTACACAACCCGCACGCCCGCGCCGCGCGCTCGCTCCCGCGCGCGGCAGAGCCGGAATAGTTGGTCGTGCGTCAGCATTGATGCTTCGCTCTGGCAGCGGCTCGGCTACGGCCTCCTCTCTCTGGCGGTAGGGAATGGCGGCAGCGGGTACGTGCCGATCGTATCCGGTGCGTACAGGCTTGCCCAGAAGTCCGGTGGCCCCTCGCTGTCCTCCACTCTATTGGCAACGGGCTTCACCCCGTGCTTGAGATAGGCGGCGATGTCCCACAGCTCCTGATCCGGCCGGTGGCGAAAAACCGGCCACGGCATCGGAGGAGCGAGGTACCTGGGAAGCGCCGGGTGATTGCCCTCTCCCGGTGTCGTCGACGTGATGTCGACATCTGGCGTCTCGCCGGGCCGCAGGCCGAAGCGCAGCGCGTTGAAGATCTGCCGCTCGGTGAAGCGGCCAAGCCCTGTCGTGTTGTCCGGCGTAAGATTGCGCGGTCGCGTCTTGAACGGACCGATGTCGAACTCCATCACGAAGGTGAAGGGCGGAGCGTCAACGCCGGGTTGGAAACCGGCGAGCCATCCGTCCGCCGCGGGGCTCCCGCCCCCGTGGCAAACCCCGCAAACGCCGGCCGCGGCGCGACCGCGGAGCACCTGGTCTCGCTTCTCCTCCGGCACCGCTGCCACCTCCTGCGCCGCGGGGAATGTTGGCAGCTCGCAGGAAGGAAGACTTCCGGGGGCGAAAACGCCGGCCCATTCATCGGGCGGCGCTTCGCTTTCCTGCACGCGGTGGCTCACCGGCCGGACGCCGTGCTTCAGATAGGCGGCGATGTCCCACAGTGCCTCATCATCCAGGCAGCGGATGAAGGCCCACGGCATGCCGGGCGACAGGTAGTGAGGTTTGGCCGGATGGTTGCCCTCGCCGGGAGTGGAGGAGGTGATCTCCACGTCCGGTGTGGCGCTGGGCCTCAGACCATAGCGCAACGCATTGAAGATTTGCCGCTCACTCACGCGGCCCAAGCCCGTCTCATCGTCGGGGGTCAGGTTCCGCGGCCACACGCGAAACGCGCCGATGGAATTCCCATCCCCTGCATCGCCGACAAGCCAGGAGTTCGAGGCCGGATTTGCAATGCCGCCGTGACAGTCTCCGCACGCGCCGGTGATCACGCGTTGGCGGCCGCGCAGTATCTGCTCGAGCTTTTCGTCGCGCTCGTCGCCTTGCGCCTTCCCGGTGAGACCCGCCGCGAGTCCTCCGACCACCACGACGACGAGGAATGTGCCCGGAGCCAACCGGCTTGCAGCCCGCGCCCCCATCCATTGTGACATCAGCGACCTCCATGCTCAGGAATCAGGCCTATGCTTCGTGCCACACTTCTCCATTGCGACTGACCGCCCGCCATTGACCACACCACCACCTTGCCGTTCCGGCTCCAGCTCGGCACCGACACCCCCGGTCCCAGCGATCGCGTGGTTCTCGGATGGTGTTCGGTCGCTCCAATCTGTCGGGCCGAGGCTGGTTGGCGTCAAGAGGTCCGTGCATACTGGGCTTCCCGACGGTGGAGCGGAAGACGCTCCGCTGGCATCCCGCTGGCGCCACCGTGCGCTTCTCATCCAGATCGAGGAGCTCTTCAAGCGTCTCTGATTAGATTCCGTCGTCATGACGTGGATCAGTCACGAAGACCATCTGATAGTGGGCGCGGGACCGATCGGTCTCGCGTGTGCAATCTCCGCGCGGCGACGCGGACTCGATCCTCTCGTGATCGACTCGGGCGTGATCGTCAACTCGCTCGTCCGGTATCCGATCGGCATGACTTTCTTCACCACGCCTGAGCGGCTGGAGATCGGAAACCATCCGGTGGTGTGCGCCGGCGCCAAGGCTACGCGCGAAGAGGCGCTCATGTACTACCGCGGGATCGTGCGGACGGAGGGGATCCGGGTCCGGCCGCATGCACGATTGCTCGGCGCCGAGCGTCGCGACGGGGTCATCCACTGCCAGGTGGAGACGCGACTCGACGACGGAACCATTACGTGTAACAAGCTGGTACTGGCCACCGGATACTTCGATCATCCCAACCGGATCGACGTCCCCGGCGAAGACCTCCCGCACGTCAGCCATTACTTCGACGAGCCGCACCGCACCGCCGGTCTCGATGTGGTGATCGTGGGCGGCAAGAACTCCGCTATCGAGACCGCGCTGCTGTGCTTTCGCGCTGGCGCGCGCGTCACGCTGGTGTATCGCCGGCCGGAGCTGCGCCCGAGCGTGAAGTACTGGCTCGGCCCCGATTTCCTGAACCGCGTCAAGGCCGGTGAGATCTCGGCGCGGCTGGGCGAGGAAGTGGTGGAGATCACTCCCGCGCAGGTGGTGACGCGTCCGTGCGGCGTGAGTGGTGGCGAGACGACGCGCATCCCTGCCGATCGCGTCTATCTGCTCACCGGTTATCACCCGGACTTCGATCTGTTGCGGTCGATAGGAGTGGCGTTGGACGAGGACGGGCGGTTCGAGCTGGACCCGGAAACGCTGGAGACGGCGGTGCCTGGAGTTCATCTGGCAGGGAGCGTGGCCGGGGGCCGGCACGTTTCCGACATCTTCATCGAGAACGGCCGATTCGACGGGGAGAAGATCTTTGGCGGGGCGCAGAGCCGGGCGCGGGCGGAGGAGCTGTACGCGGCGACGAGGCGGGCGGTGGACGAGTAGGCAGCAGGTAGACTTCGTGCACGAGAACGGTGGCCTGAAGCGAATGGCCGGTGCGCTCGTTGCGGAGGTGCGCGGCGGCCATGGCTCGCAGCTCGGCATAGACCAGCGGCACCAGCCGGTCCAGCGCCTGGCCCCTACCCGCATCGCGCAGCTCGGCCAGAGCGCGAGTGATGTCGCCGCTGCCGGTGATGGGACGCATTCGTGTAGGAGTCCTCCTCGACGCCCGCCACGCCGACAGTCAGTAACAGGTTCGTCAGTGGCGGGGAAATACTCGTCACTGAATCCTGAATGCAGCGCGAGCCCCTGAACGGCCGGCGAATCGTCCGAATGTCGTCATCAATGCTCAGCGCTCAGACGAACTCCCGCAGCACCGCAAGAAGCCGTTCTCCATCGGACGCATCGTTGTAGACGTGCGGGGCGATGCGGATCGCGTCGCCACGCACACTCACGAATATCTGCTCCTTCATGAGACGTCTGGGAAGGGCCTCGGGCACCAACCCGCCCGGAAAGCGCACTCCCACCATATGTCCGACGCGTCTGTCCGCCGGAAGCACTGAACATCCCATCGCCGCGGCCCCCTCGGCGATGGCATTCGTGAGCTGGCTCAGCGTCGCCTGCACGCGCTTCACACTCCACTCGAGAAGTTGCGAGATGGCAGCCAGCGCCATCGGAGCCAGCACGAACTGCAGATACTCGCCCATGTCGAAGCGGCGAGCGCCTGGCTGGTAGTCGTCCGCGTAATTCACGAGTGTGGTGAAGTCCTCGGCCCCCAACCGCGTCAGCCACGACGCCTCGATCGGGCGGCCCGCCTCGCGCCAGCGCGGGCTGGCGTAGAGGTAACCGAGACTGTACGGGCCGAGCTGCCACTTGTATCCGACGGACACCAGAAAATCCGGCTGAACCGCGGAGAGGTCTAGCGGATATGCACCGAAGGACTGACTGGCGTCCACGACCAGCGCAGCGCCGACAGCGCGCGATCGCTTCCCCACCTGGACGAGATCGACGAGCGCGCCGTCCGTCCAGTGACAGTTGGGCACGGATACGACCGCGGTGTCATCATCGATCATGTCCAGCACCGCACTCGTCCACGCGTCCAGCGGTTCCTTGCGCACCGTCCGCACTGCGGCGCCGCTGGCATTGGCCCTTTCCCGCCACGCATAGACGTTCGAAGGAAACTCCTCGGCAAGGAGAACGATATTCTGTCCCTTTGACAGCGGAACGTTCGCGGCAGCAACGGCGATGCCATAGCTCACAGCAGGTATCAGTGCGACACTGTCGGTATCTGCTCCCATGAGCCCTGCCGCGGCGGCGCGGAGGGCCTCGGCACCAGAGAACCAGTCCGGCTGGCTCATCCGCCATGGTCCTTGCTTGCGCTGCACGGCCTCGATCCCGGCGGCGGTGACCGCGCGAAGCTGCGGCGACATGTTGGCGCAGTTGAGGTAGGCGACCTCATCCGGAATGTCGAACAGGTTGCGTTGCGGGCCGAGAGGGTGGAGCTGAGATGTGTTCACGTATCGGGACATCCGGGTTCTGGGTTCTGGGGTCAGAGTCGTTGATAAAAAGGTTGAGAAAGGGGTCAGAGTCGTTGAAACCGTGGTTTCAACGACTCTGACCCCTTTTCACCTCTCCCTTTTCAACGACTCTGACCCCAAGAGCACGCGCTGCACGGCCCAGACGATCAGATCCGGATCTTCTCGCGGCACCGCGTGCGTCATGTGATTGGACAGCACGAGCGTTCCCCGAGGAGAGGCCAGCGCCCACTCCTGGAGCATCCTGATCCGGTGTCGCAAATCGGCCTCGAAATGCGCGGCCGGGTCGAACGGCAGCGCCGGTAGCGGCATGTACCGGGCCGCAACGATCATCACGACTGGCACATCCGGCACAGGACGAAGGTCGCGATCCGCCAAGTCGACCTCCATCAGCGCGCGAAACACGTCGAACTCCGCACGCACAGCTGGAGCCCCCCGCTCGAAGAGGCCGGCAAAGAGCGACCAGTACGCATCATATCCGGCTCGACCCGCCCCGACGGCGTCGAACGGTACCAGGTTGTCCGCCAGCGATTGGGTGACGATCGGCCCCGGGTCGACATAGACGATGCCCGCCACGTCATCCGCGTGATATCCAGCGAAGTAGCGAGCGAGGACGCCACCCCACGAATAGCCGACGAGCACGTATGGCGGCTCGGCGCCGATCTGCTCCAGGAGTCGCCGCAGCCTGCTGGCCACGTGACGCGGAGTGGGCGTCTCGTTGTCCCACGCCGATTGTCCGAGGCCAGCGCGATCGTACGCCACGAACGGGGCCACGGCTGCCATCTGCGGGAGGACTCTCTGCCAGACGTCCAGAGAATTCATCGCGCCCGCCTCGAACACGACTACCGGGCTCCCTTCCCTGCGCTGCTCGAGCCCCGACGAGAGGACCCGTACGGCATGCCCGTCGACGTCGACCATTCGCGTGCTGGCCGGCATGCCGGATTGCTGTGCTTCTCCGCTCTGGCCGGCAATGGCGCACGAAACTGCTGCGGCAGCGAGGAGTCTATGAAGTGGGCGCATGAGTTCCCTCGCGAGGGATGGGTAATGTCCGAGCGCGCTACGCGTCTGTCAGCTCGAGATTCAGTGCAGTGACCTCATAGCGTGCGGAAAATACGAAGGTGATGCTCCGCATGCCCCGCCAGAATGTACGGAACGGCACGTGCTCGTCTGGTGCCGGAGGGTAGATCATTGGATTTTCCATGAACTCACGTAGCATCATCATTCAGCGGGCGCCTCCGCATCCTCATGGTAGCTCCGCGTCGATCACTTCTCCGCCAGGTACATGTACCTCGACAACCTGCGCTCGCTCGCCAGGATGTGCACGGTGTCGAGGAAACGCTGCACACCGTCGAACCCAGCCTCTCCCTCCATCGCAACGAGCAGCTCGCGCCTGCGGTCGCGCGCATCACGCCATTTGCGCGAGACCGACGCGACGGCTTCGGTGACGTCCTCTACCTTCAGCACCGTGAACCCGGCGCGCTCCAGCAGCCGCTCGTTCTCACCCACGGGCGTGAAGAGAAAAAAACCGATCGAGCTGCGCGTGCGCATTTCCTCGTCGGTCAACTGGCCCGTCACGATGATCGGATCGGTGAACAGAACGCGACCTCCTGGCCGAAGCAGACGGTACCAATCCTGAAGCACTGCCGCGCGACCGGGGATGTGGAGGATCGCATCATTGCAGAACACCGCATCGAACGATTCATCGGCGAATGGCAGACGGCTGCCGGCATCCACAGCCTGGAATGAGGCGAGGGACGAGACGCCGTCTTTCTCCGCCCGCGTCCTCCCTGCCTCGATGCCGTGCACGTTGATGTCGACTCCGACGCACTCCGCTCCGGTCTCGTGGGCAATCGCACAGGTCACGCCCCCGGAGCCACACGCCACCTCCAATGCTCTCTGACCGCGACGAAGCTGGAGCAGGCCGAACCAGCGGCGTGCCTCGTCGGCCGTGATCCAGCTGGACTGTCCAAGATCCTCTCCGTACGTCTCCCGGCGAACCTCCACTTGAGGATCCGTCCCCAGCTTCCCGTAGTGGCCGTCGTACAAATCGACCTTGTCAGTCATTCGAAAGCACGCCTCAGGTGAATGACCTCGCCCCAAGGTATCAGGTGCCGGTCGGCGCCCGCCCAGATCGCGCACGGCGTCAGCGAGCAGCCGCACGTTGGCGGCATCCCGCGGGCGATTCGGATCGCGTCACCACGCACGTTCACGAATATCTGTTCGTTCATGAGGCGATTGGGAAGGGCCTCGGGCACCACCCCCCCCCGGAAAGCGCTCCCACCATATGTCCGACGCGTTTGTCGCGCGTACTAGCGGCGACATGTGGTCGCAGTACCAGATTGTGGACGCCCGCCGCGCTCAGCTTCCTTCATCGCCATTTCCAGCCCACTATGGCGATGCGGATCTCGAGATTGCGGGCAAGACGAACGGCCGTAACGACAACTCATCCAGATTGCCAACCAGGATCGTGCGCTGGAACTCGCGCTGCTTCTGTCCACTCGTCATTCGATCTGGGTATCGATGACGCCGTCGATCGCGCTGGTCTATGCGGTCGTGCTTGCCGCCATCATTCTGTTCGTGAGCGACCGGCTGCGGCTCGATGTCGTGGCCGTGCTGGCGCTGTTGACCATGGCCGTAACCGGAATCCTGACCCCCGTTGAAGCGCTGGCGGGCTTCGCGGATCCGATCGTCATCATGATCGCCGCGCTGTTCGTGGTGGGCGAGGGACTCTTTCAGACAGGAGTCGCGCGAGCGATCGGGCGTCTGCCCGCACGGCTGGCCGGGAACAGCGAGGTACGGCTCATCGTCGTGCTGATGCTGCTGGTCGCATTCCTCTCCGCATTCATGAGCTCTACGGGAACGGTCGCGGTCATGTTACCGGTGGCAGTCGGGCTGGCTTGGGATCGCGGCATCGCGCCGTCGCGATTACTCATCCCGCTGTCGGTTGCGTCGCTGGTCGGCGGCATGCTCACTCTGATCGGGACCGCGCCCAACATAGTGGTCAGCAGTCAGCTCGAGGCGGCGGGACGAGAACCGTTCCGCTTCTTCGACTTCACTCCGGTTGGACTGGTGATGCTCGCCATCGGCGTCGGCTTCATGGCGCTCGTTGGACGGAAACTTCTTCCGGACCGCACGGCTCCCGCTGCCGCAGCCGGGTTCGGGGGCGAGGCGGCTACGCGCGAAGAGCTGCTCGAACGATACGAGCTGGGAGCGAGCCGTTCTGCGTACCGGATCGGCGCCGGTTCCGCGCTCGCCGGCCAGACTCTTCGTGAGGCCGACATCCGGAAGCGCTGGGGGGTGACGATATTCGACATCCGATCGGAGCACCAGGCGCCGTCGGGCCAGGTGAGACGCGTGTGGGAGGCTGCCCGGACGCTTGCGCGTCCAGTGCTTCCCGATACACGGCTGGAGGCCGGCGATCGGATCGAGGGACTGGGCCGTCCAGAAGACGCGGCCGCCATGGCCGAGTCATTGTCGCTCGAGCCTCTTCCGGGTGGGGCCGGCCCGCTTCCCCCAGACATCGGGCTGGCGGAGGTGCTGCTCACGCCGCGTTCCCGCCTCATCGGGCACTCGCTCAAGGACGTGCGCTTCCGCGAAAAGTACAGGCTCACCGTGCTCGGCCTGAGACGTCTCGGTGATCGCGTGGAGGAGGGGACACCAGGCACGACGAAGCTGCGGTTCGGTGACACTCTGCTGGTGAAGGGCCCGTGGCGCCGGATCCACGTGCTCCAGGAGGAGCGGCGGGATTTCGTGGTCGTAGCGCGACCGCTCGACGCCGATGATGCGTTGCGCCCCTACGGCCGTGCGCCCGTCGCCGTCGCCATCACGGTGGGAATGATGGTCCTCCTCACCGCCGGCGTGGTTGCGCCGGTGATCGCGATACTGCTCGCGGCGCTGGCGATGATTCTGTCGGGGTGCGTCGCCGGAGAGGACGCGTACCGTTCGGTGAACTGGGAGAGCGTCGTTCTGATCGCGGCAATCCTGCCGGTCGCGACCGCGCTCGAGAAGACCGGCGGCATGGCCCTTATTGTGGATGGGCTCGAGACGGTGGTGGGGGACGTCGGTCCGCTGGTGCTGCTGGCCGTACTGTTCGTGCTGACGTCGGCACTCAGTCAGGTCATCTCGAACACAGCTACGGCGGTCCTGCTGGCACCGGTCGCGCTCCAGGCCGCGCTGCGACTGGACGTCGCGCCGGAGCCGTTCCTGATGGGTATCGCCGTGGCAGCGTCCACGGCATTCGCGACGCCGATCGCATCACCCGTCAACATGCTCGTGCTGGGTCCGGGCGGCTATCGTTTCGGAGACTTCTTTCGCATCGGCGTGGCGCTCCAGCTCCTGATGCTGGTGGCGACTCTGCTCGTCGTGCCGCTGCTGTTTCCGTTCTGAGGATTCAGGCTTCATTCAAGGGGTC
>CAYXRS010000051.1:11423-21316 GCA_964467195.1 uncultured Gemmatimonadaceae bacterium
CTCGTCGTGCCGCTGCTGTTTCCGTTCTGAGGATTCAGGCTTCATTCAAGGGGTCGCGCGTGACGAGAAAGGCGACCATGAACAGGACGCCGAGAACGAGATCGATAGCGCCCGCCCCCAGGATCGACAGGTCGGTTCGGCCGCCAGCATACAGGACGATGGCGGTGAGACCGAACGACAACTTCTCCAGCACCGCCGGCAGCATGAGGAGCCGATATCGCCTTACGTCCCTTGAAATGATCAGGAACACCAGCTGCCATGTCAGAGCAACACCGATGAACCCGTAGAAGTACTCCGGATGCGTGATCGGCGGCGGACGGTCGCGGCCGATGCTCGTCTCCAGAAAGTACTGCGGCAGCAGCACGATCACACCATAGATGGCGGCGATGAGGAAGACGCGCCTGGCGAATCGCGCGCCCGCTTCAGCGCCACGAGTCATCGTCCGGCCAGCTCGCGCACGGCTTCAACGAGCAGCCGCACCTTCGCACCATCCGTCGAACCAGCCGCTTCGGCATCGAGACTGGCTGCCAGACTTCCCAGCGCGTCGCGCTGGGCGCTACCGGACGCGCGCTCGGCGCCGGCCAGATCCCGTCGCACCGACGCGATACGATCGGCCGATAGGCCGCCGGACCGCTCGAGCTGGTCCAGGTAGGCTCGCGCCAGCGCGAAGGTGGGCGGCCAGACGAATCGCGGCTGCGCCTGCACGTTGAGGTCGTCGAACCGCACCGACCTGGCAGCGTCGATCTCGTTCTGCGACAGAAACTCGCTCGGCACGAGCTCGAAGATGTCGAGCCCGCGCGCGATCTCCGAGCTGATGATGAGCCCGTTGTGCCAGTAGGCCGACCAGCTTCCGGCAGTCACCATGCGACTGGCATCGACAGGCCCACGGTCGTGGAAGGCGATCTCGAACGGATTGTCGGCATCGGTCCAGTCGAACACGTTGACACCGCCCTGATACCAACCCTGCACCATCACATCGCGGCCCGGAATGGGTATCAGCGATCCGTTGTGCGCAACGCAGTTTTCCGTGATAGACTGAGCGGCCGGCATCTTGAAGTAGCTGCGCAGCTCGAGCCGGCCATTCGTGATGGAGTAGATAGCGTTCGCCCCCCATTCCGGCGGGTCGGTGGCGCGGCACTTGGGCGAGGTGCCGCCGCCCCACTCATCGGTGAACAGCACCTTCGTCGCATCATTGTTGAAGGTGGCGGAGTGCCACGCGATGAAGTTCGAATCGGCGAGAGCGGCGGTGCGCCTGGGCTGCACCGGATCGCTGATATCGAGAAGCACGCCATAGCCGAGGCAGGCGCCGCCGGCAATGCCGGCAGCCGGATACACCGTGATGTCGTGGCAGATGGTCGTGGCGTCATCGTTACCGAACATCTGCGCCAGCATCGCCGGGAGTGCGGCGCGGAGTGCAGCGCTGTCCGCCGCCGTGGGCGCGCCCGTGCCGCCTCGCTGTTGAACGAATCCCGCCAGGATCTGGTCGGCCATTTCGGAGGGAATCACCATGTCCTCTGCGAGAAGATCGAGCGTGACGACGAACTCGCCGCGCGCCCTCGCTGCCGCAATGAAGGCGCTATCCTCCGGCGCAGCGGACGTTCGGCGCGGCGGCGCGGCGAGCCCCTCCAGGATGCGCGGCGTACTCACTATTCGCGCCTGCTGCGGCTGGGCGAGCGGCACCCTGATGACATCTATGCGAGCAAGGGCCGAGTTGGGGTCGTCAGCCGGTGACGCACTCGAGCAGCCAGCCAATTCTGCTGGATCACGCGGTGGGCTCACGCCGGAAACATAGATATAGACGTGGTCGGTGTCTTTCGGATCCACGAGCACCGTGTGCGTGTGCGAGCCGCGACAGGTCTGGACATTGCCGACATACTTCGGCTCGCGCACATCGCTGATGTCGAAGATCCGTATCCCGCGCACGCGCACGGCGCTGATCGCCTCGGCAATGCCCTCCCTGCCGCAATCGAGTCTGCTCTCCGGCCCCTCGACGGACACGAACAGCAGATGCCTGTATACCGACACGTCATTCTGTGACCCCGGACAACTGTAGGCGGTCACGAGATTCGGGCGACGCGGGTCGGAGATGTCCCAGATCAGGAAGCCCGAGAAGTTTCCCTGAATGACGTAGTTGCCGGAGAAGGCAAGGTCAGAGTTCCACGAAGCGAGGAACGCCTCCGGCGGCGGCGTGGTCGAAAGCACGCGCAGATTCCACACGGCCTCCCCGGCGTCGAACAGGCCGGCGCGGAGTCCGACGCGCGGATCAGTGCCGGAAGCCGCCGGCACTGGCATTGCGGCAGACCCCGACACACTCGGTCCCGAGTACGAAGGCGATGCGCAGCCCGTCGCGACGGCAAGCGCCGCGACTGCAACATACAGGAGAGAAAGTGCAAATCCTGAAGTGACACGACGGCGCTGAACAGCGCGTTCCATGAATGCCTCCTGTGCGGTGGACGACGCGTTCGCGTCCGATACGAGTATCACGGGTTCCTGCCTCCGGCGGACAGCTCGGCGAGCAGATGCTGCATTCTCCCGATCTCAGCCAACTGATCGGCCTGAATGTCCGACGCGAGCTTGAACAGCATTGGATCCCGGGCCGCGCCGTCGGTCTGGACCAGGTCCCGCACCATCGCCACGGCACCGCGGTGATGGCGAATCATGTACTGCAGGAAGAGGCGGTCGAACTCCACTCCATGGGCGCGCTCGAGCCCCGCTATCTCCGCCGCCGAGAGCATGCCGAACGCATGCACGGCATCACCGGCACCGTGCAGCATGAGCGTCGTGCCCACGATGTGCACCTCGGGGACGGCGAGCTTTCGGTCGCGCAGCCACTGCTGCATCAGCGCGATCTCATCCTCCTGCGCGTTGATGATCCGTGCCGCCAGCACGCGAACGGGCTGACCGGCATCGTTCGTCGCGGCCAGCCTTGCCATCACTATCGCCTGCGCATGATGGCCTATCATGCCGGTCACGAAGCGCGCGTCGGCGTGCGTGAATCGCGCGCGCGCGCTGTCGACGCGCGCCCAGTAGATCGCCTCCAGCTCGGCCGGCGAAGGGGAAGCCGGCTCAGGAGCGGCAGCGTTGCGTCGCGCGGCCGATCCGCATGCGACGAGCGTGACGATGGCCAGGAGCGCCACGATCCGCAGAGCGTTGCGCCGCAGTGCGCCTACGAACGTGCCGGATCGCACTCGGTCAGCCGACGCCAAGCTGGCGAAGAAGACCGAGGTTGTCCATTGATACCCATTCCTCGGCAATGCGGTCGTCAACGATGCGGTACATGGTGATACCTGTGACATCCACTGCGCGACCAGTGGGCGGCATCCCGTTGAACGGGCCGAGGTGGGTGCCCGTCACGCGCCAGCGCACGGCGATCCTGTCGCCGGCACCCACGTAATCGCACACCTCGCGCTGCGAATCCGGAAAGGCGGAGCGGATCGCCTGGAACGCTGCTACTACCCCATTGCGGCCAACTTCGCCACCCGGCACGCTGGGATCATGTGCCCTGAAGTCGGGCGCCAGGATCTCGTTCAGAACCTCGATCCGACCCCGGTTCCAGCCCTCCTCGTACCCGCGACGCACCACGCGAAGCATTCGCTCGGTGTCTTCGACTGCCGATGTCTCGGTCGCCACGAACCACCTCCCATTTCAAGAGGGTCAGACTCTGAGCAACTGGCAACAGCCATCGACCGCAGAAGCGCGAGAGGACAGTGAACGACAGGAACTGCGCATGCCGCGCGCCCTGGATCTCTTCGCGCTTCTCGTAACCTCTGCGTTATCAATGGTCTCGCCTGGGAGAGCGAAACGCTAGCCCGGACGAGCCTCCGGCCGCGGCCGCAGTCTTCCATACGCGAACAGCGGATTCACCTTCGCGCGGCCCTGAACCAGCGCTGCAACGTGCTCGCCAAGGGCGGGTCCCATCTTGTAGCCGTGTCCCGAGCCGCCACCCACCAGCCATACGTTCTCGAGCTGCGGATGCCGGTCGACGAGGAAATTTCCGTCGCTGGATGACTCGTACTGGCAGACGCGCGCCTCCACGAGCGGCGCGCCGGCCAGCGCCGGAAACCGCTCGCCTACGATCGCCCGTGCACCGGCGAGAGCCGCGGCACTGGGCGCGCGATCCATTGTTGTGGGATGTACCTCCTCGCCGGCGGTGTCGTCCGCCACCTTGAGGCCGCGGTTCTCGTGCGACGGCAAACCATACACGAACCGCTCGCCTATGTGCACCCACACGGGTAACTCACCAAAGTCGTACCGCGTGTCGCCAGCGGGCGTGCCGAAGAAGAAAACCTCCTGGCGCGTTGCCACGATCCGCCGTCCGACCACCTCCGGGAACAGCTCCGGCAGCCACGGGCCGCACGCGAACACGAAACGATCCGCATCCAGAGTGCTGCCATCCGACAGACTCACGCCCGACAGGCGCGCCGCCGGTGCGGCCCGCTCGCCTGACTGCGGGCGCACCCAGAGCTTCCTGTACTCCCCACCCTCGCTCACGAAAGTGTCGCGCACCAGCTCGCACGCCGCCCGCGCAGTGAGGAATCCCGCCTCGGGCTCGAAGAACACGGTACGCACGTCGCGAAAGCCCATCTGCGGATAGCGCCGGGCAGCGTCAGCAAGAGAGAGCTCCTCGATCGAGAGTCCGACGGCCTGCAGCGGCGCCATCGATCGCCGCACGTAGCTGTCGTCGGCCGCGCACATCCATATCGCGCCGGTGCGGAACAACACCCTGCGCTTCCACTGCTGCTCCGCCTCGCGCCAGAGCACCAGTGCACGGGCAGCCATCTCGCTGTAGTCGGCAACGCCGCCGTAAGCTCCGCGGATCACGCGCGTCTCGCCACCGGAAGACGACCGCGAGTGTCCCGCACCCCACGCGTCAACGAGTGTTACGCGCATTCCCGCACGCAGAAGGGCGAGCGCGGTCCAGCCGCCGAACGCGCCCGCACCCACGACCACCACATGCTCACGAGATCTGCGCGCGAACATTGCGCCGCTCGCAACGTGCTCGCCCGGTGCGCCCATCATTCCCAGTCGCGCCGTCAGCGGCGCGGCTACCAGCAACCCGACGAAAGCCCGACGCGACATCCCGGCCGGCAGCTGCGCCGAAGATGCCGCCGTCGGGTCGTCCGGTCGACCACGCCGCTCGCGTTCAGTAATTGAAGCCCATGGTTATGCCAAATGTCCGTGGCTGATTGGTCAGGTAGCCGACGCGGGCGCGCAATCCGCGCTCACGGTCGAGCGCGAGAAGTGCCCGCTCGTCGGTGACGTTGTTCACGAAAAATGCGACCTCCCAGTTCGGGCGACTCATCCCGATTCGCACGTTCACCAGGTTGTAGGCCGGCAACTCGGGATCGAACGTGAAGGTGGACTGCGTCAATGGCCCGCCGATGGTGGCGCCGCCCTCGGCCTCGAATTGGTTGAGGTTGACGGTGCCGAGACCCGGAGTGTGGTCATCGATCTGGGTGATGCGCGACCCTACGTGGTAGAACGAAGCGGTAAGGAAGCCCTCTGCCCCTCCGCTCATTGGCACACGGTAGGTCCCTGCGGCCGCTGCCTGAACCTTCGGCACGCTGGGCAGACGGTTACCGCTCTCGATCCCCGAGACCACTCTCACGACGTCGAACTCGTCGGTCTCCGTCAGGGTGGACCGCAGCTCCGAATCGGTGAGGGAGGCCGAAACCGCAAAGTCGAAGAACTGGCTCGGCCTTGCCGTAAACTCGATCTCTGCACCGCGGCTCACCGCGCTCGGCACGTTGAAGACGAGACGTGAAGAGCACGAACCCGCTGTTACGATCAACTGCAGGTCACTGATGTCCATGTGGAAGGCCGACAGATTGAGCGAGGCACGCCCACCCATCAACAGGGTCTTGGCCCCGACCTCGTAGTTCCAGACCGTTTCGTCTCTCCAGGAGTCGCGACCGCCGAAGGTGATGAGATCCTGCGCCGTGCAGAGCGGCACGTTCAGCGGATCGTTGATCCCCCCCAGGCGGAAGCCCTTGGCCGCCTGTGCGTTGAAGGTGATGTCGTCGGTCGCCCTGAAACTGGCGATGAACCGCGGCGCAAGTCCGTCGGCCTTCGTAGAGCCGGGCACTGACACGATCGCCGTACCATTGTCGTCGTTGGCGAAGATGCCATCGAACACCTGCTCGCGGTCCTCCGTGAAGTTGTAGTAGCGGAGCCCGCCGATGAGATCGAGCCGGTCGGTGACGCTCACCGTAGCTTCGCCAAAGACGGCAGTCTGCCTCTGATCGTACGAGAGGTCGGAGTAAAACAGTACGTCCCGCGGTGCACGGAGCCCCTGAGTGGGGATGCCGGAGCCGGCCTCGAATCCCGACACCAGAAGCTCCTGGCCGTAGTCACGCTTGTTGCTGCTGAAGAAACCACCAACCAGCCACCGTGCGCGACCCTCACCGCCGGCAACCCGCAGCTCCTGAGTGAACACGTTCACCGTGCTGGCATCGTCCAGAGGAGAGTTGAGGGCGTAGATCT
Source organism: uncultured Gemmatimonadaceae bacterium (assembly GCA_964467195.1). Taxonomy (GTDB): domain Bacteria; phylum Gemmatimonadota; class Gemmatimonadetes; order Gemmatimonadales; family Gemmatimonadaceae; genus CAYXRS01. Next base: position 17,907 of record CAYXRS010000051.1, read on the forward strand.
CCTCCGGAAGACCGATGCTGCCACCCGTGATGCTCGACGTGAGGGCCCCGGCATCGCGTACCACGAGGATGTCACGGTAGCTGTAGGAGGTGACCGATGTGAGATTAGCTCCTCCAAAATCGTATCGCAGGTTGACGTCGCCGAGAACGAACTCGTCGGTGAAGGGCTCCTCGATCTGCGTGAATTGCTCGCGCTCACCCAGCCTTACAGAGGGGCGTGAAGTGGTGTAGGGATTCGCCAGAATGTTGAACGCGTCGATGCGGTTCCAGCCGTCCATCCGCACGGTCTGGAAGACAACGCGTGGGACGAGGCTGAGCCTGTCGTTGGGATCGAACCGAAGAGCGGCGCGGACGCCGGTCCGTGTGCCGGTATTGACGTCCTTGGCCACACTCAGATCGGGCTGCACCGCGTCCATGTAGCCGGCGAGCTGATTGTGGTAGACCGCCAGCCGGGCGGCCGTCCTGTCGCCCAGCGGAACGTTGGTGCCGACCTTGACGTTGGCGCCCGGGCCGCCCCCCTGGATCAGGCTGCCCCCGACTTCGCCGAAAGTACTGCTCACGCCCAACTCGGGCTGATTGGTGATGTAGCGAACCGTGCCGGCAAGAGAACCGGAGCCGAACAGTGTGCCCTGCGGTCCGCGAAGCACCTCCACGCGCGACAGATCGAACAGGTCGAGGTCCGGCGTGAACAGCGAGAGGGAAACCGGCGATTCATCCAGGTAGACTCCCACCTGCTCCTTGACGCCGGGTTGATCACGGGCGATCTGGCCGGCGGAGGCGCCGCGGATGGCCACCTGGCTCTGACCGGGTCCGAGGTTCTGCACGCTGAAGCCTGCGACGTTGACGGCGATCGCCTCGATGTTGTCCGCACCGCGTTCGCGAATCACCGCAGCGGTCGGCGCGGCGATCGAGAAGGGGACGGCGGCCAGCTCCTGCTCGCGCAGTGTGGCCGTGACGATGACCGCATCCAGCGGTAGCGGATCGAGGGTGAAGTCGACCGTCGCCTCGCCCGGAACCCGCACGTCGGAACGAACCGCCCGACGGTAACCGATTCGCGACACGGCAACTGTATAGGTGCCCGGGACCAGCTCGGAGATGGCGTAGGCGCCGTTGGCGGTGGTGGTCGTGGTCCTGGAGGCGCCAGTGGAGTTGTCTGTGACTCTCACCGTGGCTGCCTCTACCGCCGCGCCGCTCCCGGCACGCACCACGCCGCGGATCTGGCCGGTCTGGGCCTGGGCAAAGGCGGGGACGCCGCAGAGGACGGCGGCAAGGATAGCAAGAAACACGCGCCGACTACGCGAACAGAGCATGGAAGCCTCCCCTCGAAAGGTGAGCCTGACTGCGGATGGAGCGGGAATGTTCCTACGTCTCCCGGCGAGCTTTGTCAATACCTTACGCCCGGAAGGGCCAGCCGTGCCGTCCCTGAAATCACATTTCAGCGCGTGGAGTAATGGATGCAGTAGACCGGGCCCGGCGCCCGTCGACACCCAGGGGGTACAATGCCAGATGGGTCGGATCTCGCTCTGATTCTGGGATTCGTCACGGTCATAGTGCTGCTCGTCATGATCGGCACTGTCATCAGCAAGGCGATCGAGCGCCGCGGTGTGCGGCCCGGCAGAGAACTCACCGAGATGTCCGAGCGGCTCGCGAGAATCGAACAGGCTGTTCGATCGCGATCGAGATGGAGCGAGTGTCAGAGGGACAGCGCTTCGCGACGAAGCTGCTGTCAGAGCGGGGGAAGGATCCCGTGCGCTCCTGATGCATGGACTCGAGGATACGCGCGCTTCATTCACTCCGACAGGCGTAACACAGTCAGCACCAACTGGCTGGGGCGATCGGCAAGGTAGCGGTCGGCAAGGTAGCGGTCGGCAACGGCCGTGCTTGGCGGTCGGGATCGGTGGTCACGTGCGTTGAGTTGGGCCAGGATTCACGGGCGTTCCGCGATCTTGCCGAGAACGCGAGCGCGCGACGACCGGCCCGCACGGCCGCGCCGAACTGCTCACAGGCTACCTGATCGCCATCTGCTTGAGAGCCTCACGCCACTGCTTCAGCGAGGCGTCCCCATCGGCGATCACGCGAACCTCCAGTTCGTCGAACTGGGTGAACGGATAATCGATGACCATCTTCTGCAACTCGGTTTCATCGGCAAGGTTCGCTATGCAGAATCCTCCGTTGCCGTCGGTGAAGAACTGGAACGTCTCCATCTTGTTCCGCCAGCGATTGCGCCATTCGGCGAACTCGTCCCACAGCGCAGGAACCTGCTCCTGTGGCGGCTGGAACCGAGTTCCGCGATCCGCAATGTAGACACGCATTGCATTAGCCTCCTTTGTGCGGGGTTGGACGCACGTTGCTCGATCCATCACTCGTCAGGCTGACGGAGCACTGCTCACTCAGCCTTCCGGCGATGCCCGCGGTCCTGGGCCGGCCCCGAAATTCGCCGCAAGTTTCATTCACAGTTTCGCCGCGCTCGCGTTCGTGGCTACGCGCCGAAACGAGCGTAGTCGTCGCCCCTGACCGAGCAGTCGAGGCGGTTGCCTGCCGGGCCGCGGGCCAGCCGCGGCTGCCGCGGCCTCGAACCGGTTGCCCTCTGGGTTCTCGACGGCGGCTTCGAGGAATGGCGGGGAGAATCAACGTGCCACGACAGAGAATTCGACCGCGCCGATATTCGTCCGCCAGTAGTCGAGCAGCGCGTAGATGAAGAGCAGCACGCCAGTCATCTCCAGGGTCTCCTCGGTGTGGGTCAACACCACGCGCCGTGCGGACATCCAGTAATTGTCCGGGGCCGAGCTGGCGTGGTAGCCGGCGACCATCTCCATCCCGACCGCGCCGCCCACGAAGATGGCAGCCGCGGCCAGAATCAGGTAACGGGTCCGTGCCGGAAGTGACCTGAGGAAGCCGATGTAGAACGCGCCGACGACGATCATGAACACTGCACCGACCAGAACCCAGCTGAAGAAGAATACACCGCTCGTGTCCACGAAGGCGTCCACGAAATGGCTGCTGCGCTCGTGCAGCTCCGCTGCCTCGTCGATCGAGAGGAACGTGAAGATGGCGCCGAGGCCTATCCAGTGGCTGCTGTAAGCATGCTCGAGCGCGCGCTCGGATACACCGATACCCAGCAGCAGCAGCGCGGCAATCAGCAGGATGCTGGAGGCGAACCAGGTGGGCACGTTCGCTTCTGTGTTCAGATCGAAGAGCGATTCGGCAAAAGGCACGAAGCCACGCGCGTACTCATAGCCGTATACGTGGCGCAGGATCGGCGCCGGCAGCGCGGCAATCACCAGGAACACCATCGCCGCCACCAGCACGATCATCACCGGGCGCGTCGCGAGCGTCAGCGAAGCTCTCATTTTGGACCAGGGCTGAATGAGTCGCCGGTGATGACCGGCGCGATCCACTGAGGACTTTATG
>CAYXRS010000052.1:0-21233 GCA_964467195.1 uncultured Gemmatimonadaceae bacterium
CGCAGGCCGGCGACGTCTCCGCCTACATCCCGACCAACGTCATCTCGATCACCGATGGACAGATCTTCCTCGAGGCCGACCTCTTTTACGCTGGCGTGCGTCCAGCCATTAACGTCGGGATCTCGGTTTCACGTGTAGGTGGTTCGGCGCAGATCAAGGCGATGCGGCAGGTGGCCGGCCGGCTCCGTCTGGATCTCGCTCAGTATCGTGAGCTGGAGGCGTTCTCGTCGTTCGCCGCGGATCTCGACGCCGCCACCAAGCGGCAGCTCGATCGAGGCGCTCGCACGGTGGAAGTGCTCAAGCAGGGTCAGTACACGCCGATGCCGGCCGAGCAGCAGGTGATGATAATCTACGCGGTCACCAATGGCTTCCTGGACGATGTTCCAGTGGATCAGATCCGGGAGTGGGAGCGGGGCTTTCACGAGTTCATCGGCGCGCAATATCCGCAGGTGGGCGACGCGCTTCGCAAATCGAAGGTTCTCGGCAAGGAGGTCGAGGAGGACCTGCGCCGCGGTATCGAGGCGTACAAGCAGATCGCCAAGGGAAGACACCCGTCGCCGGCCGCTGCCGCCGCCCGCTGAACATGGCTTCGCGCTGACCGGAGAGGACCGTGGCCAAGGGACGTGAGCTCAAGGGACGCATCCGATCCGTGGAGAACACGCGTAAGATCACGCGTACGATGGAGATGGTTGCAACCTCCAAGATGAAGCGGGCCCAGGACCGCGTGGTCGCGGCGCGGCCATTCGCACAGGCTCTGGCAGAGGTGATGTCCAATCTCTACTCGCCGGAGCTGGCCGAGCGATTCCCGCTGCTACGGCAACCGGCGGAGTCACGCCGGGCAGCGGTGATCCTGCTGACCTCCAATCGTGGCCTGGCCGGCGCCTTCAACGCAAATCTGATTCGCGAAGGACGAACGCTGATCCAGTCCCTGGAGAGTGCAGACGCGAACGTGGAGCTGCACGTGGTAGGCAAGAAGGGGATCGGGTTCTTCAAGTACCTGCGCCGCGAGATGGCGGTGCAGCGCACCGATATCACCGACCGACCGACCTTCGCCGATGGTGCTTCGCTGGTGGACGACCTGATGGCGCGCTTCTCCACAGGTGCTCTCGACGCCGTTCACGTGGTCTATGCAAAGTTTCGCTCCGCGCTGTCCACGCCGCCCACGGCCGAGCGCATTCTCCCGGTCACCCCGCCCGAGCGCGGAGCGACGCAGCGTGATTACCTGCTCTACCCGTCCGCCGAAGAAATCCTCACCGAGCTGCTTCCCTCGTACGTCCGCAACGCAGTCTATCGCGCGCTGGTGGAGACGACCGCCGGAGAGCAGGGAGCGCGTCGTACGGCCATGAAGAACGCGACGGACAACGCGACGGACATGATCAACGTTCTTCGTCGCAACTACAACCGTGCCCGCCAGGCCCAGATCACCCAGGAGATCGCGGAGATCGTGGGTGGCGCGGCGGCGCTGGAATGACGAAGCGCAATGTCGGCTGCCAGCTGCCCGATGACCGGTGCGCGGGTGTAAGCCCGGCGCAGGCTCGGGCGCATTCAGCTGATCCGTTCGCCGACACCCGCAACCTGACACCCGACACCGTTTCCCCATGACAACCACGGCAGCACGAACCAACATCGGCAAGGTCGTCCAGGTGATCGGCCCCGTCCTCGACGTGGAGTTCGATACCGAGCATCTACCTGAGCTCTACAATGCCCTAGAGATTCGGGGTCGGTCGGACGCTGGGGAAGAGCTCCGTGTGGTTGCCGAAGTGCAGCAGCACATCGGGCGCAACCAGGTAAGGGCTGTTGCCATGTCGTCCACCGACTCGCTCGTGCGAGGGATGGACGTGACCGACACGGGAGCAGCGATCTCGGTGCCGGTGGGGGCGCCTGCTCTGGGCAGGATTCTGAACGTGCTCGGCGAGCCCGTTGATGATGGGGCCCCGATACCGGCTGACGCGCTCCGCTGGCCGATTCACCGCAGCCGCCCGGACTTCGTCGCACTGGAGCCCAAGACAGAGGTTTTCGAGACTGGTATCAAGGTGGTGGATCTCATCGCGCCGTTCGTGAAGGGCGGCAAGATCGGTCTGTTCGGCGGCGCCGGGGTGGGGAAGACGGTCGTCATTCAAGAGCTCATCAACAACGTCGCCAAAGGACACGGCGGCAAGTCCGTGTTCTGCGGCGTGGGCGAACGCACTCGCGAGGGCAACGACCTCTACCTCGAGTTCAAGGAGGCGGGAATCCTGGACCAGGTGGCGCTCATTTACGGCCAGATGAATGAGCCGCCGGGCGCACGCCTGCGCGTCGGACTGTCGGGCCTGACAGTGGCCGAGTACTTCCGCGATCAGGAAGGAGCGGACGTGCTGGTGTTCATCGACAACATCTTCCGGTTCACCCAGGCCGGTTCGGAGGTTTCGGCTCTTCTCGGACGGATGCCGAGCGCGGTGGGTTACCAGCCCACGTTGGCAACCGAAATGGGCGAGCTGCAGGAGCGAATCACTTCCACCAAGCACGGATCGATCACGTCGGTGCAGGCGATCTACGTACCCGCCGATGACATCACGGATCCCGCGCCAGCCACCGCATTTGCGCACCTCGATGCCACCGTGGTGCTGTCGCGTGCGATCACCGAGCTCGGGATCTATCCGGCTGTGGATCCGCTTGCGTCGTCGTCGCGCATCCTCGATCCCCAATACCTGGGCGATCGCCACTATCGCGTGGCGACCGGTGTGCAGCGTATCCTCCAGCGCTACAAGGAGCTTCAGGACATCATTGCGATCCTTGGGATGGACGAACTGTCGGAGGACGACAAGAAGATCGTCGGCCGGGCGCGACGGCTCCAGCGGTTCATGTCGCAGCCCTTCGCAGTGGCGCAGCAGTTCACCGGCCTCGAGGGCAAGTACGTCAAGCTGGAAGAAACCATCTCGTCCTTCGAGCGCGTTGTCGATGGTGAGTTCGACACGCTGCCGGAGCAGGCCTTCTTCATGGCCGGCGGGATCGAAGATGTCATCGCCAACGCCAAGCGCCTCGCGCAGAGCTGATGGATGCTCAAAGTCTCGGTAATCTCTCCGGAGCGGACGCTGTACGAGGGCGAGGCGTCGCAGGTGGTGGCGCCTGCCTATGATGGCGAAGTCGGCATTCTCCCGAGCCACGCGCCCATGATGACTCTGCTCGGTAAAGGTACCCTTCGTCTGGACAGCTCGGTGGGCGAACTTCGCTTCGAGGTGGAAGGGGGATTCCTCCAGGTGGTGGACGACGCCGTGCGCGTGGTCACGGAGAGGGCGCTTCCGCAGTCGCTCTGAGCGCGCACCCGGAGTGGAGAGCGCATCCGGCGTGGGACACCGGGAGTGGGAGAGCGCAATCCGGAGTGGGAGCGCGCACGCACATTGCACAGCAGGGCCGCGGGGAGTGCTCCCGCGGCCTTGCCGCGCAACGCGAGGTACGGCAATGAGAATACATTTGGGCCTTGTGGCGTTCTTCGTGCTGACAGCGGTGCCAGGTACGGTGCTGGGGCAGATGGCGGGCCTGCCGGTGGCACAGAACGCCTTCGTGAACCCCGGCGTGACGGTCGCTGCCAACTTCGGCACCGAGGACAGGGGAACCACGTATGGTGGGGCGGTGGCGTGGGCATCGGGTCAGCGGTTCGGTCTCGCATTGGGAGGTGGCTATTTCTCACCGGATGTTGCCGACGCTGGCGGAGCTTTCACGTGGGGTACGCGGGCGGTGATGACGCTGCCCTTGGCGCGCAGCGATGGACCACTCGGCTACGCAGCCTTCGGGGGGGTGGGTGGTACGAGCGTCGGGGGCGCTACAGAGCTAAGCGTTCCCATAGGGTTCAGCGTTGGTTACCGCGCGACGCTGAGCGAGCGGCGAGGCGTTTCGATATACGCTGCGCCGTTCTATCGCTGGACGCGCGTCAGCGCCGAGGGCGAGACACTGAGCCGGGGTCTGTTTCGTACGACCCTCGGTTTCGATGCGGCTATCTTCCCGACGCTCGGTATCAGCATCGGGTACGAACTCGGCGTGGATGCCGGCGAGCTCGAGCCTGGACCCACCGGTGCACTGGTGGGTATCGGCATCTCGTACGCGCTTCGGCGTTGAGCCGGTAGCGTCGCAGCACGACCCATGGCAAGGAGAAGACTTACATGACGCAGAACAGGTGGAGAGTGCGGGCGGTGTTGTTGGGACTGGCGTGCTGTGTCGCGAGCGGGTCGGCCGCCGCCCAGGCCTGGAACTATCCGTCCTTCCATCATCCGCATACGATGGCTCGCGAGTTCAACTTTGGGGTGGCGACAGGAGGTTCGCAGGCTGGTACTTCGCTCATTTTTCAGTGGCGCGAAGGGATTGCCGTGGGCTCCGAGTTCTCGCTCGATGCGGGCATTGCCGATCCCGGACCGGGCATCAGCACTCGCCTCCTGCTAGGCGGCGGCTACTCGCACCGGCTGATGCATGCGGCGGCGGGACAGCCGCTGGACATGCTGCTCACGGCGGGAGTGTACGGAGCCTTCGGGGACGGCCCCAATCTCTACCGGATACCTGTGGGGGTGACGCTGGGCTACCGCTTCGACCTCGAGGGTGACTTCGCGATCACCCCCTATACGCATCCGCGCGTCTCGATCGACTTCTTCGACGACGATTCAGAGATCGGAATCAACTTCGACCTCGGCGCCGATTTCGAGTTGTCCCCGCAGCTCTCTCTCCGCTTCAGCGCGATATTCGGCGGCGGCGCCTTCGACCGCAACGCCGATGGCTTCGGTCTGTCCGTGGCCTACAAGCCGGGCGCGGTGCGCCGGCGCTGACAGCGTCCTGTAGAAGTCAAACGAAGGGGGCGCACCGGGGGCGCCCCCTTCGCACGTCCGCAATGCACACCTACGGGAAACCGGCGTTTGCAGCTCCTGCCCGCGTACCTTGCCGCACGCGACTCCGCGACTCCGCGACTCCGCGACTCCGCGACTCCGCAACCGAGCGCCGAATCCGTCCGCTCGTGGCTCAGCTCTTGCCCCCCCTGGCGGCCCTCAGGATGAGGAGCCACGCCGCCATGGAGGATCGAAGCACCCCGGTCATTCTCGTAGTCGATGACAACCGTGACAACGCCGAAGTCGTTCGTCAGACGCTGGAGGCGCGCGGATACGCGGTGCTGGTGGCGAATGATGGGGATGAGGCACTGCTGCTCTTCGAGTCGGAACGTCCTTCGCTCGTCCTGCTCGATGTCATGATGCCGGGGCGCAATGGTTGGGAAGTCTGCAGGCTCATGAAGAAGCATCCAGAGCACGGCCGCATTGTACGCATCATCATGGTCACGGCCCTGCACGAGTGGAACGACAAGCAGCAGGCACTGCACACGGGCGCCGACGATTACATAACCAAGCCGCTTGACGTTAGGGATGTCGCGAAGCGAGTAGAACGCAATCTGGCGCTCGTCAGGGAGAACCCGTGAGCCGCCAGCCGCAGGCGATGGTCCCGACGCTGCTGACCGACAGCACCGATGCGCATGTTGCCGCCGGGTTGTCGCAGCTCCCCGGCTGGCGTCTCGAGAGGGTCGATCCGGGTGAGCTTGCCATGCGCATGGATGATGGCGGAGCGCGCGCGCTACTCCTCGAAACCGGCGATCCGAGTCGTCTTCGCGAACTCATCGCGCGTGCGCACCTTCGGCGCATACCGGTGATCGTGGCTTGTCCCGACGACCTGGCGCGCAGACGCGCGATCGAGCTGCGCGCCGAGGAATGGTATCGGAGCCCGGCGCCGCCAGAGGAGGTCGCGGCACGGATTCGGTCGGCGCTTTCCCGCCTGGCCACCGCCTCGGCGGAGCTGGCCGAGCGCGTGGAGAACGTGGAATACGAGGAGATGCTCTACGACGCTCACTCGGGGCTGCCGACGCTTCCAGTAATGATCCAGCGTACCCGCGCGCTGTTCGAGGAGCGCGGCGAGCTGGTAGTCTTCTACATGAACTTCGTGCGCTACAGCAAGATCGAGGAGATCTACGGCTGGGAGAAGCTGGACGAAGTGCTCGAGACGACCGCCGCATCGGTGCGCGAGTTTCTGGATGCCAACCGCCTGCGCTCCACCCAGATGATGGTTGGCTTCACGAACGATGATGACTACATCTTCTTCCATGTTCCCAGCGCCGGGATCCCAACGGCAAGCGACGCCACCATTACCGAGTTGGCGCGGCGTCTTCAGGGCCACGTGGCGACGCGACTGGAGCATGATCACGGGGAGGACATCGCGACGCTTTTCGACATCTACGTTGGCTACGCACACATCTACTACAGTCCGAAGATTCGTCTGGAACGGCTGATCTACCGTGGAATCCGCGAGGCCGCGAACGCGGCGAAGAGTGTGGAGCAGCGGGAACGCGCGCGGAAGGTAGCGGATCTCCGCCAGCTCCTCCACGATGAAAGCATATACATAGACTTCCATCCGATCTGCACGGCGGACACTGGGAAGATCTTTGGATACGAGGCACTGGCGCGCGGCGTCCAGCGTTCGCTGCGCAGTCCCGAGGTCATGTTCGACGTCGCGGCCGAGGCAGATCTGCTGTGGGAGCTGGGGCGGCTCTGCCGTCGCCGTGCGCTGGAGGGAGCAAGGGAGAAGCTTTCCGCCGATCAGCTCATCTTCCTCAACGTGGATCCTCACGATTTTGCCGATCCCGCATTCGGCGAAATGCATGAGGTGGATCCGTCGCGTGTGGTGATCGAGATAACCGAGCGCACGGCCATCAAGGATTACCCGCGCTTTCGCGAGCGGCTCAGCGTGTTTCGCGATCGCGGGTATCGATTCGCGGTTGACGACGCCGGAAGCGGCTACGCGGGGCTGGGATCGATCGCCAACCTGGAACCGGACTTCATCAAGCTCGATATCTCGCTGATCACGTCCATCGACACGAACTTCATCAAGCAGAACCTGGTGGAGACGATGGTGGGTTTTGCCGAGGAGCATGGCGCCAAGGTCATCGCGGAAGGTATCGAGCGGGAGGAGGAGCTGGAGGCGGTCCGTCGGCTGGGCGTGCACCTGGTACAGGGCTTCCTGCTGCACGATCGCTGGCGTCGATCACCGTTACCCGACCTCGATCGTTCCCCGACCAGTCGCCTGTAGCCGCGATCTCCTCGACAGGCGCTCATTTGCGAGCCCCCTGCCGATGAGCGGGCGCTCACCGTCAGGTCGCGTCTGGGTGGGGCAGAAGTCCGCTGACCACCGACCAGGACCGCTCCGCCGCACCTAGACCATTGCGTACCATGGCGCGGGCCGCGTCGCCCGCGGATCGGCGAGCGGCGTCGTCGCCGAACCACGCAAGAACGGCGTCCGCCATCTCGCCTGCATCTCTCACCGCACGCCCGCCGCTCCCGGACAACCGCATCGCGTCCCGGCTGTTACCAAACCGCGGACCGTAGAGGACTGGCGCACCAAAAGCCGCCGGTTCGAGCACGGAGTGCAATCCCGCCGCATGGAAGCCTCCACCCACGAACGCGACGTCAGCAAGGGCGTACAGCGCGCCCAGCACCCCCACTCGATCCACCAACACGACTTCGGTATCGGCACCGGCGTCCGCGAGCCGCGCCAGGCGGACGGACGCGACTCGCGCCCAACTCTCGATTGGCTCCAGGTGCGCGCGCGTCGGTTCATGAGGCGCGATGATCAGTCGCGCGCCGGGCAGTCGTTGACGCACGATCTCCCATGCGAGAAGCAATGGCCGCTCGTCGGCGGTCCAGGTGGAGCCCGCCACCAGCGTCGGTTGCGATGAACGGAGCGGTGCCAGCAGTGATTCGTCGGCAGCAATGGTGGCGGTACGCTGCCACACCTGGTCGTAGCGGGTGTCGCCGGCCACCGTGACGACGTCGCGGCGAACGCCGAGGCGAACCAGCCGCTCCGCATCGTCGCCGTCGATCGCGGCCACCGCGTCGAGACATGCGTACGCACCTCGCAGCAGCGCGGCTGCAATTCTGCGCGGGCGCCGCGAACTGGTGCTCAGGGTAGCGCTGATCAGCCCCAGCTTCACGCCGCGCCGCGCCGCCTCGCGCACGAGATTTGGCCATACGTCGAGTTTGCTGAAGACGAGGGCGGAGGGTTCCATACGGTCGATGACGAACCTTGCTGCCGAGCGTGTATCGAACGGCAGGTAGTCCCGAAAATCCACATCCAGCGTGCCGGCAAAACGCTCCGCAGACGGCGAAAAGAACGTGTACGCGAGTTGGACCTCGGGCATCCTCGCCCTGGCGAGAGCGAGAACGGGACGCGCCTGCAGCCCTTCGCCAACGGAAGGAGCATGTACCCATAGCAGGGGGCGTGTGCGGTCTCGCGCCTCGCGCACCCACTCTTCGTACCGCCGCCGAAGGCCGCGACGTCGATTGAACGCGCGGAGCGCCTTGCTTTCCGAGGGCGGGACCACGACGGTGGCAGCGATGGCGAGCTGTGCGGCGCCATCGTACAGAAAGCGCAGGAGCTGGCTCATCACGTGCATGTCGCCCGCAGGCGCTCGGGTCATTCTGCCTCAGGGCAGCCGTGCCAGCTCGCCCTCGATGACCTGGCGGAAGGTTTCGATCGGGTGCGGACCGGTCAGCATCCGATTGCCGATGATGAAAGTCGGCGTCGAGTTGACCCCTGCCTCGATACTGCGGTCGAAATCACCCTGTACGATCGACGCCATGGTACGGTTCGCGACACAGGCGCGGTACTCCGGCACATGAACGCCGGCGGCATCCGCCAGGGATTCGAAGTGCGCAGTGGGATCGGTCAGTCCCGCCCAGCGCGACTGAGTGGCGAAGATGCTGTTGTGCATCGCCCAGAAGCGATTCTGCGCTCCCGCGCACATCGAAGCTTCGGCTGCGGGCCAGGCGTTGGCGTGCTGGGTGAGGGGGAAATGAAGATAAGCGAATCTCACCCGGCCCGTGTCGACGAACTCCCGGCGGAACTGCTCGTACGTCTGTTGGTGCCAGGTGAGGCAGAACGGGCACTGATAGTCGCTGACCTCGATCACCCAGAGCCGTGTCGTGTCTGCGCCCTGGATCCGGGCGCTATCGGCTCGCGCGAGCAGAGCTTCATCGGCAGCAGACGCAACAATTTCTGCGCCGGACGCTGGCACCGGTGCGCTATTACGGCTTCGTTCCGGTGAGCCGCAGGCCGTAAGACTCAGCAGGAGCGAGAACAGAGCAAGAAAAATGGCAATAGGCATGCGACCTGCTTTGCCAGGGAAAACGCGCGCAATTGCGCGCTGGTAGGCGGAAATATACTGGGAAGACCGTGATGCAGGCCAGCACGGAGTTGGTCATGTCCCGGGAGTAGCAGATGTGGCAGTGCCGGTGGGCGCTTCTCCGAGACGACTGGGTGAGGCAAGACGCCCGGTAGAAGGAAGCTCGGCTGAAGCGAGGTAGCTCCAGGCCGCCGAGTCGCATCGCCCTCCCGCGGGCGCACCAGTCCGCCGCGGCGGCACTTCAGAGTGTCCAGTCAGGAGCTTTTCCCGCTGGCGCCAATGAGCGCGCAGCCGGACGACTTCGACGCCACATGCCGAAGCAAGGTCGGCGTGCATCGGTCCAGCGTGTGTCATCGCCGGGCATCGCTGTATCCCACGTTTACCGAGGAGGTGAGAAAAACAGGCACCCGCAACTGTTCACCGTTCAAAGGTCATCCATCTCATGTCGGGCACCCCGGAGGGGAAATGAGTCGGACATCTCGTGAGTTCATTGCAGGCACCGCCTATCACGCGCAATCGGTACCCGTAACTCTGCAGCCCGGAACATCGAGCAAGATTTCACCCTCGAAAGCACGCCGTTGCGCCTCGGTGAGGTCGTTGTAACGGGCGCTGGAACTGTCTCACCGGTGGAGCGGCTTGGAACCGTGCGCAACACGGTGAGCGCGGAGGTCGTAGAGCGTGCCGCCGAGCCCAACTCGTGCAGGCGCTGGCCGGCAAGGCGCCAGACGTCGAGATCACACAGCAGTCAGGAGAGGCGGGAGCATCATCGTACATCCGCATCCGCGGTCTCAACACCATTCAGGGAACGGGCCAGCCGCTGTTCGTAGTCGATGGTACGCCAATCGACAATTCCACAATAGCGACGGGAACCTTCCTGGCGAGTACCGTGGCGCCCAATCGTGCCATGGACATCAACCCTAACGAGCGGTGAACAGAGCGTGACGCTGGCGATTCGTTCAGTGAGGATGCGTCGCGGCGACGACCAGTTCTGGCGTGGCGAGTCGTACGCTCTACCGCGCCGCATCGAACACCTCCGGGGGCGTGGTCGCTCAGGCAAGCCGCCAACTGCGCCAGAGAGAGCGGACCGGTGGGATGAGTCCGGGTGTGGCCGATGTTGGGCTGTGGCCGAAGCCGGGCTCGTGCGGGTGGGCGGGGCGCGTCCCTCGTGGCGAGAGCCGCAAGGCCCAGACACTATGCGCATCATACTCTGTTACCGTAAGATGCGACTCCTGAAAGTGCAGGTCCAGTTAGTAACCTCCGCCCCCCCGGGTGCGTCTGATACGTGACGCCCAGAAGCCCTCTTGGGGTCCCCTAACCGTATCGTCATGAAGCACAGAGATCAGATGTGTCTCCTCGGGAACGCTCAGCGCGCTCTTGGCGCAGTGATCCTGGCGGTGTTTCTACCGGTGGCGGCCTCCTCGCAGGAGGTGGAGCCGTATGCGCCGACGCTTGGCTTTGGCGCCGGGCTCGTGCGAACTCCGGTCGCGTGGGTATCCCCCCGCTCCGGTGATTTCGGCGGGGCGACCAGCGCCGCCTTCCTTTCAGGCGACGGTCGATCGTGGAACGCCAATGGCGCCCTGGAGTCGCACTGGGGGGGCAGGGTCACGCTAGGGCTCTCGGTCTACAGCAATAATCCGGAATGGGGCGTGTTCGGCAGCGCCCTGCTTCTCGAGGAAGACCGAGCCAGCGTCCTGCCAGCCATTGCGGTCGGGTTCCGTAACCTGGGACCGTACCGGAGCATGGATCGCTTGCAGGTTTCCTATGCGGGCATTGGAAGCAGCGGAGATCGACCGCTTCCCTACGCCTCGAATCTCCGGACCGCGCCGACCTTCTACGGCGTCGCAACGAAGACGGCCACGGTTGCGGCGGTGGAGGCGAGCTTCAGCGTCGGTTACGGCAACGGGATCTTCAGCGATGATGGCGACCTCGGCTCGGCTTACAACAGAAGGGGGACTATTGCCGATGGCCTTTTTGTCGGTGCCCGGGCGATCCTGTGGTCGCAGAACGGAAGCTCCATCGCTCTCGTGGCCGAGAACGACGGCTGGGATTGGAACGCAGGGCTGATCGGCTCCTGGCGCCGATTCATTGTCGGCGTCTACGCCACTGAGTTGGAGGAAGGGACTGGGTCGAATGGTGGGACCGATCCTCTTCGCCACTATAACTACACGAAGCTGAACGTCTCCCTTGGCTACAAGGCGAACGTGTTCGAGGTTGCTGGCAGGTCCCGGATGCGTTCGCGGGTGTCCGAACTGGAACAGGAGCGGCTGGAGCTTCGGGGTGAGATCGCTCGCCGCGAGGACCAGATAGGCCGCCTCGAGGCGCAGCTGCGTACGACGCAGGCCGGGGAGCTGGCCGAGATACTGGATCGCCGACGCCAGCTGGAGGCCAGAATCGAGGAAGAGAGAGAGGCGATACGCCGTGCGGAAGAACGGCTCCGCCAACTCGAGACGCCGCGGACGCCGCAACAACAGCGCACGTTACCGGACGACAGCGCGTCGACACAGAGCCCATTAGGGGGGCGATAATGGACTTCATACGTCGAGCCGCCGCGGTGGCGATGCTCTTCGCGGTCTTCACGGCCCGCGTTGCCGCGCAGGACCAGTTCCCGCAGACACTTTACTGGGGGAGCGGCTTGATCGATGTGCCCGCAGCGTGGGTGGCGCCGATGACCGGCGACTTCGGCATGCAGGTGAGCGGCCAGACGATCGGCGGCGCCTGGACGAATTCGCGGCAGTACCATGGTTCGGCTCACATCTCTTTCTTCGGGCGCGCCGAGGTTGGACTGGCCATGTTCACTCGTGTGGGCCAATGGGGTCTCTACGGAACGGGGCTCCTGTTGGACGAGCAGGACTTCCGGTACCGCACTGGCGCCGTCCGCTGGATTCCCAGCGTCGGGATCGGGATGCGCAACGTCGGGCCTTACAGACGGGCGGACCGCTTCGGCTTGGGCTACGGCGCCGGACACAGCGCCAATCCCAACCATACCGAGTTCGACACTGCACCCACCGTGTTTGCGGTAGCCACGCGTTCGTTCGATGTGGGGACCGTTCAGGTCAGCGGCTCGGTAGGCTATGGCAACGGGCTCTTTCAGGATGACGGCGGGCATGGCAGCGCCTATGGGCGCGCCGCCACCGGAGGCGCTTTTGGCGGCCTGAAGGCCGACCTGCGCCCTGTGCCGCATACCATTGTGTCATTGATGGCAGAGAACAACGCCTGGGACTATAATGTTGGGGCGTCGATCAGCCATCGCGGGGTGCGGGCGGGCCTGTACTGGATGGGCGTTGGTGCGGGCAGCCGGGTGGATGCTACCGGACTCTACGATTATGAGCGGTTTGGCTTCACCGTCGGCTGGCAGAGCAACGTGCTCGCGCTCTTCAACGGTGACGTACTCCGCCGCCGTGTTGCCGAGCTGGAACGGGAACGCGACCAGCTCCGCGCCGAGATCGCGGCCCGCCAGGATCGTATTGCGGCGCTGGAGGCGGAGATCGGACGTTATCGGGCGCAGAACCTGCTCGAGCTCGAGCAGCGCCGGCAACAGGCTGAGCAGGAACTGAAGGCGGAGCGCGAGGCGCTGCGCCGACTGGAGGAACGACTGCGCAGGCTCGAGCAGCAGCAGCCTCCACCGCGCCGCTGAGGCGTACGCCGGAGAATGAGATGAGAGCTTTGGTACTGGCTTTGCTGCTCTGCTTGTCCACACTTGTTCCCGGCGTCTTGTCGGCGCAGGGCGGCGTACCAGCGGATCCGTTCGAGTCACAGCGCACCGCCCTGCAGCGCGAAGTCCAGGAGGCTGAACAGCGACTTGCCGAGCTCCGCGCCGAGCGTGCGCGGCTACAGGCGCGCGTGGATAACGCGCTCGTTCTGGCAATGCAGGCGCGCGCACGTGAGCTGATGATGAGCAGCGAGCAGGAGGCGCTGCGCGAGCTGGATGCGCTTCTTGCCACTGCTCAGAGCGACATGCTCGCGCAACGGGAGCGCATGCTCTCCCTTGGGGACGCGGTGCGGCGCCGAGCCGGCGCCGTACTCGTGATACTGCTGGCAGTCGACAGCGCGCAATTCGCGCGGCTGGGCGGCGCGGAAATCGTGATCAACGACGTTACAGTGGCGCGACGAAGTTACGGAGACCTGTCCGCCGAGGCGTTCAGGTTCGGTGCTGTCGACGAGGTGTACAGGGCCGATGTGCTTCCGACGTCGCAGCGCCTTCGCGTTCGTGTCACCGCCGACGGCGAGCCGGTCGAACAGATGGTTGATGTACCGGTTGTCGAGCAGGCGATCACCTACGTTCGGTTCACGGCGCGCGGAGGTCGGCTCGACTACGACACATGGATGACCCGAGCCGACGATCGACCCTGATGCGTAGCGTCGCGCAGCTTCGCGCGCTCCCTCTGCTCGGCGCGCTGATGGTTTTGGCCGGCGGCGCGCTGGCTCAGGAAGTACCCTCACGTCTCCAGCCACTTGACCAGTTGAGCGCGCACGCCGAGATCGGCAGCGCGCTCTTCGAGTTGATCGCCGATCGTCCTGTCGCTGCTGCGCGCAGGCTGGAATGGCTCCGTGCCCATCCGGCCGGTCGCTCCCTGTCGGAGAGTTCCGCCGCGGAGGCGGAGCTCCGCTTTCTGCTCTCGACAGCCTACTTCCGAATGGGGTCGAGCTCACGTTTTCGCGAGCTTGCCGAGCCGCTGCTCAATGCAGTGGCACCGGAGCGCGCGGCGGCGCTACGCGCGCAGCTCGCCATGGATGCATATGCCCGCGGTGAGACTGCGGAAGCCGTCGCACTGGTACCTGCCGGCAGCTCCGATCCTCTGCTGCGATTCGTCGCGGGGCTCGCGCATTACCGCGGCGGCAACTTCGCTGCTGCTCGCGAGACATTCGGAGGACTGCGCACCTCTTCCGGTGCCTACGGGCCCTTCGCGCGCTACATGTCGGCGCTATCCCTGGCATCTGCCGAGCCATCGCGCACCATGGAGGCCGTGGACTCACTGCGTGCTCTCGCCACCGACGATGCGGATGGCGAGCTGGCACACGTGGCGCTGCACGCAGGTGCGCGGCTGGCGTATGCCGTTCGGCGATACGACGTGGCCGCGCAGCTCGGCGGAGAAGTTCCGGTCAGCAGCGGCGACTACCTTCCGGCGGCGACGGTTCGCGCATGGGCGCTATATCACAGACAGCAGCTGGAGGCCGCGGCATCGCTTTTCTCCGACATTGCCGACCACCATCCGGATACGCCCGAGGGAGCTGCGGCTCGAGTGATGGCCGCCCAGGTTCTCCTTGAGGCGGGGCGACCGAGCGCGGCCGCGGATGCATTTGCCGGTGCCAGCACGCTGTTGGCTGGCCACGCTCAGGCCGTGGCATCGGTCGAGGCCACAGCTGTCGCTGCCGCATCGCGAGCGATCGTTGCGGCGCGCACAACCGACATGTTTTTCGTGGATGCCAGTAGCGCGATGGCCAACGTGGCGGCGCCAACCTCCGAGGCAGCCAACGCCGCTGCGCTCCTGGGTGATCGAGTCGAAGGCATGATCGATCGTGCGATGCCGATGCTGGTATCGATAGGCGCGCGCGAACGCTGGCTGGCAGAGCTCGGACCACGAATCCGATCGGGTTTCCCACTGCGAATAATGCGGGAACCCAGCTCCGGCCGTGTGGACGGCGCGGAGCACGAGCGGGCAGTCCTGGCGGTGCGAGAAGCCGATGTGGAAGTCGCAATCGCCCGCTTCGCCCTGCGTGAGGCGGAGCAGCGCAACGCCGTGAGACTAGCGCAACTTAGCGGCTTGGAGCGACTGGTGAGCGCCGAATCTGCGGGTCTGATGGCAGTGGAACGTCGTCTTCATGCCACACACGACTCTCTCGCGCGCGTGTTGGGCTCGCTGGGCGAGAGTCGTGACCGCGTGCGCCGCTTCGTCCGCAGCCAGATCGAAGCCACTCGGGAGCTGGCCAGTGAAAATTCGGCAATTGCCGACAGTGTGGCTGAATCGTTGGCCGGGCATTTGAGCGCTACCGAGCGCGAGGTGGTGACATTGGAGCGTGCCACGGCGGTGGAGTTTGCGTCGCTGGCGCGCATGGTTGATGGCGGTCTCGAGACCGCGATCGCGCGCCACCCCGTCTTCGCCCATCATGATTCCGTTGGGGCACGTCTCGAGCAGAACCGCGTGCTGCTCGGTCAGGCTCGCTCACAGATCGCGGCCACCTCGCGAATCGCACTGTCGGAGCTCGACCGGCAACGGGATCTCGCTCCGCCGGAGCTTCTGGGCGCTCGAGCGATGCTCGACGTCGCCGTACAACGGCGGCGGGATGCCGAAGAGCGGCTTCGGTCACTGGTCGAGCAGGAGCTGCTCGGACGCGCGGCAAGGGCGCTCGCGTTCCTCCGGCGTGATGTGGAAGTTGCGGACTTCGGCGCAGCGAGCTCGATGTTCTTCGCGGCGGTACAGCAGGATGCCGCGAGTGCGGTGATACCAGGGTCGGCGTCAGCGCAGCCGCCGACCGGCTCGTTCGCACGGGTCGATCGGGTTCAGCCACGGGATGCGGCAATCGAACGCCTGAGCGCTTTCGTGAGTCGCTATCCCGACAGCGAGTTTCGTCCCACTGCGCTGGCGCAGTTGAGCGAACTGTTGATACGTCGCGCTGACGCGCAATTCGCGGCCGCGCAGCGAGCTGGGGGCGACGTTCCCGAGCGGCCGGATTATCGGCCGGCGATCGCCCGCCTGGATGAGCTGACGCGGAATTATCCTGCCGACGAACGTATGGATGAGACGGCCTACACACTGGGTGTCCTCCACTTTTCCGCCGGGCAGTTTAACGAGGCCGTTCGCATGTTCGAGCTTGTGAGCGGGCGGGAAAGTTCCTCGGTCATCGACGAGGCACTTTTCCGGCTTGGTGACAGCTACTTCGAGCTGGCCGCGCATGAGCGTGGCGCGCAACGACGCGAGTTATTCGCGCGAGCGGCGCGAGCATATGCGCGCGCCACTGAGATGGCACCGCGCGGCGGCGACATATACTTCCTTTCGCTCTACAAGCTAGGATGGTCCTTCTACAATCAGGCGGGTCGTGCCAACCCCGGGGAATACACGCGCTCTGCCGAGATCTTCGGCAGGCTGATCGCGGAATACGACCGAGCGCCGGCCGAGCAGCAGGCGCGTCTCGGACTGCGAAACGAGGCCATCGAGTACATGGCGGTGGCGTTTACACAGACGGGTGGGGCGGACGCCGCGGCGCGCTACTTCGCCGATGGCCGCGGTAGTGCTTTCCGTCTGGCCGTGCTCAGGCGCATGGCCGCGAGTCTGCGAGACCAGGGCGCGTTCGCGCAGGCGGTCGACGCCTATCGCGCCGTCATAGCGGAAGCGCCCACCGACCCGGAGGCCCTCCTCGCACAGCGCGAGGTCGTTGCCATTCACTCGACGCGCACGCTCGATGTCGCCGCCGCGCATCAGGCGCGGCTGGAACTGGTCGAGCGATATGGGCCCGGCTCGGCGTGGGCCAGCGCCAACCCGGCGTTTCGCGAGGAGTCCGAGCGGGTGACGGAAGAAGCGCTTCGTCTGAGTGCGCAGTTTGCCCTGTCGCGTGCACAGGCGGGTGAGCGCACACGCTTCGCCGAGGCGGCACGGCTATACGGGAACTACGTGAGCACCTTCACACGGTCCGACAGCCTCCAGCCGGCGAGTTTCCTTCACGGTGAGGCGCTGTTTGGCGCCGGATCGTACGCGGAGGCGGGAAGAGCCTACTCGGCGGCCGCATACGTGCACGCCGCGGACAGGCGGCTTGCCGCTCAGGCGGGTCAGAACGCGATCGTCGCCTTCGACTCGGCGCTCACTCGCGCGCCACAGGATCGCGCTGCCCAGGACTCGCTGTTCAGGGCGGTCGATCGCTACGTCCAGACGTTCGGTGATCCCGCCGTGTCTCGCGGTGCTCTCGTGCAGAAGGGACGGCGGGCGTCGGAGGCCGAGCGCTGGGAGGAGATGGCGGAGGCCTTCCGCACGTATGCCGAGCGCTACCCGTCGGATCCGTACACGCCAACCGCGCAGAAGCTCATTGGTGACGCTCTCTACCGGCAGGGTCGCTATGCCGACGCGCAGCGCCAGTGGGACGCGGCGCAGAGTGTTGCCGAGCGGGCGGGGCGCCGCGCGCTGGTCGATTCGCTGGTAACCCTGCGTGCGGCGGCAACGTCTGCGTACGCGGACTCGCTGGTGGCACGCGGCGAATTCGCGCGCGCCGCCGAGGAGGCGTACGTCCCCTACGCGGACGCGAACCCGCGCGCCGAGAGGGCGCCGGATGCGCTTCGCAACGCGATCGAAACCTATCTGCTTGCTGACAGTGCAGCGCGCTCGCGCGGCGACGGCCAGGGTTCGCGCGAAGCTCGCGAACGTGCGATCGAGCTTGCTCAGCGACTGACCAGCACCTATCCCGCCTTCGCGCACCGATCGCAGTACCGCGCGCTGCGGTCTGAGCTGTTGGATGAGCTAGGTCGCCGCGACGAGGCAATCGACGGCTGGCGTGAGCTCATTCGCGAGGATCAGGGTTGGCCCGGTCGCGCTGACGCGATGGTACGGGTGGCGGTGAGCCTCGACTCGCTCAGACGTCCGCGTGAATCGGCAGCCATGTACGAACAGTTCTCCCAGGCGTATCCGCAGGATCCGCGAGCGGCCGACGCCCAGTTCAATGCCGCCGTGGCCTACGTCGAGGCCGCGGACACCGCGGCCGCAGCTCGCGCCTATGGTGCATTCGCCACGCGGTTCCCGCGCAACCCCCTCGTGGGTCAGGCGCAGCAGGCGCGTATCGGACTGCTGCGTGCAGCGGGCGATGTTCGCACTGCCGAAGCCGAGCTGGATAGGCTCTGCGCGCAGCCGCCCGATCACCTCCGCGCCGAGTGCGCGGATCGCGCAGGCGAGCGCGCCTACGGCGATGCGCTGGCGCTTCTGCCGGAGTACCAGTCGCTGCGACTTGTACTCCGCACCCGCGCCCAACTAACCCGGGCCGGCGTGGAGCGTGCTTCCGCTCGCAAGCAGGAGCTGCTGAGGACGATGACGGCGCAGCTTACGCGCGCCATCGAGACCGGATCGCCAGAGTGGCTCTCCGCCGCAACGTACGTCATTGGCTTGCTGCAGTGGGACTACGGGAACTACCTGCGCAACACCGAATTCCCCCCCGATCTCACCGACGAGCAAAGGGAGAGCGCCGAAGTTGGTGCAGAGCAGCAGGCGATCGAGTACGATCGCGCGGCGACGGAACTGTGGAGATCGCTGCTGCAGAAGGCCGACGAGGACCGCTTCGACAACGTGTGGGTATCGAGAGCTCGTGAGGCATTGGAGGGAAGCGTGTTCACCACGCCGGCAGAGGAGTTCCGGCAGCGAGGTACACCGCCGGGCACCGGAGGTACCACGCCATGACGCTCAAGCGTGCATCGCTTCTGGTCGCCCTGCTCGGTGCGCTCCTTCCGTCGACTGCTGCGGCGCAGGTTCCCGCGCCGCGACAGGGCGAGGTGATCGAGATACGCGGACAGGTGCCGACGCCACAGGTGGTCACCGTACGACCGCGCGTCACACCCTCGTTCCAGCCGGACTCGCGGGTGTCGGGCACGTATGATGTTGCTGGTGAGGCGCTGCGAACGTCTCCGTCACCGGCACTCCATGCATTGCTGGGAGAGCGAAGCCTAGATGAGGCGCCAGACCTCGTCGCCCCGGGACCGCCCCCACCGGTCGTTCTAGGCGATTCCGTTGACCACGACACGGCGGCTGTCGTCGGACCACCTGCCGATGCGGCGCGCACCGCGGCCGACTCGGCTGCGCTGGATCGCGCGCGCGAGATTGCAGAAATACGCCGCGAGCTCGAGATCCGCCGTGCGCGGCTCGACTCGCTGGCTGAAGAGGTCCGCCGGCTTGGTCAGCCGGAGCCGGACCGAAGGAGACGCGACCCTTCGCCGCGTCAGGATGACAGGCCGTCCAATCCCGCTCCGGGGACAGCTCCGGTACCCGAGCGGCGATCCAGACTTTGAGAGCTGTAGCACGTCAACCGTGGAGAATTGCTAGATGAGCACGATGCTGGAGTACTACCGCAGTGGCGGCACGGTGATGCATTTCATCCTCGCGGTGGGCGTCGTCGGCTTTGCCATCTTTTTCGAGCGCCTGTATGTCATTGTTGTCCGCTCGAGCATTAACGGTCGAGCGTTCATCGAGCGCATCATCCAGCTCGTGCGGGCCGGAAAGATCGACGAGGCGATCCGGCTGTGCGCTCAGTCCAATGCCGTGCTGCCGGACATGGGCGAGCTCATTCTCCGCAGCCGCAGCCGCGACGAGGCCGACCTTCAGAACGTCTCGGACGCCGCGGCGCTGAGCGTGCTGCCCCGCCTGACACGGCGGCTGCACTACCTTCCTATGCTCGCCAACGTCGCCACACTGGTGGGGCTGCTCGGCACGATCATCGGTCTGCGCGAGGCGTTCAGCGCGGTTGCCGCCGCCGCCGCGGCGGAACGCTCCGCGCGCCTCGCTGCCGGCATCGCCATTGCGCTGAATGCCACCGGGTTCGGCTTGCTCATTGCCGTTCCCCTTTCCGTCGCGCACGCGTTCCTTGTGAGTCAGGCCGAGGGCATCATCGAGCAGGTGGATGAGTTCCAGGTACGTCTCATCAACGCGCTGATCGACCGGCCGGACGTACGGCTGGCGACCCGGTGACGGCGGCGGACTCACAGACTGTCGCGAGCAGCTAGCCCATGGCGACGCTCTTTCATCGGTCTCGTCAGCGGCGCAGCGAACGTGCGTCGATGACCGCCACGGGGCGGATCAACCTCGTGCCGTTGGTGGACATCCTCACCTCGATCGTGTTCTTCAGCTTGCTCACTTACCAGGGAACCGCTGTGGCGGCGCTCACCGCTTTCGATCTCGCGCTTCCGCCAGTGGTCATCTCCACACCCCAGGAGGCAAGCCGGATCAGCGAAGAGCAGCAGGTACTCAATCTGTTGCTGGCGGTTCGCGTGGAAAATGATGGTGTGCTGGTTGAGCACTCCGGCGGCGGCGGATTTCGCCAGCGCATCGCCGGATTGGATGAGGCTGCGCTGGCGGCGCTTCAATTGCGCATGCAGACGATTCGTTCCGAGTACCCGCAGAACCGCGACGTGCTCGTGATCCCTGCCGATGACGTGAGCTACGATAGCGTAGTCAGAGTGCTGGAGCGAATGCGGATGGCGGGCTACACCGGCCTCTCACTTGGTACTAGGGCACGCACCACGCGCCTGGCGGGGAGGGGCTGAGATGAGCCGAGCTCGTGAGCGGCGGGCCGAGCGCCGCGTGGCGCAGTTCGCGAAATTTCGGATAACTGAGCTCAACCTGGTCCCTCTGGTGGACACATTCGTGTCGATCGTGTTCTTCGCGCTGACGACTTCTACCGTGGGTGAGCTGGCCCCGATCGTGCCCGGCGTGCGTCTGCCGGAAGCCCGGGTAGGCGCCGTCGCCTACCAGCAGCTCACGCTGGGCGTCGGTGCGCAGGTCACATTGGGCGGGACGCCGGTCATGAGTACCGCCGATGCGGCGGCGGCGCGCTCGAGCGATCCAGCGCAGCCGCTGCTGATCCCGGTGCTGCACGCAGCGCTGCGGATGAGGGCCGACTCGATACGGTCAGCGACCGGCGTCGCGGCGGGTGAGCCGCTGGAGGTGCAACTCGCCATCCAGGGTGACCGGAGCATGCGCTATGATCTGCTGTCCCGGATGTTGCATACCGCGCGGAGTGCCGGCTTCAGGAACATCTCGCTCCAGGTTATGCACGCTCAGGCGGAAGGGGAGAGCTGAACGTGCCCGCGCGTTCTTCTCGCGGACCACAACACCGTACGCGGATGCGCGTAGACGAGGCGCTCTTCACGCGGCGCCTGCGGTTCGAGTGGGCAAGCGATGAGGGGAGACCGCTCGTCGTCTCATACGGCATAGCGCTCGCGCTGGCCCTGATCTGGCTCCTGCTCGTCGCCTTCATGCCCGCAACCGAGCGAGCGATTTCGCTCATGCCTACCGAGGAGCCCGCGCCGGTGGAAATCACGTTCGACGATCCGGAGCCGGAGCCGGCTCCGGCGGTGGCGCCGAGCCGAACC
>CAYXRS010000053.1:0-21066 GCA_964467195.1 uncultured Gemmatimonadaceae bacterium
GAGATCGAGGCCCTCGCGGAGCAGGTTGATGCCGACGAGCACATCGAAGTCGCCGAGCCGGAGGCCGCGGACGATCTCCATCCGCTCGATGGCGTCGATGTCTGCATGCATGTAGCGCACTCGTACCCCCATCTGCTGGAGGTAGTCGGTGAGATCCTCCGCCATTCGCTTGGTCAGCGTGGTGACGAGCACGCGCTCGCCGCGACGTTCGCGGAGACGTATCTCGTTCAGAAGGTCGTCCACCTGACCACGTACCGGCCGGACCTCGATCACAGGATCCACAAGCCCGGTAGGACGGATGATCTGCTCGACCACGACCCCTTCAGAGAGCTGAAGCTCGAGATCTCCAGGCGTGGCCGAGACCATAAGTGCGCGAGGCGTGAGCGACATGAATTCGTCGAACATGAGCGGACGATTGTCCAGCGCGCTGGGGAGCCGGAAGCCGTAGTCCACTAGTGTCAGCTTGCGTGCCCGGTCCCCGTTGAACATACCGCCGATCTGCGGAAGGCTGACGTGCGACTCGTCCACGACCACCAGGAAGTCCTCGGGGAAGTAATCCAGCAGACAGGCCGGCCGCTCGCCTTCCTGTCGGCCCGAGAGATGGCGAGAGTAGTTTTCGATACCGGCACACGTGCCGATCTCCAGCATCATCTCGACGTCGAAGTTGGTGCGTGATTCCAGCCGCTGCGCTTCCAGGAGTTTGCCGGCCTCGCGCAGGCCACTCAGGCGATCGGCGAGCTCATCACGGATCAGCGACACCGCTCGCTCGATGGTCGGGCGCGTCGTGACGAAGTGCTTGGCCGGGTATACGGCTGCACGGCGCAACTCGGCGATGGTCTGACCCGTGAGCACATCGATCTTCGAGATGCGCTCCACTTCGTCGCCCCACATCTCGATGCGCAGCCCCTGCTCCTCGTAGGCGGGGAGTATCTCCACCGTGTCACCGCGCACGCGGAACGTACCGCGCTCGAAGGAGACGTCGTTGCGGTGATACTGAATGCCGACGAGGTTGCGCAGAATCGTGTCGCGGCCGATCGTCTCCCCCTGGTGGACGGTCACCATCCGCTCCCGGTATGTGACCGGGTCGCCCAACCCGTAGATCGCAGACACCGTAGCAACGATGATTACGTCGTCTCGCTCCATCAGGCTCGATGTTGCGCGCAGTCTGAGGCGGTCGATGTCCTCGTTGATGGATGCATCCTTCTCGATGTACGTGTCCGTGGTGGGCACGTAGGCTTCCGGCTGGTAATAGTCGTAGTACGAGATGAAGTACTCGACGGCATTCCGCGGGAAGAAGCCCTTGAGCTCGCCGTATAGCTGTGCTGCCAGCGTCTTGTTGTGGGACATGACCAGGGTCGGCCGCCCGAAGTCGCGGATGACGTGGGCCACGGTCATCGTCTTCCCGGAACCCGTGACCCCTAGCAGCGTCTGAAAGCGGTCACCGCGTTCGAGGCCGGCAGAAAGTTCGGCAATGGCCCGCGGTTGGTCGCCAGCGGGCTCAAAGGGAGCTTGGAGGTCGAATGTAGCGCGGGCCATGGCAGAAATATAACACCCATTCCGGCTTTTCTTCGGGTCCGTCGGCTAGTCATCGTCGGAGAGCCGTTCCCGCCGCGCGACATCAGTCACGCCGTTCACCTTCCGGATGGCTCTGATGATCTTCTGGAGGTGGGTCAGGTTCTCTACCTCGACCAGCACCGAGCCCGATACCCCTCCGCCGTCGCCGCTGCGAAGCTCGATGCTCTTGATGTTCGTGCCGGACTCGGTAACTGCCGCGGCCACGTCGGCATAGAGCCCCCTTCGGTCGGTCCCCTCCAGCGCCAGTCTGACGAGGAAGATCTCCCCGTCCATCCGCTGCCAGTCGATGTCCAGACGTCGCTCCGGCTCATGGGAGAGGAGCAGCACGTTGGGACAGTCGGCGCGATGGATACTCACCCCGCGCCCTCGGGTCACGTATCCCACCACCGGGTCGCCATGCACTGGCTGGCAGCACTGGGAGTAGCGGACCATGAGTCCGTCCACACCCTGGATCCGCACGCCCTTGCTGCCGCCACGCATCCGCCGCACGAACCGCTCGAACGCGCTCACCTTCTCCGGCGGCTCCGCGGCCGTCTCCAGCGCCGGGAACAGGGACTTCATCGCCTGCGTCACATGGACGTCGCCCTGGCCAAGAGAGGCGATCAGATGATGGCCGTCGTTTAGGCCGAGCGCCTTGGCAGCAGCGGTCAGTGCCGCTTCGGATGGAGAGGCCAGCTTGCGCCGCCGCAGTTCGCGGTCGAGCATCTCGCGCCCCAGCTTGGCGGAGGTCTGCTGCTCCTCCTGTCGGATCCACTGCCGGATCTTGTGCCGGGCCCTCCCGGTGCGCACGTGCGCCAGCCAGTCCCTGCTCGGGCGTGCCGTGGCCGATGTCAGGATCTCCACCGTCTCCGAGTTCTTGAGCTGGCGGGCCAGAGGTGCGATGCGCCCATTCACCTTTGCGCCCGCGCAGCGCAAGCCGACTTCGGTATGCACGGCGAAGGCGAAATCGATCGGAGTCGCCCCCTTTGGGAGCTGGATGACATCGCCCGTTGGCGTGAACACGAATATCTCGTCCTGATAGAGGTCTCCCTTCAGGTACTCGAGGAACTCTTCCGGGGTCTTGGCGTCCATCTGGAGCGCGAGCACTTCACGGAACCAGGAGAGCTTTGCTTCCAGTTCGTCGGTGATCTTCGCCCCTTCCTTGTACAGCCAGTGCGCCGCGATCCCGTACTCGGCAGTGCGGTGCATGTCCAGCGTGCGGATCTGAATCTCGAAGAGCTGCCCGGTAGGGCCGAAGATCGTCGTATGCAACGACTGATATCCGTTCGACTTGGGCTGCGCGATGTAATCCTTGATGCGCTCCTGGAGGGGCGTCCATCCCTCGTGGATGAGACCGAGCGCGTGATAGCAATCGGCAACAGTACTCACGAGAACGCGAACCGCCATGAGGTCGTAGATCTCCTCGTACGGTTTGCCGCGTTTCTGCATTTTCTTGTAGATGGACCACAGGTGCTTCGGCCGTCCGGTCACCTCTACCACGGCAATCCCGGCGTTCCGGAGGGTCGCGTCCAGTGGTGTCGCGAGCTGTGCTATGGTCGCCTCCCGCTCGCCCCGCTTCTGGGCGATCAGTCCCGCGAGCCGCTTGTACTCGGCAACCTCTAGGTGCTTGAAGGAGAGATCCTCCAGCTCCCATCGCAGCTTCGCCATACCGAAGCGGTGCGCAAGGGGAGCGTAGAGGTCCATCGTTTCCTGCGCGATCCGGCTGCGCTTCTCATCAGGAAGCCAGTCCAGGGTGCGCATGTTGTGCAGTCTGTCGGCCAGCTTGATCAGTACGACACGGATGTCCTTGGCCACCGCCAGGAGGAGCTTTCGATAGTTCTCCGCCTGGCGTTCCTGCGTCGAGCGGAAGGTGATGTTTCCGATCTTGGTGACGCCATCGACGATCTGCGCGATCTGCGTACCGAACTCCGCCTCGATCTCCGCGAGCGTGACGTTGGTGTCCTCGATAACGTCGTGAATCAACCCGCTCGCCACGGTGGTTGTGTCGAGGTGGAGCTCGGCCAGGATCTTGGCCACATCCACGCAATGCGTGACGTACTGCTCCCCAGAGGAGCGCGTTTGGCCGGCATGGGCGCGCTCGCTGAACCGGTAGGCGCGTCCGAGCAGCTCGCTGTCGAGCCGCTCGAGCACCGCCGGGTCCTCGACGTCCCATCCTGGGATCACCGCGCTGAGTGGAGCAGTTGCTGTCACAGGAGACCCGCCTCCGTGAAACTCACGTATCGGCCCCGCCCCACGATGAGGTGGTCGTGCACGGGTATGTCGAGCAGCCGACCTGCAGCCACCAGCTGCTCGGTAACCATTCTATCGTCGGCGGACGGCGTCGGATCGCCGCTGGGGTGGTTATGAACTAGTATAATCGCCGCCGCCCTCTCCGCGATGGCCTCCCGGAAGACCTCTCTGGGATGGACGAGCGAGGAGTTCAGAATGCCCCGCGTGACCGTCACATCCCGCTCCAGCCTGTGCTGGGCGTCCAGCACCGCCACGTGGAACTCCTCCACGGGGAGATCCTCGAGGCGAGGAGCGTAGCTCGCATAGACATCGCGAGGGGAGCGAAGCGGCGCGCCCTCCTCACGGGTCTCTGCCGTCAGCCTCCGCCCCAGCTCCAGCGCCGCGTGTACCGCCAAGGCCCGAACAGTACCGAGCCCGGCCACCGACGTAAGCGACTTCAAGGGAAGTCCTGCGAGCCTTCTGAGTGAACCCCCGCCGTGGGTAAGAAGGTCCTGTCCCACCGCCACGGCAGAGCGGCCGCCAGACCCCGTTCCGATCACCAAGGCCAGGAGCTCCGCCGAGCTGAGGGAACCTGCTCCCAGATCACGGAGCCGCTCGCGGGGGCGTTCCGACCGAGGCAACTCCTTTAATGATAATGCCTTCTGCTGCGCATCTCCAGTGATGTGAGACATTAGCGAACCTCCGAGAGGTGGACTGTCCATGGAGGCGCAGTCTGCTCCAACGCGAGAGGCGGTTAAGCATCCCTCTAACGCAGCCAGGAGCGCTCGACGCGCCCGCCTCTCTCGGCTCCTCCAGGCCGGAGACCAGGAAGGCCGGCGATTGCCGGCCTTCCTGGAAGTCCTGCCTCGAGACGTCACGCCGCAGCGCCGTGGCACTTCTTGAATTTCTTCCCCGATCCGCAGGGGCACGGGTCGTTTCGTCCGACGTTGGTCCAGTCGGCCGCCGGCTTCCCCGCCCCGCCCCCGATGGCGCCCTGTGCCATACCGCTGAGGCTCTGGGTTCTTCCGCCGCTGAACACGGCCGGTTCCCGCTTCTGTGCCGCACCCGCCGATGAAGTCGCGGCCGGACCGGTGGCCGTGGTAGCCGGTCCCATTCCCGAAGCTGCCGCTGTTCCCTTCTCCGCAGCCGCCGCAGACACGCCGAACGCGTCATACTTGGCGGCGCCGGCCCCGGCCGGTGCCGTCTGTGTGACTGGGGGGCGCTGTTCGAACACCAGCTGGACGCGCAGGAACCGCTCGGCAAATGTATTGTGAATGTCGGACATGAGGTCCACGAACATGCTGTATGCTTCCTGCTTGTACTCCATGAGGGGATCCTTCTGTCCCCACGCCCGATAGTTGATGGCGGAGCGAAGCTGGTCGAGGTCGTACAGATGCTCCTTCCATTTCTCGTCGATCACGTTGAGCATGACGAGGGCGAGCAGGCGGTCCGAGAATTCCCCCAGATTCGTGAGCTTCCGGCCGAACGCTTCGCGCCCGGCGTTCACCGCACCCTCGGTGACCTCCGCGGCGTCCGTCGGCGCAACGTCATCCTCGAGCACCGGCACGGTGAGCAGGAAATGCATCAGGAGATCCTGCTTGAGGAGTGGGATGTCCCAGTCCTCCGCGTCGTCGTACTTCGCGAGGTTCGTCTCGACGCGGCGCTCCACGGCCTTCTCCACCATCTTGAGGGCCTCTCCCTTCAGCTCCTCGCCTCCTTCCAGAGCGAACGACCGCAGCGAATAGATCACCTCGCGCTGCTGGTTCATCACGTCGTCGTAATCGAGGAGCCGCTTCCGGATCTGGAAGTTCTGCATTTCTACGCGCTTCTGGGCGTTCTCGATCGATCGCGTGATCATCGAGTGCGTGAGTACTTCGCCTTCCTGAGCGCCGAGCCGGTCCATGAGCTTTGCGATTCGCTCGGAGCCGAAGAGGCGCATGAGATCATCTTCCAGCGAGAGGAAGAACTGGGAGGCCCCGGGATCACCCTGGCGTCCGGCGCGGCCACGAAGCTGCCGGTCGATACGTCGTGATTCGTGTCGCTCGGATCCGACGATGTGAAGACCACCACACTCGTCGACCGCTTCCTCCTTGCCTTCCTCAGTCATGATTGCAGAGGGACGCGAGTCGGTGACGCCGGGCCCGAGCTTGATGTCGGTACCGCGACCGGCCATGTTCGTCGCGATCGTTATCGCGCCCGGCTGGCCGGCCAGCGCGACGATCTCGGCTTCCCGCTGGTGATACTTGGCGTTCAGGACCTCGGGCTTCATCCCCCGGAGCTTGAACATGCGAGCGATCGTCTCCGACGTCTCCACACTGGCCGTGCCGACGAGCACCGGCAGACCGAGTTTGTGCAGCCGCTCGGCCTCGTCGGCGATCGCGTTGTACTTCTCGCGCCGCGTCTTGTAGATCAGGTCCTGGCGATCCTCGCGGATCACGGGTTTGTTCGTCGGAATCACGGCGACATCGAGCCCGTAGATCTGGTGGAACTCCGTCTCCTCGGTCTCGGCCGTACCTGTCATCCCGGCGAGCTTGTCGTACATGCGGAAGTAGTTCTGAATCGTGATGGTAGCGAGCGTCTGCGTCTCGCCCTTCACCTGAACCCCTTCCTTGGCCTCGACGGCCTGGTGAAGTCCTTCGGCCCACCGTCGTCCGGGCATCGTGCGTCCGGTGAACTCATCCACGATGAGCACCTGCCCGTCCTGTACTACGTAGTTTACGTCCTTCTCGTAGAGTGAGTAGGCACGCAACAATTGATGAATGATGTTCAGCTTCTCCGCCTTGGCCGCGTACTCGCGCTCCACTTCGGCTCTGGCATCGAGCTTCTGCTGCGGCTCGAGATCAGGATCGTGGTCGACTCGGTGAATCCGTTCGGAGATGTCAGGCAGCACGAACTCGTCGGGGTCGCTCGGCGACAGGAACTCGACGCCGCGATCGGTGAGATGAACCGAGTGCCCCTTCTCGTCGAGTACGTACAGCAACCGGTCCTCTATGTCGCGAAACCGCTGACGCGACATGGGCAGCTTCCGGTCGCCGATGTGCTCCAGTTCCGTCTTCTGCACGAGCTGCTTGGTACCCTGCTCCTGCATGATCTTCAGGAAGCGTCGGTTCTTCGGTGCGCCAAGCTTCGCCTGATACAACGGTACGGCCGCATCTTCGGTATTGCCCTCCTCCAGCAGCTTCTCTGCTTCGGCGACGATCCTGTTCACGTACTCGCCCTGTGCGCGGACGAGCCGCGCCACCGCGGTGTTGTGCTCACGGTACATCGTATCGCTCTGACTGCCCACGGGGCCGGATATGATGAGAGGCGTTCGCGCCTCATCCACGAGCACCGAGTCCACCTCGTCCACGATGGCGTACCAGTGTCCGC
Source organism: uncultured Gemmatimonadaceae bacterium (assembly GCA_964467195.1). Classification (GTDB taxonomy): domain Bacteria; phylum Gemmatimonadota; class Gemmatimonadetes; order Gemmatimonadales; family Gemmatimonadaceae; genus CAYXRS01. The sequence continues at coordinate 7,153 of CAYXRS010000053.1, forward strand.
GCTGCACCCGCTGCTCCAGCGTCGTCACCATGTTGTCGCGCAGGTAGTCGAAGCCGAACTCGTTGTTGGTACCGTACGTAATGTCGCGGAGGTACATGTCTCGCCGCGCCTCGGTGCCGGGCTCCGAATCGTCCAGGCAGCCGACGGTGAGACCGAGGTAGGTGTAAACGTGCCCCATCCACTGAGAGTCACGGCGAGCGAGATACGAGTTCACGGTGACGAGGTGCGCGCCCTTGCCGGCGAGCGCGTTCAGATAGAGCGGCAGTGTGGCGACGAGTGTCTTGCCCTCGCCGGTGGCCATCTCGGCGATCCTGCCGCGGTGCAGCTGTATGCCACCGATCAGCTGCACGTCATACGGAACCATGTTCCACTCGAGCGGCTGACCGGTCACATCCACGGTCGTTCCAAGCAATCGGCGGCACGTCTCGCGGACGGTAGCGAACGCCTCCGGGAGAATCTCATCCAGCACTTCGGCGATCTCTGCCCGCAACTGCCCCTCCAGGCCACCACGACCGTCCACGCCAAGGAGCTCGGCATCGATCTCCTCGCGCTCGGCGGCATCAGCGGTTGTCCGCTTGCGCTCCTTGCGCTCGGCGATCTGGGTCTCCAGTTCGGCCGTCCGCTCTCCGATGATCGCGCGAAGCTTCTCGGTCTGACTACGGAGCTCCTCCTCGGACACGCTCTGAAGGCGCTCGTACTCTTCGTTGATCTCCGCGACGATCGGCTGTACGCGCTTCAGCTCGCGCTGATGCCGGTTCCCGAAGATCGCTGCTATGATGGGCTTGAGCATATCTGTCCTCTATCGATACAGACCGGCCGATTCGATGTACTCGGCTACGGCATCAATCACGAACCCGCGTATGGATCGGCCAGCACCCGCACGCTCGCGAACTTCCGTGCTGGAAATGTCCACACGGCGAGTCTTCAGCCGTCGAAGCGCAAGACCCGATTCTCCCGTGTCACGCGCGCCCGACTCGCGGGTGAGTACTACGATCGTGGCCAGGCGCGCTATCCGCTCAGGCTCGCGCCAACTGGCGATCTGGCCCGCCAAATCCTCGCCAACGAGCAGAAAGAGGTCGACACCCGGATAGCGCTCGCCATACGCGGCCAACGTCTCGACGGTGAAAGATAACCCCGGCCGTGCCACCTCGACCGCATCCACCCCGAATCTGGGGTCAGTGCCGGTCATGCACTGAAGCATGTCCAGCCGCTGCCGGGGCGTCGCCCGAACGGCCCCCTGCTTGAAGGGCTGTACTCCGGCTGGGACGAACACAAGTCGGTCAAGTTCCAGCGCCTCGAAGGCGTCGACCGCTGCAAGGAAATGCCCCACGTGCGGCGGGTCGAATGTGCCTCCGAGAAGCCCTATCCGCACCTCAACGCATCCGCGATTCAGCGCCCGGCTGCTGCGCCGCCGCGGCAGGCGGAGGGCCGCACAGATCACGGGTATCCGAGTCCCCTGGGTGCTGTCGGTGCAGTACCTCGCATGTCTCGCGCACCTCCTCCTGATAGCCGATCCGCCGATACGACTCCACCAGCCGTAACAACGCATCCCGGGCCCGGGGGGTGTCCGAGTACTCCTCGACCACGGCGTTGAAGTAGATAATGGCCGGATCAAAGCCGCGGCGCCGCATGTAGAAGATCCCGGTGTCGTAGAGCTTCGTGGCGAGCTGCTGCCTGAGGCGTGTGATCTCCTGCTCCGCGGCTGCGCGATGGGACGTCTGTGGAAATTGCTCCAGCAGGGCGCTGTAGGTTCCGACGGCAATCTCGCCATACTGTGAATCGAGGTCGGGACGTCGCCAGAGCCGTGAGTAGGACTGCGCAGCGCGGAACATCGCCTCATCGGCGAGCGTGTCAGCCGGGAAAAGCTCGGGAACGCGCAGATAGCTTTGAGCGGCTAGCAGATGATCGCGCCGACCGGCGTATGCCTCGCCCAGATGAAACTGCGACCGTGGCAGGAGCGGATCTCGCGCGGACAGCATGAAGGTCAGCCGCTCGAAGCCGCTGACGGCGTTGTCCCATCGGCGCCGCTGAAGCTCGCTGAGCGATGCCTCGAACAGAGATTCCAGCGTCGGATATTGGGCGGGCCGGAAGCCCGAAGCGCAGGCGGGGAGAAGCAGCAGCGCGAGGGCGACGACGATGATCGGGATTCGATGGCGAAACATGACGGGTATTGTACCCGAAAAAGGGCGTTCAGTTCACGGGGCGGATGCCGCGGGCGAGCGGAAGCCGAGCTCCCGATACCAGTCGACAAACCGGGGGATACCGTCCTCAATTGGAACAGACGGGGAATAGCCGAGTAGCTCGCGCGCCCGTTCGATGTGAGCGAAGGTGCGCTCGACGTCGCCAGACTGACGGGGGAGCCGCTCGATCGAGGCATGGCAGCCCGTTGCCGCCTCCAGCATAGCAACCAGCTCGGCTACCGTAGTCGATGCAGACTCTCCCAGGTTGAATATCTCATGACCTATGCCTTCGATCCGGGTGCGTTCGACGGCGCCGAGCACTCCCTGCAGGATGTCCGTCACATAGGTGTAGTCGCGTGCTTGGCTGCCGTCACCGAATATCGGGATGGGCTGTCCTGCCAGCATCAGTCTTGTGAACTTGTGGATGGCCAGATCCGGTCGCTGCCGCGGCCCGTAAACAGTAAAAAAGCGCAGCGAGATGATCCGTAGTTCGGCGTAGAGCGAGGCGTAGGTCTCGCATACCAGTTCCGCTGCACGCTTGGTGGCCGCGTAGGGACTGACGGGCGCAACTGCCGGCGCCTCCTCACGAAACGGCGGTGCGGTTTCATCGCCGTAGACGGACGAGCTCGACGCCATCACCAACCTGCTCACTCCCGCACCCCGGGCCGCCTCGAGCAGACGGGTGGTGCCCACTACGTTTACATCGACATATAGGGCGGGCTGCTGGATCGACGGCCGAACACCGGCACGCGCGGCCATGTGCACGATAACGTCGGGACGCCCCTCCCCTTCGCCGATCAGCGAAGCCAGCAATTCCGCATCCCGAATGTCACCCTCATGCAAACGGAACCGTGGCGAGCGCTGCGCCTCGCGAAGATTGTCCCGCTTGATCCCTTCGTCGTAAAAGGAATCGAAGTTATCGAGTCCCAGGACCTCGTCCCCGCGTGCAAGCAGTGCATCTACGATGTGCGAGCCAATGAAGCCGGCGGCTCCGGTGACGAGGACGCGATCAGCCATGGGATGGCATCCGATCAGTGCCCAGAAGGGACCGGAAGTACTCGATCGTCTGCGCGACACCCTCGCGCAGCCCGACACGCGGCTCCCAGTTCAGGAGCTTCCTGGCGCGGGAGATGTCGGGACGCCGCACCTTGGGATCGTCTTCAGGCAATGGGCGATGCTCGATCCCCGCGCCGGAGCCGGTCGCTTCGATCACAAGCTCGGCTAGCTGTCGGACGGTGAACTCGTGCGGGTTTCCGATGTTCGTCGGCTCGCCATCTCCTTCCATGAAAAGCCGGTAGATCCCGTCGATCTCATCGGAAACGTAGCAAAAGCTTCGTGTCTGTTTGCCGTCACCGTAGATCGTGAGCGGTTGCCCAGTCAGTGCCTGCACGATGAAGTTCGACACTACCCGGCCGTCATACGGGCGCATGCGCGGGCCGTAGGTGTTGAAGATTCGGACGATGCGTGTGTCCAGCCCATGGTAGCGCCGATACGCCATCGTCAGTGCTTCCGCAAAGCGCTTTGCCTCATCGTACACGCCGCGCGGTCCAACCGGATTGACGTTGCCCCAGTATGTCTCGGGCTGCGGGTGCACCAGCGGGTCGCCGTAGACTTCCGACGTCGAGGCCAGGAAGAACCGGCTGCGCTTCGACTTCGCAAGGCCGAGCGCGTTGTGGGTGCCCAGCGCTCCGACCTTCAGTGTCGGTATCGGGTGCTCGAGGTAATCGACGGGGCTCGCCGGCGAGGCAAAGTGAAGCACGCCGTCGAGAACACCCGGGATGTACGTGTACGTCGATATATTGTGCTTGATGAACTCGAATCGCGGCTCGGCAACGAGATGAGCAAGGTTGTCTGGGTGTCCCGTGATGAGGTTGTCGAGTCCGATCACGGAATGACCATCGGCAAGGAATCGGTCGCACAGATGTGATCCGAGAAAACCTGCTGCGCCGGTGATCAAAACCCTCACGATTTCCCTCGGCCGATCGACTGATAGGTGAAGCCGAGCGCGCGCATCTTGTCGGCATCGTAGAGGTTGCGCCCATCGACGACGACAGGACGCTTGAGCAGACCACGCATTCGCGTGAAGTCGGGATGCCGGTACTCGTTCCAGTCCGTCACGACCGCAAGGGCGTCAGCCCCTTCCAGCGCATCGTAGTTCGTGTCGGCGTAGGAGATCCGTCCATCGAGGCGACGACGAGCTTCCTTCAGTGCCACCGGGTCGTGCGCCACGACTGACGCCCCCGCCTCCAGCAATGCGTCGATCAGCGCCAGCGAGGGTGCCTCTCTCATGTCATCCGTCTGCGGCTTGAACGCAAGCCCCCAGATGGCAATGCGCGAGCCCGGCAGATCTCCACCGAGAATGCCTTGAAGCTTCTCGAATATGCGGCGCTTTTGTCGGTCGTTCGCTTCCTCCACAGCCTCCAGAATCCGGAGCGGGGAACGAACCTCGCGTGCCGTGCGCACGAGGGCCTTCACGTCCTTCGGAAAGCACGATCCGCCGTAGCCGGGGCCCGGAAAGAGAAACGACGATCCGATGCGAGCATCGCTGCCGATTCCCTTTCGTACGAGGTCGACGTTCGCACCCACGACGTCGCACAGGTTGGCGACCTCGTTCATGAACGAGATCCGCGTCGCCAACATGGCGTTGGCCGCGTACTTGGTCATCTCGGCCGACGCAATGTCCATGAAAATGATAGGCTTGCCGGTGCGGACGAACGGTGCGTAGAGCTCAGCCATCACCGAGCGGGCATGATCCGTTTCCACTCCCAGGACGACGCGGTCTGGCTTCATGAAGTCGTCGACGGCGGCGCCTTCCTTCAGGAACTCGGGGTTGCTGCAGATGTGAAAAGGGTGTCGGGCGTGCTTGCCTATCGCGCCCGCAACCTTGGCCGCCGTACCGACGGGCACGGTCGACTTCGTTACCACGACCATTTCGTTCCGCATGAAGCGACCGACGCTTTCAGCCACTGCGAGCACGTGTCGGAGATCCGCCGAGCCGTCCTCATCGGGCGGCGTACCGACGGCAATGAAAACCACGGTCGCCTGCTCGATAGCGGCCTGCACGTCGGTGGTGAACGTGAGGCGCATCTGTGTCTGGTTCCGCTCTACCAGTCCATCCAGGCCTGGCTCGTAGATGGGAAGAACGTTGCGCTTCAGTCCTTCGATCTTGTCGGCATCGATGTCGGCGCAGACGACATCGTTCCCCGTTTCGGCAAGGCAGGCACCGACCACCAGTCCCACATAGCCGGATCCCACGACGGTTATTCGCACGTTGGTCTCAAAGAATACGAGTGGATGCAGGCATCGGCGGCAAGAGTCCATCAGAAGGACGCGCATGCCCCGGCATTACAAACAGTTAAAGTTATGTCAGCCTTCGATTCACGGCAACGACCGGGCCGCTACCGATAGTGTGCTACCATTCATACCGCCGACGTCGCCACTAAATGGTCTTACCCGGCATAGAAAGACCGAATGGCGTCCCCGACCTCATCCTGCTGTCCTAGCGTCAGTTCCGGATAGACCGGTATCGAGAGGACCTCTTCCGCCGCCCGCTCCGCCACCGGGCAGCTCCCCTGGCGGTAGCCGAGATACGCGAAGCAGGGCTGCAGGTGCAGTGGAAGCGGATAGTAGATGGCGTTGCCGATGCCCCGCACCTTGAGGTGTGCCTGGAGCTCGGCCCGGCGCTCGACCCGAAGCGTGTACTGATTGAAGATGGACTCATTGGCCGGATCAACGACCGGCGTCGTCACTTCAGGAATACCGGCGAAAAGCTCGTCGTAATAGCGGGCGTTTGCGCGCCGCTTCTCACTCCAATCCTGGAGGTGCCGCAGCTTTGCCAGCAGAACGGCCGCCTGGAGCGCGTCGAGTCGGCTGTTGAAGCCGACTTCGTCGTGAAAGTACTGGACGGAGCCGCCGTGAACGCGCAATCGCCTGAGCCGCCCCGCCAGCGCCTCGTCCTGTGTGACCATCATGCCGCCATCACCGTAGCCACCCAGATTCTTGGACGGGAAGAAGCTGAAGGTGCCAATGGTCGCGCGTTCCCCCGCCATCACCCATTTGCCGTCGATGCTGCGACGGGCACCGATGGCCTGCGCGGCATCCTCTACGATGGGGACGCCCGGTATCGTTGCCGCAATTCGCTCCAGCGGAGCCATCTGTCCGAACAGGTCGACAGGAACGATAGCTTTGGTGCGCGACGTCACGGCGACGGCGGCGGCTTCCGAATCGATGTTGTACGTTCTCTCGTCAATGTCGACGAACACCGGCATCGCACCCACGTTGTGGATGGTTCCCGCCGTTGCGAAGAAGGTGAATGGCGTCGTCACGACCTCATCACCGCGGCCAATGTCCAGTGCGCGAAATGCGAGCAGGAGCGCGTCCGTGCCGTTCGCGCACCCGATTGCGAAACGGGTTGACGAGAGCTCGGCGATCTGCTGTTCGAGTCGCTCCACCGGCTCGCCCAGGATAAAAAGCTGGTCCTCGATTAGCTGCAGCAGTCCAGGCAGAACCTCTTCACGAATTCTCGCGTGCTGCGCGCGCAGATCGAGCAAGGGAACGGGCATGTTTGGGCCGGGTGACTGGATCCGGGTTTCGAAAACGCGACCTTAGTCCGCCTGAACCGCTTCTGGCGGCGCTGGCGGTGCTGTGGCAAGCGGCTCGCCGCCGCCGCGCGCAAGCTCGTGCCATTCCTGAAGTGATCTCACGCGCTGCGGCCGCGACCGCAGCGAAATTATCGCATCGCACGCCGCGGCAGCCGCCGATAGCGTAGTGGTGTAGGCTATTCGGCGCGCCACCGCGGCCTGACGCATGCTGTAGTCGTCACGCTGCGAGTGCTTGCCCAGTGGTGTGTTGATCAACAGCTGCACGTCGCCGTTCACGAGCAGATCGATACCATTCGGCCTGCCCTCGTGAACCTTGAATACCGGCTCCGCGGGGATGCCCCGGGCACGAAGAAACGAGGACGTGCCGGTGGTGGCGAGCACCCGGAAGCCAAGCTCGTGGAAACGGCGTACGATGGGCGCCACCGCCGTCTTGTCGCGATCGTTCACAGTCACCAGGATGCTGCCTGTCAGCGGCAGCCCGTTCTCGGCGGCAAGCTGTGCCTTGGCGAACGCGCTCCCGAACGAATCGGAGATCCCCATCACTTCGCCGGTCGAACGCATCTCCGGTCCGAGAACCGGATCCGCTTCACGGAACTTGTTGAACGGGAATACCGCCTCCTTCACTGTTACGTATGGAGGGTTGATCTCCTCGGTGAAGCCGATGTCAGCGAGCGACTCGCCAAGCATCACGCGAGCAGCGATAGAGGCGAGGGGCACACCGATGGTCTTCGAGACGTACGGAATCGTTCGGCTGGCGCGCGGATTCACCTCCAGAACGTATACCACCGCATCCTTGATCGCGTACTGAACGTTGATCAACCCCACGACACCGAGCTTGCGCGCCAGCGCCACGGTGTGTTCACGCATCGACTGAAGGTCGCTCTCGCCGATAATGTAGGGGGGAAGCACGCTCGCCGAGTCGCCGGAGTGTATTCCGGCCTCCTCGATGTGCTGCATGAGTCCGCCAATCACGACCCGCTCTCCATCCGAGATCGCGTCGACATCCACCTCGTAGGCGTCCTCCAGGAAGCGATCGATGAGAACGGGCCGGTCCTCCGAGACGGCAAAGGCAGTCACGAAGTAGTCGCGAAGGGAGCTCTGATCGTAGATGATCTGCATCGCCCGGCCGCCAAGCACGTACGACGGTCGCACCAGCACCGGGTATCCGATGCGAGTGGCGATGACCACCGCCTCAGCCACGCTCGTCGCCGTTCCGCTAGGCGGCTGCGCGATGCCCATCTCTCGAGCGATCGCCTCGAACCGGCGGCGATCTTCCGCGGTGTCGATGGCATCGGGCGGCGTTCCCAAAATACGGACACCTGCCGCCTCCAGCGGCCGCGTGAGCTTGAGCGGAGTCTGGCCACCAAGCTGCACGATGACGCCAACGGGTTGCTCTCTCTCCACGATCTCCAGCACGTCCTCGAGCGTGAGCGGCTCGAAGTAGAGCTTGTCCGAGATGTCGAAGTCCGTGGACACCGTCTCGGGATTCGAGTTCACCATGATCGTCTCGAAACCCTGGTCGCGCAGCGCGAGCACGGCGCGCACGCAGCAGTAGTCGAATTCGACGCCCTGCCCGATGCGGTTCGGACCACTGCCCAGAATCATTACCGACCGCCGTCCGCTTCGCGGCGCTTCATCCTCCTCATCATAGCAGCTGTACAGATACGGGGTTGCCGACGGAAACTCGCCCGCACACGTGTCGACCATCTTGTATACCGGCCGGACGCCTATCTCCCAACGGCGCCGGCGAACGGTCTCCTCCGTTTCCCCGCGCAGCGCTGCCAGCTGCCTGTCCGAGAAGCCGAGCCGTTTCATGTCCCGCAGCCCATCGGCATCCACTTCGGTCACCGCGTACTCCCGCTCGGCGACGATCAGCTCTTTCAGCTGCGAGAGGAACCACGGATCGATTGCCGTCAGCTCGTGGATCTCGTCCACCGTGAGCCCGCGCAAGAATGCATGCTTCACCTGGTAGATCCGCTCCGCCGTCGGCTGCCGCAGTGCTCCCTGCAGCGTCTCCAGCGTCTCGTCGGCGAGACGGTCCTCGGCGAGGGTCGCACCGATCGTCCAGCCGGAGCGTCCTGCCTCCAACGCCCTCAGTCCTTTCTGAAGCGCCTCCTTGAACGTCCGGCCGATGGCCATCGATTCTCCCACCGATTTCATCTGCGTGGTGAGATACGGATTGGCGGACGCGAACTTTTCGAACGCGAATCGCGGGCATTTGACGACGACGTAGTCGAGCACCGGCTCGAAGGACGCGGGCGTAGTGCGAGTGATGTCGTTCGGGATCTCGTCGAGTCGATACCCCACGGCGAGCTTCGTGCCGATGCGCGCAATCGGGAAGCCGGTTGCCTTGGAGGCGAGCGCCGAGGACCGCGACACGCGAGGGTTCATCTCGATTACGAGCATCTCACCGTCGCGCGGATTGACGGCAAACTGGATGTTGCAGCCGCCGGCGGCCACGCCGATCTCCCGAATGATCGCAATGGCGGCATCCCGCATCTGCTGGTACTCGCGATCGGTGAGCGTCATCGCCGGAGCTACAGTGATCGAATCTCCGGTGTGGACGCCCATGGGGTCCAGGTTTTCGATGGAGCACACGATCACGACGTTGTCCGCATGATCGCGCATTACCTCGAGCTCGAACTCCTTCCAGCCAAGTACGCTTCGCTCGATCAGGACCTGCCCAACCGGGGATAGCTCGAGTCCCCGACGAACCGAGTCCTCGTACTCGCCGCGGTTGTAGGCGATGCCGCCCCCCGTGCCACCAAGCGTGAATGACGGGCGGATGATCGCGGGAAAACCGATCCGCTCGCTCAACGTGACGGCCTCGTCCCAGGATCGCGCTATGCCGCCGGTCGGTACGCGCAGACCGATCCGACGCATCGCATCGGCGAACAGCTCGCGATCCTCGGCAAGGCGGATCGCGCGGGCATCCGCGCCGATCAGCTCTACGCCGTACCTGGCCAGCACACCCGAGTCCGCCAGCGACAGTGACACGTTGAGCGCCGTCTGCCCACCCATCGTGGGCAGAAGCGCATCGGGCCGTTCGCGCTCGATCACCAGCTCGACGAATTCCGGCGTGACCGGTTCGATGTAGGTGCGGTCCGCGAACTCCGGGTCGGTCATGATCGTGGCCGGATTGGAGTTGACGAGGATCACATCGTACCCCTCTTCCCGGAGCGCCTTGACGGCCTGCGTGCCGGAGTAATCGAACTCGGCGGCCTGGCCGATCACGATCGGCCCGGACCCGACGATGAGAATGCGGTGGAGGTCAGTGCGCCGTGGCACGAATCAGATCGTGAATGATGGAGTCCAGATCGCGCTCGGGAGCCCAGGCGGTTTCCAGGCGAAGCTTGGCGGGATCGCCGACGAGCGCGGGCAGATCCACGGGGCGAACCAGCTCAGGGTCCGTCACCAAGGTTGCGTCTACCCCGGCAAGGGCAAGAACGCGACGGGCGAGCGTTTCCACGTCGCATCCGATGCCGCTGGCCACATTATACGCCTCCCCCGCCCGCCCTCGCTCGCCGAGCAGCACGTACGCGCGGGCAACGTCAGCCACGTGAAGATAATCGCGTACGGGTATGGTATTGCCGACACGAAGCTCGGCGCGCCACGCCCCTCGCAGCCCGAGCGCGCGTGAGACGAGCGCCGGCAGAAGGAATCTGGCTTCCTGTCCGGCTCCAGAGTGACTGAAGCTGCGAGTCATTACGACCCGGACGCCCTCGCTCCGCCAGGCCTCCAGAGCGATGATCTCCTGGGCACACTTGCTGGCCGCATAGACGGAGATCGGACGCTGATCAGCTGACTCGTTGAGCGGCAGTTCGTCGGGTTCGTGCCGCCCATACTGCTCACCGCTGCCTACGACCAACAGGAGGGGATCGAGAATACCTGCGCGACGACGGCGGCGCACCTCGCCCAGTAGCCGCGCCGCGCCTCCCGCATTTACGTCGAGCGCAGTACCAGGGTCAGCGGCGGCCGCCGGGACGAAGGCCACTCCCGCCAGGTGAAAAACGACGTCGGGCCGGGCTTCGTCGAGCGCACGGCAGACATCCTCATGACGACGAACGTCGGTGCGCACCCAGCGCATGGAGCGGCGCTCGTCGAGCCCCAGCGCACCCGGCTCCACCACGTCGCCAAGCATCGTTCCGGTCACCTCCCAGCCCTGCCTGAGGAGCTCACGACAGAGCCACTGACCAGCGAAGCCGGACCCGCCAGTTACGAGCGCGCGCATCAGTCACTGACCGCCGCGATGCCTGTCGAGGTCGGAGGCGACCATCATGCGTACCAGCTCAGGAAAGCTCACCGTGGGCGTCCACCCCAGATTCGTCCGTGCCTTGGTTGCATCCGCCGCCAGCAGGTCCACTTCCGCAGGCCGGAAGAACCGCGGATCCTGAACCACGTACTGTTCGTAATCCAACCCGGCAGCCTCGAAGGCGATGCGACAGAGGTCACGAACGGCCCATGTTTCCCCCGTACCGATGACGTAATCCTCTGGCCTGTCCTGTTGCAGCATCCGCCACATGGCATCCACGTAGTCGCCGGCAAACCCCCAATCCCGTCGTGCGTCCAGGTTGCCCAACCGGAGCTCGCCCTGCCCCCCAAGCTTTATGCGGGCCACGGCATCGGTGACCTTACGCGTCACGAACTCGAGACCGCGTCGCGGACTCTCATGGTTGAAGAGTATTCCCGACACCGCGTACAGTCCGTAACTCTCCCGATAGTTCACCGTGATCCAGTGGCCGTAAACCTTCGCAACGCCATAAGGGCTGCGCGGATAGAACGGGGTCGATTCGCGCTGCGGCGTCTCGACCACCTTGCCGAACATTTCGCTGGAACTCGCCTGGTAGAAGCGCGCTCGCGGGGCAGCCTTGCGAGCCGCCTCGAGCATGCGAGTCACGCCGATGGCAGTGAACTCCCCGGTCAGCACCGGTTGGCTCCAGGACGTCTGCACGAAGCTCTGCGCGGCGAGGTTGTAGATCTCCTGCGGCTCGGCGTGCGCAATGGCATCAACCAGCGAGTGTTGGTCGAGGAGATCAGCGGAAACGAGCTCGACGCGGTCGATCAGGTGGGCGATGCGCTCGTACGGCGTGGTCGAGCTCCGCCGCACGACACCGACCACGCGGTACCCTTTCTCGAGCAGCAGCTCGGCAAGATAGGAGCCGTCCTGGCCGGTAATGCCGGTGATCAGGGCAGTGGGCATGGGCTAGGTCGGAGAGGGGCCAGGGAGCAGGGGTGCGCCGCCTATCGGCTGTTCTCGCGGAGGAATCGCCTGCCTTCCCAGACCGACCTCCGTTTCGCCGACGGCCGACTCTCTCGCGACCGACCATCCGAACCGAGCCGCTTCATGTGAAAACAGGGAGCCCGACATCGGCTCCCTGTTCAACGTCGAGCAGTGCGCCGTCACGCGACTTGAGAGCCGCGCGGAGCACGCTGGATCTTGCCCGCGTTCAAGCAGCGGGTACAGACCTTCACCCTGGTGACCTTGCCATCCACCAGAATACGCGCGACCTGAAGGTTGGGACGCCAGACACGTCTTGTCCGGTTGTTGGCGTGCGAGACGTTGTTCCCGAACGCCACGCCTTTGCCGCAGACGTAACAGCGATGATTGGCTGCCATGGTCAGCTCTCCACCAGCTCGATGCGCGCCATCTCCGCGCCGTCACCCTGACGGTGGCCGGTCTTGAGAATGCGCGTGTATCCTCCTGGCCGCGCGGCGTACCGCGGACCGATCTCCTGGAACAGCTTGTCGGCGGTCTCCCGCTTCTGGATGTGCCTAACGGCGAGCCGGCGGGAATGCAGCGTCCCTTCCTTCGCCTTGGTGATCAGCTTCTCGACGAACGGACGCAGCTCCTTTGCCTTCGCCTCGGTTGTCTCGATCGCTTCGTGCTCGATGAGCGATGAGGCGAGATTGCGCATCAGTGCCAGCTTCTGCTCGCTCGTGCGGCGCAGCTGACGCCCGGCTTTGCGGTGACGCATGGGACCGTTACTCCTCCTCGTCCGGCGCGTTCGCGGCGGCGCGGCTTGGCGGCGTGCCCCAGTCGAGCACCCGCACTCCCTCGGCAGTCTCCTCGTATCGCATGCCGAAGTTCAGACCCTCACGCTCCAACAGATCCGCGATCTCCTGAAGCGACTTCTTGCCGAAGTTCTTGACCTGGAGCATCTGGCTCTCCGTCTGCCGCACCAGGTCGCCAACCGAACGAATATCCGAGTTCTTGAGCGAATTCACCGAACGAACCGACAGCTCGAGCTCGTCGATCGGTGTCTTGAACAGCGACAACAGCCGCTGCGAGTCACCGGCGCCGTCGCCTCCGCCAGTGACCACGCCCTGCACGTGCGAGCCAAAACCGGCGAAGTACTGGAAGTGCGTCTGCGACAGTGCCGCTGCGTAGCTCACGGCCTCCTCGGGGGAAAGCGTGCCGTTGGTCTCGACGGTGAGTGCGAGCCTGTCGTAGTCCGTGCGCTGTCCTACGCGGGTCTCCGATACGGCGAAGTTGGCCCGCCGCACCGGATTGTAGATCGAATCGACGCGGACGAGATCCACTGGCAGACCGCGATCGAGCGGGTGCTGATCTGCCTCCACATAGCCGCGCCCCTTGTTCACGTACAGTTCCACGTTGATTTCGCGCTCGTCCTGAAGCGTGAACAGGTGCTGCGACCGGTCGATCACCGACACCGCGCCGGACTCCTGAATATCGGCCGCCGTCACAGGACCCGCCTCCGACTTGTGGATGCGGATGATCGTCTCATCCACATCATCGGCGAGCGCCAGAGTGAGCTGCTTGAGATTGCCAATGATCTGATGTACGTCCTCGACCACGCCAGGGATGGTCTGGTGTTCGTGAAGCACGCCGTCGATACGGAATGCCCACACCGCCGATCCGCGGAGGGACGACAGCAGCATCCTGCGCATCGCATTGCCGAGTGTGTGCCCGAAGCCACGTTCGAGCGGCTGCAGACGAAACTCGGCGATGTTGGGGTTGTCCTCGCGCTTCGTTGCTTCGACTAGCTGCGGACGGACGAGTCCCGAAAGATCAATTGCCTGAACCATGAATCTCCTCTCCTGCGGTCATACCGGACATGCGGACCGGTAACGCCCCACCCCGCCCTTCACGCGCGGTGAGCTCGTATGGGAGT